>JANNAK010000036.1:0-50564 GCA_031384195.1 Gammaproteobacteria bacterium
GGCTGCGAGTACATGACCGGCGGCGCGGTGGTGGTGCTGGGACGGGTCGGGCTGAATTTCGGTGCCGGCATGACTGGCGGCTTCGCCTACGTGCTGGACGACAAGCGTGGCTTTGTTGACCGCTGCAACCACGAACTCATCGACATCCATCGTATCCAGCAGGAGGCGATGGAGGGCCACCAGCACTTCCTGCTGGGCCTGATCGAGGAGCACGTCAACGCAACGGGCAGCGATTGGGCGCGGGAAATCGTCGAGAACTTCCGCGACCACGTTGGCCGCTTCTGGCTGGTGAAGCCCAAGGCTGCCGACATTGGCTCGCTGCTGGTCGCCATTCGCGCTGCGGCTTAAGGAGACGAACCGTGGGAACCAGCAACACAATGCAGTTCGTCGAAGTCGAGCGCCAGGATCCGGCGAAGGTGGCGGTCGAGGTGCGCTTGCAGGACTTCCGCGAGATCTACGGGCAATTTGGCAAGGAAGAAGTCGCCGAACAGGCGGGCCGCTGCATCTCCTGCGGCAACCCGTACTGCGAGTGGAAGTGCCCGGTGCACAACCACATCCCCAACTGGCTGAAGCTGATTGAGGAAGGCAACCTGTTCAAGGCCGCCGAGCTGTCGCACCAGACCAATTCGCTGCCCGAAATCTGCGGCCGCATCTGCCCGCAGGATCGCCTGTGCGAAGGCGCCTGCACGCTCAATGACGGCTTTGGTGCGGTCAGCATCGGCAGCATCGAGAAGTACATCACCGACGAGGCGTTCAAGCAGGGCTGGCGCCCGGACCTGTCGAAGGTGGTTGCGACCGGCAAGAAGGTCGCCATCGTTGGGGCCGGGCCGGCCGGACTGGCCTGTGCCGACGTGCTCGCGCGCAACGGCGTGCAGTCGGTGGTCTACGACAAGTACGAGCGGGTCGGTGGCCTGCTCACCTTTGGCATTCCGCCGTTCAAGCTCGAGAAGCAGGTGGTGGAGACGCGCCGCGAGATCCTCGAAGGCATGGGCGTGCAGTTCGTCCTCAATACCGAAATTGGCGAGGACATCCCGTTCGAGGACTTGCTCAAGAACCACGACGCGGTGTTCCTGGGCATGGGCACCTACACCTTCATGAAGGGGGGCTTCCGCGGCGAGAACCTGCGCGGAGTCCATGAAGCCTTGCCCTACCTCGTTTCCAACGTGAATCGCGTGCTGGGCATCGAGAAGAGCGCCCGGCGTTACGTCAACATGAAGGGCAAGCGGGTGGTGGTGCTGGGCGGCGGCGATACGGCGATGGATTGCGTGCGCACCGCCGTGCGCCAACAGGCGGCGAGCGTGACCTGCGTGTACCGGCGCGACGAGGCCAACATGCCAGGCTCACGGCGCGAGATCGCGAACGCGAAGGAAGAGGGTGTTGAATTCCTGTTCAACCGCCAGCCGATCGAGATCACCGGTCGCACCAGCGCCAAGGGCGTCAAGCTGGTTGAGACGCGCCTGGGTTCGCCGGATGCGCGCGGGCGCCGGTCTCCGGAGGATGTTCCGGACTCCGAGGAAATCCTGCCTGCCGACCGGGTCATCATTGCGTTCGGATTCAGGCCCAGCCCAGCGGACTGGTTTGACGAGCACAAGATCGACACCCTGCCGGACGGCAAGGTCAAGGCCAGCGGGCGGTCCAAGCTCAAGTTCCAGACCGCCAACCCCAAGGTTTTTGCCGGCGGCGACATGGTGCGCGGCTCCGACCTGGTGGTCACGGCGGTGTTCGAGGGGCGCGAGGCGGCCGAGGGCATTGTCGAGTACCTGGGCGTCTGAACAAGGTTTCGGCTGGAAAGTGATAATGGCGTCCATGAGTGTCTCCCCGGCCCCGCGCGAGCGGCTGATCGTTGCTCTCGACGTCCCCACGCCGTCGGCGGCACTGGGACTCGTGGAACGCCTCGGCGACGCCGCCAGCTTCTACAAGATCGGCCTTGAGCTGTTTATGGCGCCAGGCTTTTTTGAGCTGCTCAAGGCGCTCAAGTCGGGCGGACACCGCGTGTTCGTTGACCTCAAGTTCTTCGACATTCCGGAAACCGTGGCGCGTGCCGTCGGCAATCTGTCCGAGCTGGGCGTTGATTTCTGCACCGTGCACGGCAACCAGTCGATCATGGAGGCTGCCGCGAAAGCCCGATCCGGATCGCTCAAGGTGCTCGCCGTGACTGCGCTCACCAGCCTGGACCGCGGCGACCTCGACGACCTTGGCTTTCAGTGCGACGTCGGCGAGCTGGTGCTGTCGCGCGCGCGGCGCGCGCTGGCGGCCGGTTGCGATGGCGTGGTGTCGTCGGGACTTGAAGTTGCCCGCCTGAAGCAGGATGTCGGTTCAAAGCTGATTTGCGTAACCCCGGGAATCCGGCCGGTCGACAACCAGACCGAGTCTGACCAGAAGCGGGTGATGACGCCGGCCGCCGCGATGAAGGCGGGCGCCGACTATATTGTCGTGGGTCGCCCGATTCGTGACGCCGGGGATCCGAAGGCTGCCGCACAGGCGATCCAGAATGAAATCGCCGCCAGCCTCGCCTGAACCGGGCGGCGCGCCCCGCAACGACCTCTTTCTGCGCGCCTTGCGGCGACAGCCGGTGCCGCGCACGCCGGTGTGGATGATGCGACAGGCCGGCCGCTACCTGCCGGAATACCGCGCGTCCCGCGCCAAGGCCGGCAGCTTCCTGCAGCTGATGCGCACGCCGGAGCTCGCCTGCGAGGTCACGTTGCAGCCATTGGCACGATTTCCGCTCGACGCCGCGATCCTGTTCTCGGACATCCTGACCATCCCCGACGCGATGGGGCTGGGCCTGCATTTCGTTGAGGGAGAGGGTCCGCAGTTCCATCGTCCGGTTCGCGACGCGGATGCCATTGCGCGGCTCGGGGTGCCGGATCCCGAAACCGAGTTGCGTTATGTCATGGATGCCGTGCGGACCATCCGTGGCGCCCTGCACGACAGCGTGCCCCTGATCGGCTTTTCCGGCAGTCCGTGGACGCTGGCGACCTACATGGTTGAGGGCCGCGGCGGCCAGGATTTTCATCGCATCAAGCAGATGGCCTACCAGGCGCCGGACGTTATCGACATGCTGCTCGCCAAGCTCGCGGCCGCGGTGACGCTGTACCTCGCCGCACAAGCCAAGGCTGGGGCCCAGGCGCTGATGGTGTTCGACACCTGGGGTGGCGTGCTCGCGCCGGATGCGTATCGACGGTTGTCGCTGGCCCCGATGATGGCGATCGTTCAGGGCCTGAAAAAGGAAGCGCCAGGCGTGCCGGTGATCCTGTTTACCAAGAACGGCGGCCAGCATCTTGAGCTGGTGGCCGAAACTGGCGCCAGTGCGGCGGGCGTGGACTGGACCCAGGACCTGGCCGGCGCCCGGCGCCGGGTCGGCGACCGGATTGCGCTGCAGGGCAACCTGGATCCGGCAATCCTGCTGTCAACGCCGGCCGTGATTCGCGCCGAAGTGGCGCGGGTCCTGGAAGATTACGGACACGGAGAGGGCCACGTGTTCAACCTCGGGCACGGCATCCTGCAGGCCACTCCGCCGGAGCACGCGGCGGCGATGATTGAGGCCGTGCGCGACTTGTCCCCGGCCTATCACGGGCGCCCCTGAAGTGTTGTCCAGGCTGCTGCCGCCGCGGATGACTGCGGGACTGGCCTTTGCGCTCCTCAGTGTCTCGCCCGTGGTCGGCTTCCTGTGCCTGATGCCGTTCGCGATCGTGAAGCTGCTGGTGCCGGTTCCGGGGTGGAGCCGGTTCTGGGGGCGCTGGGTGGTCCGCGGGGCCTGGGTGTGGGTCCGTTTCAATCGCCTGATCCTGCGCGCGTTTTATCCGATGCAGGGGATCCTGCAGTTGCCGGAGAACCTGGACCCGTCCAAGAGCTACCTGTTGATCTGCAACCACCAGTCCTGGATCGATATCGTGCTGGTGGCGGAGCTGTTGCTGGGCCGGGCACCGTTTCCGCGCTTTTTCCTCAAGCACGAGCTGCTGTGGGTTCCCGCCATCGGGCTGGGTTGCTGGGCACTGGACATGCCGTTCATGCACCGGCATTCCAAGGATGACATCCGGCGCAATCCGAATCTGAAGGGACAGGACCTGGTGACGACCCGAAAGCTTTGCGAGCGCTACCGGGAGATCCCGGTGACCGTGGTCAATTTTGCTGAAGGCACCCGGTTCACTCTCGCCAAGCGAGCGGCCTTCGCGTCGCCCTACCGGCACCTGCTGCGCCCCAAATCGGCCGGACTTCGTGTGGCGCTTGATGCCATGGGCGAACAATTCGCCGGCATCCTCGACGTGACCATCGTCTACCAGCCCGGCGGCCGCGCCCCGATCTGGAGTTTCTTGCGCGGGGAGCACGCGCGACTGGCCGTGCATGCCGAATTGTTGCCGGTGCCGGCGAACTTGCTGGCGCGCGTCGACGACGACAGCCCGGAGCACCGCGCGCGATTCCAGTCGTGGGTGAACCAGCGCTGGGCGCTGAAGGACGCCCGAATCGAGAAACTTCTGGCAGGTGCTGCGACGTCCGGTTAGGCCATCCGCCCGGGCGCAAGCCCGCGCAGCAGCCAAGTCCGTTCAGTCCGGGATGATGCTCGAGACCATCCGCACGCCGCCCTGGTTGCTGACCACCTTGGCACCGCTGACATTGCCCGGGGCGGCCGCCTCCTCCGGAGGCGCGGCCTGGGCCTTGGCCTTGCGGGCCGGCTGGGACGGTGCTGCCGCAGGTGCTGCTGCAGCAGCAGGGGCCGGCGGCGCGGCAGTCGATGTCCGCGAAGCTGGTGCGGCGGTTCCCGGTGCGCTGACCGTTTCCAGCATCGCCGCGCCCAACCACTCGCGAAGCGCCGGAAGGTTCAGCATGGATTCCCTGTATTCCAGTTCCGGCCCGTCGAGGGGGACGGCATAGGAATGGAAGCGCAAGGCGACCGGGGCAAACATGGCATCGACGATGCTGAACTTGCCGAACAACCAGTCGCCGGACTTGCCGTACTGCTCGCGGCAGCTGCGCCAGATCTGGCGGACGCGTGCGACGTCGGCTTCGGCCGCATCGCTGAGCGGGTGCGGTGCGGGCGGGCGGCGACAGTTCATCGGGAGTTCACTGCGCAAGTCGGTAAACCCGGAGTGCATCTCGCAGGCGAGCGAGCGCGCGTGGAAACGCTGGACGGTATCCGTTGGCCAGGCGCCCGGAAGCTTGAGGATCTCGGCGGCGTACTCGCAGATGGCCAGCGAGTCCCACACTTTCTCCGGTCCGTTGATCAGCACCGGCACCTTGCCCGAGGGCGAGACGTCCAGGATTTTCTTGCGGGTCTCGGGAGTATTCAGCGCGATGCTGACTTCCTTGAACGCAACGTTGTGGTACCGAAGCAGCAGCCACGGCCGAAGCGACCAGGAGGAGTAGGTCTTGCTGCCAATGACCAGCTTGAGATCAGGCATATCGCACCGCACAAGAGTCCAAGCGCGATGCATGATACGCCATGTGCCATTGACCACGAAGAGCATGAACCCTGGCCCGGACAATCGGCGCCGACCACCGGACGGAGGGTGTCGAAAGTGAATCTTTCGCCGCCTCGCGTCGCCCTGCTTCTGGTCGGGCTGTTGGCGGCCGGGCCGCTGCTGGCGGCCGGGTTCAAGGTCACCGTCAGCGGACTGGGAGGCGAGGAGCGCGCCAACGTCGAGGCCCGGCTCGACATCCTGAAATACGCCGAATCAGGCGCTGACGACGAAACACAATTCCGGCGCCTTCACCGGCTGGCGCCCGATGACATACGCGCCGCCTTGCAGGCCTTCGGGTATTACCACCCCGGCGTCCGTTCGGCGCTTCAGGGCAAGGGCAACAGCTTGCACGCCCGCTATACGGTCGAACGCGGCCCGCCGACACTGCTTGGCGATGTCCGGATCGAGCTCGCGGGGGACGGCGCCGAATTCCCGGAACTGTACCAACGGGTCGCCAGCCAACCCATGCGCAAGGGCGCGCGCCTGCGCCACGCCGACTACGAAAACTTCAAGACCGACCTGTTGCGCACGGCGTTCCAGCGCGGCTACCTGGATGCGGCCTACACCGCACACCAGTTGCGGGTCGACAAGTCGCAGCGGCGCGCCGATATCGAACTGGTGCTGGACACCGGCCCCCGCTATTTTTTCGGCACGGTGGAGGTCGAGCAGGAAAAGCTCGACGAGGAATTCCTGCGGCGTTACATCTCGATCCGGGTCGGCGACCCGTTTTCACCGCAAAAACTTCTGGATGTGCAGTTTGCCCTGTCCGATCTCGGCTACTTCGCCCAGGTGGATATCCGGCCGCAACGGGAGTCGCTGGAGCCCGGCAATCGCATCCCGGTCAAGATTGTGCTGACGACGCGCCCGCGCGGGCGCTACGAGCTTGGCGCTGGCTACGGGACCGATACCGGTCCGCGCGCCACGCTGGGCACCGAATTCCGGCGCCTGACCAGCACCGGCCACAAGTTGCGCACGGACCTGCGCGTTTCGGAAGTGAAGCAAAGCCTGGGCGCCGAATACCGTATCCCGCTGGGCACGGTGGCCAACGAGAACCTGGGATTCACCGGCGGCTACACCGACGAAAAATTCGACAACTCGAGCAGCTTCCGCTACGACATCGGCACCTACCTTGCCCGTACGCCGGGCGCCTGGCAGCGCCGCGTCTACCTTAACTACCGGCTGGAGCGCTCCTATCTCGGAACGGGAACGAACACTTCTTATCAATTGACTCCCGGCCTTTCATTCTCGCGTGGCGAGTCGGATGATCCGATCCACGCGCGCCTGGGCTGGTACTTCTTTTTTGATGTCCACGGGGCCCACAACGCCGTACTGTCCGATAATTCGTTTCTGCAGTTACGCAGCCAGATTCGCGCGGTGCTGCCGCTGGGTACGCGGGGCCGCTTGCTGTTTCGCACCGAACAGGGCGCAAGTTATGTCGATGAGTTCAGCGCGCTTCCGCTGTCCGAACGGTTTTTTGCCGGCGGCGACCAGAGCGTTCGCGGTTACTCCTACCGTTCGCTCGGGCCCCGCGACGTTGCCGGCACGGTGGTTGGCGGCAACTACCTGAGCACCTACAGCCTTGAGGCCGAGATGGCGCTGGCGGGTCATTGGGGCGCGGCGGCGTTTGCCGACGCGGGCAATGCCGACGACAAGCCCGCCCCACATCTGTTTACCGGAATCGGGACCGGCATCCGTTACCGCGCGCCGGTCGGCACCCTGCAGCTGGATTTTGCCCATCCGCTCGAGGGAGACCGTCGCGGCGTGCGGCTGCATCTCGGCATCCGGGTCGGGCTGTGAAGCGTCTCCTGCTTTTGCTGCCGCCGGTCACCCTGGCGATGCTTGGCGGCTGGTTGCTTGCCACCGAGTCGGGCCTGCAAATCGCCGTCCACGCGGCACAGTCGTTGACCGACGGCCGCCTGCGAATGACGGGGGCCAGCGGACGCCTGCTGGACGTGATCGGATTCGACGAAGTGGTCTACGACCACCCCGCCTCCACGGTCACGCTGCGTGACGTGCGCCTGAATCTGCGACTGTCGCGCTTGCTGCTGTCACGGGTCCAGGCCGAGTCGCTGAGCGCCTCTTCGCTGCAGGTTACGACCCATCTACGCGAGGTGCCGGCAAAGGGCGAGCCGGTCTCGGTGCGCATGCCACTGCGCATCGCGGTTGAGCGCGGCGATATCGGGCGCTTCGAGCTTTCCCTGCGGGACGGCGCCCGCCAATGGTCGCTATCGAAGCTGGAGTTCGCTGCGCGCTGGCGCGATGAATGGATCGTGATCGGCAAGGCCTCCGCCGTGACGCAAGAAGCCGGCGCGGTCGCGGTGCGCGGGCGCGTGGCCATCGTCGAGGACCGCCTGTTGCTGGACGGTGTGCAAATCGAGGGGCCGGCGGAATTCCAGGCCTCCGGCGCGTTGGCAATCACCGATGCTGCGGTCAACGAACTGGAGCTCAAGTGGCAAGTGCTGGACTGGTCCGGACTTCGCCCGCTAAGGAGCGAATCCGGGCGGGCGCGGCTTGACGGTCGTTGGCCCGCCTACGGCTGGACGCTTAACGCAAACGTCGATGCGGCGGACATCCAGGGCAAGCTCGTCGCCAGCGGTCGCGGCAGCCTCGATCGACTGGATGTGCAGCGCCTGCAGCTGGCGCTGCTCGGCGGCGAGGTTCGCGGCAAGGGTCAGGTTGCCTGGTCGGACGGATTGCGGACGACCGCGACATTACAGCTTGACCGGATCAACCCGGGCCAGCGGTTTGAGCAATGGCCGGGGATCATTTCCGGCGCGGCAAATTTCTCCGGCGACTGGCATGGCGCCGTTCCAGACCTGAAATTCGATGCGCAGCTGCGCGATTCGCAGCTGCGCGGCTACCCCCTGACGCTGGCGGTCCGCGGTACCACCGACCAGCGGCGCGTCATCCTCCAGGAACTGACCCTGGACTCCGGTCCGAGCCGGCTGCGGGCGCAGGGCCGCCTGCTGCCCGAACTCGATCTGACCGGAGATCTGGCGAGCCCCGACCTGCAGTCATTGCTCGCCGGTCTCTCCGGCAGCGTCGCGCTGAAGTTCGGGTTGAAGGGCGACCCGTTTGCGCCGCGGCTTTCAACCCGAGGCAGCGGGGCGAATCTGGCGTTCAAGCTTGCCTCCGGATTGGCCTTGCGCGCGGCACAGGCCAGTTGGTCAGCCAGCCTGTCCGAGTCCGAGGCTTCTGATTTACAGGTCGAATTGAAGGACGCGGAGCTGGGATTGCCGCTCGACCGGGTTCAGCTCGAGGGCCGGGGAACCGTGCTTCGGCACCGGCTGCGGCTGGAGGCCACCGCCGCGTCGGGATCCGCCAGCCTCAACGTTGACGGGGGCTTCCAGCGCGCGGCCTGGTGGGGGCAGGTGGCCGACGCCGACCTCCAGCCCGTCGGCGAGTCGTCGTGGCACCAGCAGCTCGACAGCAACGTGAAAGTGGCGCTGCCGGATTGGTCCATGGAATTGCTGTGCCTGCAGCGCGGGGCATCGCGGGTTTGTGCCGAGGGGCAGGCCACAGCAACAGGATTGCGTGGTGCTGCCGAAGTGGTGGACTTTGATTTTGAAAACCTTCGCCACTGGCTGCCCGGTGAGTGGACGCTGGCCGGAAAGCTGGACGGAACCGCATCGGTTCGCGTTCGCGGTAGCGAGGTCATCGACCTGCGCGCAAACCTGGCGGCCACGGCCGGATATCTGGATGCTGCCGGCGTGCATCTGGAATTTGGTCCCAGCTCGGTGGGCCTGGAACCAGAGGGTGATCGGCTGCATGCCCACTTGCGCCTGCAGCCGGCGGGCGGTTTGATTGAGGGCGATGTCTGGCTGGAGCCCGGGGCATTGCTGCTGGACCGGCCGCTGTCGGGCCATCTGCAGGCAAGCTTGCCCGACCTGTCGTGGTTGCCGGTGCTGTCCACCGAGATCTCCAGCGCCAGCGGCGCGCTGGAGTCGCAGCTGACGCTGTCAGGAACGCCGCGCAGTCCCGCGCTTCAGGGCAGGCTGGCAATCGCCCAGGCGCGTGTGCAGCTGGCGACGCCCGGGATTGAGCTCACCGACATCACCGCCGTGTTTGAAAGCGGACAGCAGTTACCCCTTTCAATCTCGGTTGGCGCGAAGTCGGGCGGCGGCACCCTGAAACTGGAAGGGGGTATCGAAAGGTTGCGCCCGACCCTGGTGGGGAAATTCACACTGACCGGGGAGAATGCGCAGTGGGCCAATACGCCCGACATCCGCGCCTGGGTGTCGCCAAACCTGGAGCTGGTCCTGGCCGGACCGGATTCAAGGCTGACCGGTGAAATTCGCGTGCCGCGGGCAGCCATCACCCCGCGCGATTTGTCCTCCGGCGGTGTCGGCCCGTCCGGGGACCAGGTCCTGGTCGAGTCCGACGTGGCGACGTCCGGCCGTGCCCTGCGACTCGAAAGCCAGGTGCGCATCGAGCTCGGCGACCAGGTCCGTTTTGATGGGCTGGGCCTCAAGACTCGGCTGGAAGGCGCCATCGACGCCAATGACAAGCCGGGCCGGCTGACGCGCGGCTTCGGTGAACTGCGCCTGGTCGGCGGTCGCTACAAGGCCTACGGACAGGACCTGACGATTGAGACCGGACGCCTGCTGTTCAACGGTGGCCCGGTTTCGGAACCGGGCATTGAGCTGTCGGCCTACCGCCAGCCGGATGAAGCGATTCGTGTCGGCCTGCGCGCCCGTGGGCCCCTGAGTGCGCCGAGCTTCAGCCTCTACTCGGATCCGGCCATGACGCAGGAAGAGCAGCTCTCGTGGCTGGTTCTGGGACGCCCGCTGACCGAAACCCTGCAAAGCGGCCAGCGCCCGGAACTCGACAGCGCGGCGACGTCGCTGGGTTTTGCCGGCGGCGAGTACCTCGCGCAGCAGCTGGCACCCAAGGTCGGGCTGGACGAAGTGTCGGTTGGCGCGCGGCCCGGCGAAACCGCTGAGCAGGCCCGGCTGACCATCGGCAAGTACCTGTCGCCCCGTTTGTTCGTGAGCTACGGCTTTGCCCTGTTCCAGCCGGGGCAGTTCGTGCGCCTGCAGTACGAATTGGGGCGCGGCTTCAAACTCCGCGGCGAGTCCGGCGTCGAGCAGGGCGGCGACCTGATCTACACCTTCGAGCGCTGAGCCACGCGCCGCATGCGGGTGAGAATCGGGCGCAGGACAAAATAAGCGGCCACTGCAAGCGGCCCGGCGAACAACAGCCAGGCCACGATGCCGTATACCCCCACCATTCCGTAGTCGACCAGGAACTGCAGCGGGCCGGCCGAGAAGCGCTGCAGTAATTCGGTGACCGAGAAAATCGGTACGTGCGGCTGGCCAAACAGGGTCTCGCCGGCGCGATAGAACGGCAGCAGCAGCAGAATTTGCAGCGGGTAGACCAGGAAATTCACCATCTGGATCAGCGGCTGGTTCAGCCGCAACCAGATGCCGGCAGCGGCGCACAAGGCGGTGCTGGTGCCGAGGATCGGGACAATTCCGAGGATGCCGCCCAGCGCAAGGGTCAGCGCGATTTTTTCCGGCGTGATTCCCTGTCGCAGCTGCGCCAGGATCGGCGCCACCACCCGCCGCTGCCAGATCGACTCAGCGTCCCCGGGATCCTTCACGGCGTTGACCTGGCCTTGCCCAGCAGCGATTCGATCACCGGCCAGGCCAGCTCCAGCATCCCGGGCTGCGCCGCTGCCGTGGGATGGATTCCGTCGTCCTGGAACAGGTTGCCAGCCGCCGTCTGCGCCAGGAAGAAAGGCACGTGTCGTGCGCGCTGTTCGCGTGCGACGAGGAAAAAGCTGTCCTGGAATTGCCGGGCGTAGCTTGCGCCGTAATTGGGGGGGATCTGCATTTCAAACACCGCAACCTCGGCGCCGGCCTTGCGACCCAGCTTCACCATGGCGGCCAGGTTCTTCCGCAATTCCCGGATCGGCAGCCCGCGCAGGCCGTCGTTGCCACCCAGTTCAATCAGCAGGGCCTGGGGGCGATGCTGCTGCAGTGCCGAAGGCAGCCGGGCGAGGCCACCGGCGGTGGTTTCGCCGGAAACGCTTCCGTTGACCACCCGGTGCAGATACCCTTGTTGCACCAGCCGCAGTTGCAGCAGCCGCACCCAGCCGGATTCCACCGGAATGCCGTAGGCAGCTGACACGCTGTCTCCCATGACCAGCACCACGGGCGCGGCAGCCAGGCCGCAGGCGGCGAACAGGACCAACAGCAGGAAACCGAGAATCCGCATGAGTGATGCCGTCGTTGCGCGCGAAGTCCGAAAGGACATTGGCAGTATAAATGGCGATGACGCCACGCCCTTGCACATCCTGCGCGGGGTGAACCTGTACGTTGCCGCCGGCGAAACGGTTGCCATCGTCGGCGCTTCCGGCTCCGGCAAGACCACGTTGCTGTCCTTGCTGGCCGGGCTCGATTCCCCCACCGCCGGTGAAATCCACCTGGCCGGGACGCGAATCGACACGCTCGACGAGGACCAGCGGGCGCGGGCGCGGGCCGGCACCGTCGGATTTGTGTTCCAGTCGTTCCAGTTGCTGGGCGGATTTACCGCGCTGGAAAACGTGATGCTGCCTGCCGAGCTGGCCAACCAGGCAGATGCCCAATCCCGCGCCCGCACCGCCCTGGGGCAGGTAGGCCTGTCGGAACGCCTGCATCACTACCCGCACCAATTGTCCGGCGGCGAGCAACAACGCGTCGCGATTGCCCGGGCCTTTGCCGCCCAGCCCCGGATCCTGTTCGCCGACGAACCCACCGGAAACCTGGACACCACCACCGGTGCGCGCATCATTGACCTGTTGTTCGGCCTGAACGCGCAAAGCGGCGCGACGCTGATCCTGGTCACCCACGACGAAGCACTGGCGGCCCGCTGCAATCGGGTACTGACCTTGCGTGACGGGCAACTGGATGGGTAGCGCGCTGGCGTATGCCGTCCGCCGCCTGCGCAAGGGCTGGCGTTCCGGTGAACTGCTGATCCTGATGCTTGCGCTCGCCGTCGCCGTGGGGGCGATGTCGGCGGTCAGCCTGTTCATTGCGAGCACCCGCGCCGCCATCGCCGGCCAGACCGGCGAGACCATGGGTGCCGACCTGATGTTCCAGTCGCGCGAGCCCTTGCCGGAGAGCGTGGTCGGGCCGGCGGGCCGCAGCGGCCTGCGACAAACACGGAACATGGTGTTCGCCAGTGTCGTGCTCAACGGCGAGTTCACCGCACTGGCGTCGATCAAGTCGGTGGAGCCGGGCTATCCCTTGCGCGGCGTGCTGCGCGTCGCAGAGCAGCCGTTCGGTCCTGCCCGTCCGGCGACGGGCATCCCCGCACCGGGCGAGGTCTGGGTCGACCTGCGCCTGTGGCAGGAGCTGCATTTGCAACCGGGCGGCTCGATTCAGGCCGGAGCCGTGCAGCTGAAAGTCGGCGCGCTGCTCACCGAGGAGCCGGGGCGCGGCACCGGGTTCAGCGACCTTGCGCCACGGTTGTTGATGAACAGCGCCGATCTTGCCGCCACCGGACTGCTGGTGCCGGGCTCGCGGGCGCAATATCAATTGATGCTGGCCGGCGACAGCGACAAGCTCGCGCCGCTGCAAGCGATCAGCTTGCCGCGCGGGGTGCGGCGGGTGGCGCCCGAGGAGGCGCGGCCGGAGTTGACGCGCGCGCTCGAAAACTCCTACGGCTTCCTCGCGTTGGCGCGCCTGTCGGCAACGCTGCTGGCCGCTGCCGCCATTGCACTCTGTGCCTGGCAATGGGGCCAGAAACTGCGGGACGAAGTGGCCTTGCTCAAGTGCCTGGGCGCGTCCAGCGACTGGATCCTCGATGCACTGACCATGATGTTGTTGTTGCTCGGCCTGGGCGCGTCGCTGGCGGGGGCACTGCTGGGCCTGGGGGCGCATCAGTTGCTGGGGGCGTTGCTGGAGTCGCTGATGCAAATTGAGTTGCCGCCGCCGCCATTGTTGATGCCGCTGGGCCGCTCGGCGGCGCTGGCGCTGGTGCTGCTGTTCGGCTTCGCGCTGCCGCCGATCCTGCAGGCTCGCGCCACCTCGCCGATCCGGGTGTTCCAGCGCGACCCGCACGTCCCGGCCCGGCGACTGCCGATGCTGGCGGCGGTGGCGGCGCTGGCCGCCGCGTTGTGGCTGCAGACCTCGTCCTGGCAATTTGCCGGAATCATCCTGGGCAGCGTGGCGGCGGTCGCGCTGGTGTTGGCACTGTTCGGCGCCCTGCTGGTGCAGGCGCTGGCGCCGATGAAGCGCGCGGTGGGCACGTCGTGGCGGTTTGGACTTGGGAATATCTCCCGCCGGCGGGTCGCCACCGTCGTGCAGGTGGTGGCGCTGGGGCTGTCGCTGCAAGCCTTGCTGTTGGTGACGGTGGTTCGACAGGACCTGCTGTCGACCTGGCGTGGCGCCCTGCCGGCCAATACGCCAAACCAGTTCCTGATCAATATCCAGACCGGGCAAATTCCAGGCCTGCGGAAGTTTTTCGCCGACCGTGGCTACGCGGAGCCCCTGTTCTGGCCGATGGCCCGGGGTCGGCTGACGCACCTGAAGGGCAAGCCGGTCAGCGCCGACACCTTTGACGACCCGCGCACCAAGTACTGGGTCAACCGCGATTTCAACCTGTCATGGACCGACACCCTGGGCGACGACAACACCATTACCGAAGGGCAGTGGTGGGGCAAGTCCGGCCGGGGCAAGCCGCTGCTGTCCGCCGACAAGTCGGCGGTTGAGGGACTCGGCTTGAAGCTCGGCGACACCCTGACGCTGGATTTTGCCGGCACCCCGGTTGAATTTACCGTGGACAACTTTCGTAGCGTGAAATGGGACAGCTTTCGTCCGAACTTCTTCCTGCTGGCGCCGCCGGGCGTGCTCGAGGACCGCGCGGCGGCCCAATGGTTAACCAGCTTCTACCTGGGCGCCGAGCAGCGCGGCCTGCTGCGCGAGCTGATCACGAACTTTCCCAACGTGACGGTGCTCGACATCGACGCCTTGATCAGCCAGGTGCGCACCATCATGGATCGCATCGTGCGGGCGGTGGAATTTATCTTCCTGTTTACGCTGGCCGCCGGGGTTACTGTGCTGCTCGCCGCCATCGAGGCCACGCGCGGCGAACGCGTTCGGGAGACCGGCCTGCTGCGGGCTCTGGGTGCACCGGGCTCGATTATCACCCGCGGCCTGTTGGCCGAATACGCGGTGCTGGGAGCCCTGGCCGGAACGGTGGCGGCGATTGCGGCACAAGTCGCCGCCTGGCTGTTGGCCGAATACGTGTTCCGGATTCCCTATGGCCTGCGGCCGGTGCTTTGGCTGACCGGCGCGGGGGCCGGTGCGAGCCTGGTCACGCTACTCGGCTGGTGGTCGCTGCGCAGCACCTTGAACACCCCGCCGCACCAGGTGCTGCGCAGCGCCTAGCGTCAGCGCGCCGCCTTCGCATCAAAGCTGAGCAAGGGCGATCGGCGCGCGCTCGAGTGCTGGCTCGAACAGGGCTTCGACCGCCTCGAGCTGAGTAAACACGACCTTGGTGCCCGCCTCGATTGCGAGGGCCTTCCGGATTTCGGCGCGGATGGTGACTTGCCCCTTCGTTGTGACGGTCGCTCCGGGGACACCGCCAAAGCCTGACCCGCGCATGGGGTCACTGCACGCCTCGTTGGTCAAAAAAAGGCGGAACGAGCGTTTCGCACTACTCTGCCTGTGACCTAAAGTCAGGCCGCAAACGCCTCCGCCATCAATCTCGACTCCCCTTCGGGAATTCCCAGCCGCGCCGCCTCCTTCTGCCAGCCACCGATCGCGCCGCGCACTTTCTTTAGTATCTGGGCAGCGTCTTTTTTTGAGAGGCCATAGTCCCGGTGCGCCTCCATGACGATCCCGACATCACAATGCGTGTCCACTTCGTTGATTGCGAGTGACAGCTCGGTGCGATCGGGGGTGGGGTTCATGTCGTAAGCCGGGGACAGTGTGATGCCCTGCAGTGTCAGCAGGAAGCCGTGGTTGCGCAGATGGTCGTCGGTGTTGTGGATCAGCACGTTGAACACCACGCGCCGGAACAATTCGAGGCAGTCCGCGTGGGTGTTCGCGCCGCGCGACTGCAGCAAATCCACCAATTCCAGGTAGCTGGCGCCGGGCTCGCCGTCCTTGCGCTGCGTCAGCGTCATGGCTGAGACAAACGCCAGCCGGCGTCCCGCTTCGGTGCGGTCGAAGCGGCGAGCGACGAATGTAGTGTGAGGACTTCCAGGCAGGCGCAGCGGCCGCACCGGCGGCACCTTGATGCCCGCCTTTGCCGCGAGCCGGTGGGCCACCAGCTCCCAGGCGCCGATATCGCGGGTGTCCTGCCGACTGGGAAACTTGGCGATGCACAGCGCGCCGTCCACGTCCCGCACCGACGCCTTGGGCCGCGCGCCGCCCAGCGAGGTGCCCGGTGCGAAGATCTGCGAAAGCCAGCGCTCGTAGTCGGGATGCTGCTCGTCGTCCAGGTGTTGCTCGAACTGGAGGCTCGCGGCCTGTAGTTCGCGAAGCGAGGCGATGGGCGGCGCGGCGAAGTCATTGTCGCTGTCGAGGAATATTCCACTTGCGGGATCGCGAAACCTCAGCGCGCCCATGCGGGTTTCGTCGTGCACGCCGAGCAGGAAATCCCATTCCGTCAGGGATCTGGGCTTGCGGTCCTCCTTGCGGGCGCGCAGGTTTTCGCGCCGCTGCATCAGCCCGCGGCCCCAGCGATCGGGCGATGAATCCAGAAAGATTCCGAAGTTCTCCCGCCCGCCCGGCGGATACTGCGGGCCGCTAACCAGCGCGAGGTCCGGGTCGAATGCGAACGCCTCCGGCCGTTTCAGCCACGCCGGGTCGTAAGCGAATGAAAACACACCGCCCGATTTGCCAGACTGGTGCCGAAGTTCACCCATCGACTGCGGTTCATCGAACGCGTCCAGGTCCGCATGGACAGCGACGGTGTCGAGGCCGCGCCTCATGACCGACCCACCCGCCGAGGCGCTCGCACGCGCACATCGAGTTGTGAATACTGCAGCTTGCGGCCCAGTATGTCGTCTACCGCGATCCGGCCTAGGTCGTCTTCCATGCCGAGGGCTTGCAGGACGCGGGCATAGGTTCCGATCGCAACCACGGAATCACCCTTCTCGACCCGATAAAGCGTCTTGCGTGAGATGCCCGCGCGCTGCGCGACCGTTTGCGCCGAGTAAGCGCGGCGCAGGCGAGCCTTGCGGATGTGTTCACCCAGGCCCTCAAGGAGTCGGCTCAGGCGCGGTAGTAACGGCGGGGCTGTTCTAGACATAACGGGTCATATCGTACACAAAAATAACAGCGAACGGGTAATTTATGACCCATTAAAGTTGAACAACAATGCAACCCCGTCGTCCCGGATTTGGCGGATCGCTGACTTCCTTTTCAAAGTCAGGAGCTTGGTGGCTACCATCCCTCCAACAGGGGCGCAACTTGAACGAAGCCGAAACACGCGCCGAGCAGATGGGCGCTTCAACAGCAAGCAGCGAGTGTTCATCAAATACCTGTACCAGAGCGCGGCATGACCGCCTGCGCTTTTTTCGCTATCCTCGCGTCCCCCAGAATCACCCCTTAACGAACTCCGGGAGTTGCCCCATGAAACAGCCCGTTCGCGTAGCCGTCACCGGCGCCGCTGGCCAGATTGCCTACTCGCTCATTTTCCGCATCGCCGCGGGCGACCTGTTGGGCAAGGACCAGCCCGTCATCCTGCACCTCCTCGACATCCCGGACATGATCGAGAAGCTGAAGGGCACGGTGATGGAAATTGACGACTGCGCCTTCCCGCTGGTTCGCGGCATTGTCGCCAGCGGCAATCCGGAGGAGGCCTTTGAGGGCGTGCACTACGCCCTGCTGGTGGGTGCGCGTCCGCGCGGCCCCGGCATGGAGCGCAAGGACCTGCTGACCGCCAACGCCGCCATTTTCTCGGTGCAGGGCAAGGCGCTGTCCGACAAGGCCGATCGCGACGTCCGCGTCCTGGTCGTCGGCAACCCGGCCAACACCAACGCCCTGATTGCGGCGACCAACGCGAGGAAGCTCGACCCGAAGCAGTTCAATGCGATGGTGCGCCTGGACCACAACCGGGCGCTGTCACAGCTGGCGGCGAAGACCGGCGGACACGCCAATGACATCCAGAAGATGATCATCTGGGGCAACCACAGCGCCACCCAGTACCCCGACATTTCGCACTGCACCGTCGGCGGCAAGCCGGCCAAGTCGCTGGTGGACCAGAACTGGATCGAGAAGGACTTCATCCCGGTGGTGCAGCAGCGCGGTGCGGCCATTATCAAGGCCCGCGGCCTTTCGTCGGCCGCGTCGGCCGCCTCGGCAGCGATCGACCATGTGCGCGACTGGGCGCTGGGCAGCAACGGCAAGTGGGTCTCGATGGGCGTGCCTTCGGATGGCAGCTACGGCATTGCGCCGGGCGTGGTCTACGGTTACCCCTGCACCACCAGGAACGGCCAGTACGAAATCGTGCAGGGCTTGTCGGTGGACGAGTTCTCGCGCGCGCGCATGGACGCGACCGAGAAGGAACTGCGCGAAGAGCGCGCGGCGATCGAGGAACTGCTGAAGTAAGCGCGGCGTCAGGGCGCGACAGAAGGGGCGAATCCGCGGGCAGATTCCGGGCAAAAAAGAGCCGGCTTTCGCCGGCTCTGTGCACAGCCCAGGAAACTCTTAGAAGCTGTAGCTCACGCCAATGCGCAGGTCGGTCACGTCCACGTCGCCGCCGCCTGAGGCGGCGTCGACGCTGCCCATGTAGGTGCGGTAGTCCACCACGCCGCCCCACTCCTTGGTGAATGCGTACTTGGCACCGACGTCGAGTTCCAGCCCGCTGGTGTCATCAGTAGTGAGGTATCCGACGGTGCCAATGAACGAAAACGGTTGGTCCGCCATCAGAATCACGCCGCCGTGGACGCCGAAGCCTGACTGATCCGGAACAAAGTTGTCAAAGCCGAAGCTGACGTATTCCGCCTTGGCCAGCCACATGGTGCCCTTGCTCAGTTCCCCGGCATAACCGCCGCCGACGCGAATCTGATCAATCTTCAGATTGGAATCTTTAAGCGTGGTCGCCTCGTACTCGCCATGGATGAACCAGTTCGGATTGACCATGCCCCAGCCACGTACGCCAAAACCGGTGCCGCTGTCGTCATTGCCGCCACCAAAATCAACGCCCGCGTTGGTTAGGTAAACCGCCACGCTGCCGGCCGGCGCGGCCGCCATGCTGACCGCCGGAAGCATCAACGCGCCCGCGCACACGCTTAGTGCAAGTTTCTTCACGATCCTCTCCTAGAAAAAGGTCACGATAGCCGTGACTGGGCGATTCTATAAGGTTCGGAGTGGTTTTCGCAGCATCCTGGCATGGCATACTTCCAAGCCCATTCCGGTCAATTCCACCCACCGTGTTGTCGGTTACCACGGCTGACCCGTCCACTCCGCTGGACGCAAACGCGCTGGCCTGTCTCGGTGCGTTTTCCGCGCTGGCTGCGCGGCAGTTTCGCCTGCCACTGGAAACTCTGGGCGGCGCGACTGCCGAGTCATGGGCGGGGTCCGCAGCCATCCAGGAAGCCTCGACTCCGCCACTTTTCTGCGCCGCAAATGATCGGCACCTGTTTGGCTGGCTGGTGGTGGACGATGCGGAACTGGCGGATTGCGCGGGGTCGGCCGAGCGGGCCTACGCCAGGATTCGCGCCAACCTGCACCAGACGGGCTACCCCTGGCTGCTGCGCAGCTGGAACTACATTAATGACATCCACTGCGGCGTCGGCGACGACGAGCGTTACCGCCAGTTTTGCCTTGGGCGCTACCGGGCCGTGTCTGCTGCCGGGCGGTTTGAAGAGAATCTTCCGGCCGCGACCGTCATCGGTACGGCGCAGCCCGGCATGCAGATCTGCTTCCTCGCCGGGAAGGTGCCGGGCGTGCAGGTGGAGAATCCGCGGCAGACGCCCGCGTTCCGGTATCCGCGCGATTACGGTCCCGCCAGCCCCAGCTTTTCCCGCGCCACGCTATTGCGCGACGAACGCCTGCTGCTGATGTCGGGTACCGCCAGCGTCGTCGGCCATGCGACGCGTCACCCGCACGACGTCGAGGCCCAGTGCGGCGAGATCTTCGTCAACATTCGCGCGTTGCTGCAGCGGGCCGCGGAATTGCACGACGCAGGTTCTCGATGGAGTCCCCAGCTGTTGCGCGTGTTCCTGCGCGACCCGGGCGACCTCGGCCGCATTCGCGCGCGCATTGCATTGGAATTTGGCGCTGCGGCGCCGGTGATGTACTTGCGCGGCGATATTTGTCGATTGGATCTGGCAATGGAAATTGACGGTGTTTTTTCCGCCGGCTGATCAACGCACCCGGGCTACCGCCTCCAGCCAGCCCTGGTACAAAGCGTCAACCCGCGGCGCCGGCAGGGCCGGCTTGAAGCGCCGGTCGGCGCGCCACAGCTTGGCGATGGCTGGCAGTCCGTCGTAAACGCCGGCCTGCAGCCCGGCAAGGTAGGCGGCGCCCAGCGCGGTGGTCTCCACCGTTTGCGGCCGGATCACCGGGATCTTCAGCACGCTGGCCAGGAACTGTGTCAGCCAGTTGTTTACCACCATTCCGCCGTCTACCCGCAGTTCCTTCGGCGCGACCGCGTCCTTCGCCATCGCCGTCATCAGATCGCGGGTCTGGTAACACACCGATTCCAGCGCCGCGCGAACGATGTGCGCCATGCCGGCGTCGCGGGTCAGGCCCAAGATGGCCCCGCGCGCATCAGGGTCCCAGTACGGTGCCCCCAGCCCGGTAAACGCAGGCACCAAATACACGCCCATGGTGTCGGGGATGCTGCGGGCAATGTCCTCGGTATCGCCCGCGCGCTTGATGAGGTGCGCGGCATCGCGCAGCCACTGCACGGCCGCGCCGGCGATGAAGATGCTGCCTTCCATCGCGTAGGTCGGCTTGCCCTCCAGCCGATAGGCCACGGTGGAGAGCAGGCGGTTGCTGGAGAGCTTCAGCTCGCTGCCGGTATTCAGCACCATGAAGCAGCCGGTGCCGTAGGTGCTTTTGATCATGCCCGGCGCGAAGCAGGCTTGTCCCACCGTGGCGGCCTGCTGGTCGCCCGCAATGCCGCGAATCGGGATAGCCGCGCCGAACAGCGACTTTTCGGACCGCCCGAAGTCAGCGGCCGAATCCCGGACCTCGGGCAGCATGGACGCCGGAACCCCGAATAAATCGAGCAACTCGGGATCCCACCGCTGTGTGCGCAGGTTGAACAGGAGCGTGCGCGAGGCGTTGGTCGCGTCCGTGGCGTGGACCTTGCCGGCCGTCAGTTTCCACAGCAGCCAACTGTCGATGGTGCCGAATGCCAGTTCGCCGCGGTCAGCCTTCTTTCGCGCGCCCGGCACCTGGTCAAGGATCCAGCGGATCTTGGTGCCGGAAAAATACGGATCCAGCAGCAGGCCGGTCCTGTCAGCGAGCCAGAGTTCGCGCTCGGGCGTATGCAGCGACTTGCAGAATTCGCTGGTGCGACGGTCCTGCCAGACGATGGCCGGATAGACCGGTTTGCCGCTGGTGCGGTCCCAGACCACGGTGGTCTCGCGCTGATTGGTGATGCCCAGGCCCGCCAGTGTGCGGGCCGGGGTGCGGGCTTTCTTCAGGGCCGAGCGGACCACCTTGACGGTGTCGGTCCAGATGCGCTCGGGGCTGTGTTCCACCCAGCCGGGCCTGGGGAAGGATTGCGGCAGCTCGGACTGGGCCACCCCCAACTTGCGCCCCTGCCGGTCAAACACGATGGCGCGGGTGCTGGTGGTGCCCTGATCGATGGCCAGAATCGCGGTCATGTTGGCATCCCTGGAGTTGTGCTAGCGTCGTTTCACGGGGGACATTACACCGTGAACAGCAGCGACTTCCAGCTGGGATTGTCGGGCGGCGTGCCAATCCATGGTTGGCGGGCACAGCCGCAGGCGTCGCCGCGGGGTGTTGTCCAGCTCATCCATGGCATGGCCGAGCACAGTGGCCGCTACCAGCGACTCGCCAGCGCCCTGTGCGGGGCGGGATACGCGGTTTATGCACACGACCTGCCGGGACACGGGCCGGGCTGTCCGCCCGAACTGCGCGGCCACTTTGCGGATCGTCGTGGCTGGCGCCGCGCACTCGCCTCGGTCCGGAACGTGCAGCGACTCTCGCAGCAAGAGCATCCGCGCCTGCCGCACTATCTGCTGGGTCACAGCATGGGCTCGTTCCTGTTGCAGCACTACATCGCCGACCACGGCAGCTCCCTGGCCGGCGCGGTGTTCTCGGCCACGACCGGAAACGTTGGGCGACTGCGCAGCCTTGGTCTCGCGCTGGTCCGGGTTGAGGCCATGATCTGGGGCCGGCGGCGCCAAAGCGCCGTGGGCGAGGCGCTGGCGTTCCGGAATTTCAACCGGGCGTTCGCCCCGGCGCGGACGGATTTTGACTGGCTGTCCCGGGACGCCACCGAAGTCGATCGCTACATTTCCGATCCCTACTGCGGATTCCGGTGCACGACCGGGCTGTGGATAGACCTCCTCGAGGCTTGCGGCCGGCTCACGCGCCCGGCGCGGGTGCGGCGCATTCCGGCCGGGTTGCCGGTCTTGATGATCGCCGGCGAGCTTGATCCGGTATCGCAAGGGGGGCACGGGCCGAAGGTGCTGGCCGACCTGTATCGCAAGTCCGGGCTGCGCGATGTCAGCGTACGGGTGTATCCGA
This sequence comes from Gammaproteobacteria bacterium, assembly GCA_031384195.1. Taxonomy (GTDB): domain Bacteria; phylum Pseudomonadota; class Gammaproteobacteria; order Nevskiales; family Nevskiaceae; genus JACPFV01. The sequence goes on from JANNAK010000036.1 coordinate 22,127, forward strand.
AGGCACGGCACGAACTTTTCAACGACAATTGCCGCGACGAGGTGACCACCGACCTGATTGCCTGGTTGGGGAATCATTAACCGGCCGGCGGGTCTGATCCGGTGCAAAGAACGGGAGACCGGCCATGCGGCCTGCAAAAATCATTGGAGCCATGCTGATGGGATTTTCACTGGCGGCGCTGGGCGCGCCCAAGGCTGAGTTGTGGCCGCGCTTCGGGGGTAGCGGCAGGACCGCCGCCGAGATTGATCATTCCGAGTGGGACTTGTTCCTGCAGACCAACGTGAAGGTTGGGCTGGACGGCATCAATCGCCTGCCGTACGGCAGCATTTCCAGCGCGGATCGTGCGCGGCTGAAGGACTACCTGGAGCGAATGCAGGCGCTGGAAATCCAGAAATATCCACGCGCCGAGCAGCGCGCGTACTGGATCAACCTTTACAACGCGGCAACCGTGCAAGTGGTCCTCGACCACTACCCGGTCGAGACCATTACCAAGATCAATATCTCGCCGGGATTCTTTTCCAAGGGGCCCTGGAAAAAGAAATTGCTCGCGGTGGAGGGCGAGCCGGTGTCGCTGGACGACATTGAGCACCGCATCCTGCGCCCGATCTGGCGCGATGCGCGAACGCACTACGTCGTGAATTGCGCGTCGATCGGTTGCCCCAACCTTGCGCGTCGTGCCTACACCGCCTCGAACATGGACGGCATGCTGGACGACGCCGCGCGCGCCTTTATCGGCAGCGAGCGGGGCGTCAGCGTCAAGGGCGGCAAGCTCACGGTCTCGAGCATCTACAAGTGGTTCCAGGAAGACTTCGGCGAGGGCGACACGGCCGTCATCGCGCACATGAAGAAATACGCGAGCATTTCATTGCGCAAGAAACTGGGCGAGTTCGACCACTTCGATTCGGACCAGTACGACTGGTCGTTGAACGACGCCACCCAGTAGGCCCGGACGGCCGGACACAAGCCGCGGTCCTGGCGCCCTTTGATCTTTCCGGCGGGCTAAAGCGGCCGGGCGGGTTGGGTCAGCAGCTTGCCGAGGCGCTGGTCGGCGGCGTCCCGGAACTGCGCTAAACCAATGGTCATGCCCTCGTGGCCGGCGGCGGGCTGAGCGGCGTAACTGCCGAACAGGTGGTCCCACCAAGGCAAATTGAAGCCGAAATTGCGGTCGTGCTCGGCGCGCAACACCGAGTGATGCACCCGGTGCATGTCCGGCGTCACCAGTACCTTGCGCAGGACGCGGTCCAGCGACAGCGGCAGCTTGAGGTTGGCGTGGTTGAACATCGCCGTCGCATTCAGCGCAATCTCAAACAGCAGTACCGCCACCGCCGGCGCGCCCAGCGCGACCACCGCGGTCATCTTGACCAGCATCGACAGCAGGATTTCGACCGGGTGGAAGCGTAACGCCGTGGTGGCGTCAAACTCGATGTCGCTGTGATGCACACGGTGCAGCCGCCACAGGCCGGGGATGCGGTGAAACAGCCGGTGTTGCCAGTAAATCAGGCAATCGAAGCCCAGGAAGGATACGGCGACGGCGAGCCAGGCCGGCGCGGCAATGGCGTTGAACAGCCCCCAGCCGCACGCTTGCGCCAGCGCGGCCACCCCCATGGCGCCAACCGGCAGCAGCACGCGCAGCAGGATTGTGTCGAGCAGCACCATGCCCGCGTTGGCAGACCAGCGCAGCCGACGTGCGGTGACCGCGCGCCGGGGACGCAGGGCCTCCAGGGCAAGCATCAGGGCCAGGACGCCCACGAAAACGCCCAGGCGCAGGCCCGGTTCGTGGCTTAACGCCCACTCCATCAGCGGTGGTCCCTGTTCACGCCGGTATAATCGCCTCTTTCCTCCCCAGCCGGAAAATCCCTTGTTCCCAGGCAAGTACCCCGCCACCCGTATGCGCCGTACCCGCCAGGCCGACTGGATTCGCCGGGTGGTGCGTGAAACGCGCCTGGTGCCGGAGCAGTTGATCCAGCCGCTGTTCGTGGCCGAAGGCAAGTTGTGCGGCGCGGTGAACGCGATGCCAGGCGTCAGCCGCCTGTCGCTGGCCGAGCTGCAGCGCGAGGTCAAGGCGCTGCACAAGCTGGGCATTGCCTCGGTTGCGCTGTTCCCGGTGATTCCGCCAGCGAAGAAAAATGAGCAGGGTGACGAGGCACTGAATCCCGAGGGCTTGGTTCCGCGGGCGATTGCCGCCGCCAAGGACGCCTGCCCGGATATCGGCATCATCGTCGACATTGCACTGGATCCGTACACCAGCCACGGTCACGACGGCGTGCTGGATGCGCGCGGCAACGTCGACAACGACTCGACCGTGGAAATCCTCGGTCGCCAGGCCGTGCTGTATGCACGCGCCGGTGCTGACGTGCTGGCGCCGTCCGACATGATGGATGGGCGCATCGGCGCCATCCGGCAGGTGTTGGAGCGTGCGGGGCTGAAGAACACGCTGTTGCTGTCTTACGCGGCGAAGTACGCCAGCGGGTTTTATGGCCCGTTCCGCTCGGCCGTCGGTTCCGCCTCGCAACTCAAGGGCGACAAGCGCAACTACCAGATGGACCCGGCCAACACCGACGAAGCCTTGCGTGAGGTGGCGCTGGACCTGGCTGAAGGCGCCGACCTGGTGATGGTCAAGCCCGGCTTGCCTTACCTCGACATCATTCGCCGCGTTAAGGATCGCTTTGGCGTGCCGACCGTGGCCTACCAGGTCAGCGGCGAGTATTCGATGATCATGGCTGCCGCCGAGAAGGGCTGGCTGGACGAGAAAACCGCCGCGCTCGAGAGCCTGCTGTGCCTGCGGCGCGCCGGCGCCGACGCGATCCTGACGTACTTCGCCAAGTCTGCCGCGCGCTGGCTGCAGGAACGCTAGTGCATCGTCACGCGGTTCTGGGCCAGCCGGTGGCGCACAGTTTGTCGCCCAAGATCCACGCGCAGTTTGCTGCGCAAACGGGCGTTGAGCTGGAATACCAGGCGATTGAAACGGCCTCTGCTGATTTCGCCGAAACGCTGGCACGCCTGCATGCCGAAGGCTTTCGCGGCCTGAACGTCACCCTGCCGCACAAGCTGGCGGCGTTCGATGCCTGCGCCGAACGATCGGACGCCGCCGGGATCGCCAAGTCGGTGAACACGCTGACGCGAACCAAGCACGGTTGGCGTGGCGACAACACCGACGGCACCGGGCTGGTTCGTGACCTCGTGCAGAACCCGAAGCTCGGCATCCGCGGACGAAACGTCCTGCTGCTGGGAGCGGGCGGTGCGGTGCGCGGCATCCTCAAGCCGCTGCTCGATGAAAAGCCTTCAGAACTGACGCTGTCGAACCGCAATCCCTGGAAGCCGGAATTGCTGGCCAGCGAATTCAAGGTCTACGGCAACCTTCGGCCCTGCAGCCACATGGCGCTCAAGGGCGACCTGTTCGACCTGGTCATCAACGCGACGTCGGCAGGGCACACGGGCGAAATGGTGAAGCTGCCGGGCCAGTTGCTGGCGAAGGACGGGGCCTGTTATGACCTTTCCTATGGCAAGGCCTTCGAGCCTTTCCGGGCCTGGGCCGCGGCGCAGGGTGCCGCCGTCATCGCCGACGGCATTGGCATGCTGGTGGAGCAGGCGGCGGCCGCGTTCGAGTTGTGGCATGGCATACGGCCAAAAACGGCGCCGGTGATCGCAGCGTTGCGCAGCGCGTAACCCGGAGTTGGTCTGACCCTGTTGCTCCCGCTCAATTACCGAGGCGGGCGTGGAATTCGAGAAATGCCTTTAGTACGGCCGCGCTGTCCTCGACCTGCGGGTAGTGACCAATCCTTGGCAACACGACGCTGTCGGGCGCCGGCACTAGTTCACGATAGCGGTCAACCATATGTTGGCCGGAGACCGGGTCTTCCGGTCCGTCGATAAAGCGCAGCGGCACGGTGGTTTTTTGCAGCACGCCCACCCAGCGCTCGCGGTTGGCGTGCCGCTCCGGGATGTAGCGAATCAAACGGTGCATCACGTGCCGGCCGCGGTTTCCGCAGACCAATTCCCAAAAGTCATCCAGTTCTTCGATGGAAGGCCGGGTATCCGGCCCAAAGATGGCCGAAAAGCTCTGGCCGAAACTGCGCCGGTTCATCAGGCGGCCCAGCACCGGGCCGAGGGGGGTCAACAGCAGCTTTTGGATCAGCCGCGGGCGGTGGCTTTCTGGAAACAGGCCGCCGTTCAGCAGTACGCAGGAGCGGATGACCAGCGCCGGATTGCGCGCGCGTGCCCGGTCCTCGTGGCGCGCCAGCAGCTCCTGCGCCACGGTGTCGCCATAGTCGTGCGACAGGATGTGGTAGCGGCGTACGCCCAGTTTGTGCAGCAGGTTTTCGTGCAGCTCGGCCTGATCGAAGATCGAATAGGGATAGCCCGCTGGCTTGCCGGAGAAGCCAAAACCAATCATGTCCGGCGCGATGACGCGGTCGAACCCGGCGCACAACGTGTCCCAAACCTGGTTCCAGTCCCAGGACGCAGTCGGGAATCCATGCACCAGCACCAGCGCGGTATCGGCCTGCGGGTTTCGGCCGCCCTGCCGGTAAAACACCGGGTGGCCGCGGTGGCTGTACCAAAGTCCCGCCGCGCGCCAGCGTGTGAGCCCGGGGCTCACGGCTTGCGGCCTTCAAGCCGCCGCTGTTCCTCGACTTCGCGGCTGCCGGGAACCAGCAGGCGCGCAGCCACGATGCCGATTTCGTAAAGCAGGTAGGCCGGCACCGCCAGCATGATCTGCGAGAACACATCGGGCGGCGTCAGCACCGCGGCGACCACGAAGGCGCCCACCAAGACATAGTCGCGCTTGGCGGCGAGCTCGGCCGGGGTAACGAATCCGGTGCGGACCAGCAACACCAGCGCCACCGGCGTTTCGAATACCAGGCCAAACGCAACGAACAGCGAGAGTACAAAATCCAGGTAGCGACTGATATCGGTCATGACCGACACGCCCTCGGGCGCAACGGCGACGAAGAATCCCAGTGCGACCGGCAGCACCAGGAAGTACGCAAAGGCGACGCCGGCATAGAACATCGCCGTGCTCGAAGCCAGCAGGGGCACCACCAGGCGCTGTTCGTTCTTGTATAGGCCGGGCGCCACAAACGCCCAGATCTGGAACAGCACCCAGGGCAGGGCGAGGACAAAAGCGACCACCGCCGCAAGCTTGAACGGCGTGAGAAACGGCGAGGCGACTTCGGTGGCGATCATCGCGCTGCCGGGGGGCAGCAGCTTCAGCAACGGCGCGGCGACCAGGGTGTAGAGCTCCTGCGCAAAAAAGGCCAGCGGCAGGAACACCAGCGCAATGCCGGCCAGCGCGCGCAGCAGCCGGGTCCGCAGTTCCAGCAGGTGGTTGACCAGCGGTTGTTCGGCTGCGCCGGGCTCAGCCACGCGGGGGGCCGCGGATGTCATCCAGCGAGGACTTTACTGATTTCGCCTCGTCCTCGAGAATTTTTTTCGCTTCGCGCAGGCCGGTGGTCATTTCGTGGCCGGCAGTTTCGCGTTCCAGTTCACTGGTGAGATTTCGCATATAGATGCGGGCCTGCCCGGTCCAGCGGCCGAGCGTGCGGGCCACCGCCGGCAGCTTTTCCGGGCCGAGTACGACCAGAGCCACGACAAAGCACAGGATCAGCTCGGTCAGCGAAATATCAAACATGGCCGGGCCGCGCCTGGCGCATCAGGTCTTGTTCGGCGGGTCGCCGGGCTTGGACGAATTGTCCTCGGTCTTTTTTGTCGCGTCAGTTTCGCCTTCGCGCATCGCCGACTTGAAGCTCTTGATCGCGCCACCGAGGTCGCTGCCGACGTTGCGCAGTTTCCGGGTGCCAAAAATCAGCACCACGACCGCGAGGACGATTAACCAGTGCCAGATGCTCAATGTGCCCATGTCTTCACCTCGTCAGCGCTTCTCGCGCGCGGCTTTTTCCGCCAGACCCGATTGTCCCATGCGCCGGGACAGTTCGCCGGTGACGTCCTGCGGCGGGATGCCGCGTGCGGCCATCAGCACCAGGGCATGGAACCACAGGTCGGCGAGTTCATGCACCAGCGCGCCGCGATCGTCGCCCTTGGCGGCCAGCACCGTCTCCGTCGCTTCCTCGCCAATCTTCTTCAGGATGGCGTCGATGCCGTCGCGGTACAGGCGCGAGACATACGACGATTCGGGGTCGGCGGACTTGCGTTCGAGCAGGGTCGCGTACAGGCGTATCAGCACATCATCGGTGGTGTTCATGGCGGCCAGTTTACCGCCGGGTCAAGACCGGACAGTGATGCCCTTGCCCCTGAGATATTTCCTGGCGTCGGCCACGGTGTGGGTCCCGTGGTGAAAGATGCTGGCTGCCAGCACCGCGTCGGCGCCACTGGACAGGCCCTGATACAGGTGGTCGAGCTCGCCGACGCCACCGGAGGCGACGATCGGCACGGGCACCGCAGCCGACACCGCCTGGATCAGCTCCAGGTCGTAGCCTTCCTTGGTGCCGTCCTTGTCCATGCTGGTGACCAGCAACTCGCCGGCCCCCTTCTGCACCATCTTGATCGCCCACTCGATGGCATCCAGGCCAGTCGCCTTGCGCCCGCCGTGAGTGAAGATTTCCCAGCGCGGGGGCTGTTTTTTCTTGCTGACGCGCTTGGCGTCTATGGCCACCACGATGCACTGCACGCCGTAGCGCTCGCCGGCCTCAGTGACGAAGTCCGGATTTTCCACTGCGCCGGTGTTGATCGACACCTTGTCGGCGCCGGCGCTGAGCAGCGCGCGCACGTCGGCCAGCTGGCGCACGCCGCCACCGACGGTCAACGGGATGTAGATCTGCTCGGCCACCGACTCGACCACCCTGAACAGGGTCGGCCGGTCCTCGGCGCTGGCGGTGATGTCGAGGAACACCAGTTCATCGGCGCCTTGCAGGTCGTAGCGCCGCGCCACTTCCACCGGGTCGCCGGCGTCCTGCAAGTCGGCAAAGCGCACGCCCTTGACGACGCGGCCCTTGTCGATGTCCAGGCACGGGATGATGCGTTTGGCGAGCATGGAAAAACCCGCCGTCAGGCAAGCGCCTTGAGAGCATCCTTGAGCGTGAACGAGCCTTCGTAAAGCGCCCGGCCAACCACGCAGCCGGCGACGCCATCCGGTTCCATTTCCTTCAACAGCTTCAAGTCTTTCAGGCTGCTGATGCCGCCGGAGGCATACACCGGCGTCTTGACCGACTTGGCCAGTGCCCGCGTGGTCTCGACGTTGAACCCCGACATCATCCCGTCCTTCGCAATATCGGTGTAGATGATGGCTTCGGCGCCGTCGCGTTCGCAGTGGATCGCGGCCTCGACCGCGTCGTGGCCGGTGACCTTGGCCCAGCCGTTGAGCGCCACGCGTCCGTCTTTGGCATCGATGCTGACCAGGATGTGGCGCGGGTACTCCAGGCACAGGTCGTGCAGGAAGTGCGGGGCGGTGATCGCCTTGGTGCCGACGATGATGTAGGCCGCGCCGGCGTCAAGAAGGTGCTGGACCGTTTCCTCGTCGCGGATGCCGCCGCCGACCTGCACCGGGATCTTCACCGCGGCCACGATTTTCTCGATGGCCTTCAGGTTCATGGGGTGGCCCTTGATCGCGCCGTCGAGGTCCACCACGTGCAGGCGTTGCGCGCCCTCGTCGGCCCAGCGCTTGGCCATTGCCGCCGGATCGTCGGAGTAAACCGTCGCGTCGTCCATTTTCCCCTGGCGCAGGCGCACGCACTGGCCACCTTTCAGGTCAATGGCAGGGATCAGCAGCATGGGGGCAAGTCCGCGGGGGGTGGAGCGAAGCGATAGGAAGGGCTGAATCAGCGAGAGCGTGGGTTCAGCGCGTCGAATGGCGGAGGAGGATCAAAGGATGCCTTGGGGAAAACTCTGCACCAAAGCGCCGGGCAAGGCAAGTCACGCCTTGCCGTCCCAGTCAATGAAATTGGACAGCAACTGCATGCCGGTGCCCTGGCTTTTCTCGGGGTGAAACTGGAAGGCAACGATGTTGTCCCGGGCGACGGCCGCACAAAACGGACCGCCGTAGTCCGAGGTGCCCAGCGTGTGGATTGGCTGGCGCGGAGCGGCGTGGTAGCTGTGCACGAAATAAAACCAGCTTTGATCGGGAATGCCCTTCCACATCGGATGCTTGCGCTCCTGCTTTACCTGGTTCCAGCCCATGTGCGGCACCTTGAGGCGCGGATTGTCGCCCGGCGCCGGATCCGGAAAGCGCACCACCTTGCCGGGGATCAGGCCCAGGGCCGGCACGCCGGCGTTCTCGTCACTCCACTCCAGCATCACCTGCATGCCCAGGCAAATGCCGAGCACCGGCACCTTGCCGGCCTGCTCGACCACCATTTCGGAAAGTTCCAGCCGCTGCAATTCCTTCATGCAGGCGCGCACGCCGCCGACGCCGGGCAGCACCAGCTTGTCGCAGTCGCGCAGTATGTCGGCGTCGTAGCTGATGATTACGCGCTCGGAACTGGCCACGCGCTCGAGCGCCTTGCCGAGCGAATGCAGGTTGCCCATGCCGTAGTCAATGATGCCGATCGTGACTGCCAAGGGCGTAATCCGTAGTCGAATTGGCGACGCGAAGGGTCCAGCCCGCTGGGGACTAGAGCGAGCCCTTGGTCGAGGGAATGCCCGCGGCGCGGGGATCCGGCTCGACCGCCATTCGCAGGGCGCGGCCAAAGGCCTTGAAGCAGGTCTCGGCGATGTGGTGCGCATTTCGGCCGCGAAGGTTGTCCACGTGCAGGGTGACCTTGGCGTGGTTGGCGAAACCCTGGAAAAACTCGCGGAACAGGTCGACGTCGAAGTCGGCAACCTTGGCGCGTGGATACTCGACAAAGTACTCCAGGCCCGGGCGGCCGGACAGGTCGATCACGATGCGCGACAGCGCTTCGTCCAGCGGCACGTAAGCATGGCCATAACGGCGGATGCCGGCTTTGTCGCCCAGCGCCTTGTCCAGGGCCTGGCCCAGGGTGATGCCAATGTCCTCGACCATGTGGTGGTGGTCGATGTGCACGTCGCCCTTGCCTTCAACGCTGAGGTCGATCACGCCGTGACGCGCGACCTGCTCGAGCATGTGCTCGAGGAAGGGAATTCCGATCGCCAGGCGCGACACGCCGGTGCCGTCGAGGTTTACCTCGACCTTGATCTGGGTTTCCTTGGTGTTGCGCGAAATGCTGGCGGTGCGCGCTTTCATGCCTGAGGGGGTCTCACCGGGGGGCTTCCGGGGGCGGCTAGCATAGACAAAAACGGCGTCGCACACCATTGCTCGGTCACGACTCCAGCCAGAACGTCACCGGTCCGTCGTTGACCAGGGCGACCTGCATCTCGGCACCAAACGCGCCGCTCTGGGTGTGCGGCCAGAGCAGCTGGGCACGCGAGACCAGGTACTCGAAGCATTTCTGCGCGACCGCGGGCTCGGCCGCAGTGGAAAAACCGGCCCGGCTGCCCTTGCGGGTATCGGCGGCGAGGGTGAACTGCGGAACCAGCAGCAAGCCGCCAGCGACGTCCTTGAGGCTGAGGTTCATGCGCCCGCCCTCGTCAGGAAACACCCGGTAGCCCAGCAAGCGCTCCAGAAGTCGCTCGGCGTCGGGCTCGTCGTCGTCTTTCTGTACGCCCACCAACACCAGCAGCCCGCGAGAAATTGCCGCGACTTGTCGGCCCTTCACCAGCACATTGGCCGAGCCGACCCGCTGGATCAGGCCAATCATGGGGTGCGCGGCGGCGGCGGTACGAAACGCAGTGCCAGCACCGTCAGCAGCGCGAATGCCGCACCGGACAGGAAGGTGGCTGCCGGACCTGCGAAGGTCCACAGCGCACCGGCCAGCACGCTGGCGACAAGCAATACGATGCCGCGTGCGAAATTGGTGATGCCATAGGCGGTGCCCAGCAGCGCAGCAGGCGCACGGTCGGCGACCATCGCGGCCAGCAGTCCCTCGGTCAGGCCCATGTGGAATCCCCACAGCGCGGCACCGGCCAGCGTCCATCCCCAATGCTCCCCGAACGCCAGCAACAGGTCTGCCGCAATCAGTACCGCACAGCCCCAGCCCAGCAGTTGGGTTCGCGGCAGCCGGTCTGAAAGGCGACCCGCGGGATAGGCCGACAGCGCATAGGCGAGGTTCATCGCCACCAGTACCAGCGGCACGAAGGGCAGGCTCAAGCCAGCCGTGTGCACCCGCAGTACCAGGAAGGCCTCGGAAAACCGCGCCAGCGTGAACATCACCATCAAGCCAACCAGCCACCAGAACGGGCGCGGCAGCCTTCGCCAGGCCCGTAAGTCCGGCAGGCCCTTGCTGGTGGCGGCGGTGGATTTCGGCTCGCGCACCCAGATCCAGAGGATGACGACGGCCATCGCCGCCGGGATCGTTGCGAACCAAAACACCGCTCGGATGTTGTCGGCCAGCAGCAACATCAGGCCAATGGCGAGCAGCGGCCCCAGGAAGGCGCCGGTCGTGTCCATGGATTGCCGCAATCCAAACGCGGCGCCACGCTGTTCGGGCGGCGTCAGCCCGGCAACCAGGGCATCTCGCGGCGCGCCGCGGATGCCCTTGCCGATGCGATCCAGGAAACGGGCGGTGAACACCGTCACCACGCTGTCTGCCAGCGGGAACAGCGGCTTGGTCAGCGCGGCCACGCCGTAGCCCAGCAGCGCCAACGGCTTGCGCCGCCCCATCCAGTCCGACAGCGCACCGGAAAACAGCTTGACGATGTTGGCGGTGGCCTCGGCCACGCCCTCGATCACGCCCAGCGCCAGTGCGCTCACGCCCAGGGTGCCAACGAGGAACACCGGCAGCAGGCTGTGGATCATCTCCGAGGAGACATCCATGAACAGGCTCACCAGCCCCAGCGCCCAGACACCGGCGGGTAGTCGTGACTTCGTCGGGGCGTTCATGTGGCGGCGATTATCGCAGCCCGCAACAAAGGTGACAGCCGCCATTTCTCCCTAGAATGTGGCGCCATGGCCATCCTGTTCCACGTCCTCGCCGCCCTGCCGCTGTCGCTGCTGCAGGGCATCGGCAATCTTGCCGGCGCGCTGCTGTGGTGGACCGGCAGCAGTCGGCGACGCGTGGCGATGATCAACCTCGGCCTGTGCATGCCGGAACTTTCCGAAGCTGACAAGAAACGGATTGCGCGAAAGTCCATCGCCCACGAGATCAAGACCTACCTGGAAACGCCGCAGTACTGGTTGGGCAACCTTGCCCGGGTGAAGGCACGGGTGCGCGAGTATCGGAACATCGCGTGCTATGAGCGGGCGCAGGCACAGGGCAGGGGCGTGATCCTGCTGACCCTGCATCAGGGCGCCTTTGAGGCGGTGGCCATCCCGATGTCGGAAAAGTACATGCTCACCGGCCTGTACAAGCCGCAAAAAGGCGTGGTCAACGATCTTTCAATTCGCGGCCGCAGTCGCCTCGGCGGCAAGTTGATTCCCACCGACGCGGGTGGCGCCCGCCGCCAGCTTCTGCCGGTGCTGGCAGGCGGCGAGGGCATTTACTTCATGCCCGACCACGACCCGCCGGAAGGACGCGGCCTGTTTGCGCCGTTCATGGGCATCCCGGCGCACACCCCGTCGCTCGTGGCGCGGCTGGTGCGGGAATCAAAATCGCCGGTGGTGTTCATGTTTGGCGAGCGCCTGCCCTGGGGCCGCGGCTACATCGCGCATTATCTTGAGGCCCCTCCGGGCATGGACGATCCCGACCCGGTCAAGGCAACAACGGCCATGAACAAGGGCCTCGAAGCCTGCGTGCGCGCCTGCCCGGAACAGTACTGGTGGGGCTACAAGCGCTTCCGCCGCCAGCCGCCGGGACAACCGCGGTTTTACCACTAACGCCTTGAGCATTTGGGATGAATCCGTAGAATCCCCCGCTCGCGCGGAACTTCGGGACACCTGTTCCGGTCTGTACCGCACCTAAAACACGGGTTACCAATGTCCAACGAAGTGCTGATCGAGGCGCGACAGTTGTCGCGCCGGTACGGCCCGACTGTCGCGGTCGCTGACCTCAACCTGTCGCTGCGCAAGGGCGAAATCTTGGGATTGCTCGGCCCCAACGGCGCCGGCAAGTCCACCACCATGAAGATGCTGGCCGGAGTGCTGGCGCCCAGCGCCGGTGAGGTCACCATCAATGGAGTGAGCCTGCGCGAGAGCCCGCAAGCCGCCAAGCGGAATCTCGGCTACCTGCCCGAGTTGCCGCCGGTCTATCCGGAACTGACGGTGGATGAGTACCTGATTTTTTGCGCCAGCCTGCACGGGGTTGCGCCGGACGCGCGCGCCGGTGCGGTTGCGCGCTCCAGGAAAGCCTGTGGGCTGAATGAGGTCGCCAGCCGCCTGATCACCAATCTGTCGAAGGGCTACCAGCAGCGAGTGGGCATTGCGCAAGCCATCATCCATCGGCCGCCGGTGGTGATCCTGGACGAGCCGACTATCGGCCTGGACCCTATCCAGATTCGCGAGATCCGCCGCCTGATCACCGAGCTGGGCCAGGAGCACTCGGTCATCCTGTCCAGCCACATCCTTCCGGAAATTCAGGCGGTGTGCGGGCGGGTGATGATCATTCACCGCGGCCGCATGGTCTACAACGAGCCGGTTGAACCGGAATCCAGCTTCCGCGCGGTGACGGCGCAGTTCAAGCGCCCACCGGATGCCGCCGCGCTGGGCCGCGTCGCTGGCGTTACCGGCGTGAGGGACCTGGGTGCCGGCCGGTTCCGGCTGCCATGCGCCGAGGGCGCCGACCCGCGCGAGGCGCTCGCCGACACCGCCGCAAAAAATAACTGGGGACTGATCGAATTGCGCGCCGAACAGAAGACGCTGGAAGAAATCTTTGTCGAGCTCACCGCGAGCGACGACGCCGCACCCGTGCAGGAGGCCGCATGAACACCCTGGTGATTGCCCGCAACGAGTTGCGGCGCATCTTTGTCTCGCCGCTGGCCTGGGCGGTCCTGGCCGTGGTGCAGCTGATCCTCGGGTTTGTGTTCATCAACCTGCTGATCGACTACTCGCGCAACGCCGAGTTCGGCGACCAGTTCACTGGCGTGGCCGACTATATGGGCGGGGCGCTGTACGGCTTCGCTACCATCGTCTTGCTGTTGGTGATGCCGTTGATGACCATGCGCACGTTTTCCGAGGAACGCCGCTCCGGCAGCCTGACCCTGCTGCTGTCCTCGCCGGCGACGCTGGTGGAAATAGTGATGGGCAAGTTCATGGGCGTGGCCGGGTTCACCGGGGCGCTGATGGTGCTGCTGGCCGCAATGCCGCTGTCACTGATGCCGGGAACCGACCTGGACCTGGGGCGCATCGCGGCCGGTTTGCTGGGCATGTTCCTGATGACGCTGGCTTTCGGCGCCGCCGGCATCTTCGTGTCCTCGCTGACGCGCGAGCCGACCATCGCGGCGGTCGGCAGCTTCGGCTTGCTGCTGCTGGTGTGGTTGATCCAGATCGTGTCCTTTCAGGACATTCCGTTTGCCGAGGTGTTCGGCTACCTGTCGCTGATTGGCCACTTCGATTCGCTGCGCCGCGGCCTGTTCAATTCTGCCGACGTCATCTATTACGTCCTGTTCATCGTGTTGTTTCTCTGGCTGACGGTGCAGCGCCTTGATCTGGAGCGGAACTGACATGAACAAGAAACAGGTTTTGTTCCAGCAGGCCGCCAGCGCCGTGCTGTTCCTGGTGGTGCTGGTGATGCTGGGCTGGTTGTCGACGCGCTTCAAAATCGAGGCGGACTGGACCGTCGGCGGCCGCAACACCCTGACCGAGGCCAGCCAGAAACAGCTGGGCTCGATGGCCGACCCAATCAAGTTCCTGGTATTCCTCTATCCGCGCTCGGAACTGCGGCAGTCGCTGGAAGCCGACTTCCGCCGTTACCAGCGGGTGAAGCCGGACATCACGGTTGAGTTCATTGACCCGTCCACCCATCCGCAAAAAGTGCGTGACTACAACGTCTCGCGCGCCGGTGAAGTGGTCATCGAGTACCAGGGCCGCCGTGAAAGCCTGTCGGCTACCACCGAACCTGCCATCACGACCGCAATGCAGCGCCTGAGCTACACCGGCGAGCGCTGGGTGGTGTTCCTTGAGGGCCACGGCGAGCCGGGCATCAATGACAGTGAGCAGTTTGGCTACTCGGGCTATGCGCAGACGCTGCGCGACAAGGGCCTGAAGCTGCGGTCGCTCAACCTCGCCACCGACCCGCGCGTGCCGGACAACACCGCCGTGCTGGTCGTCGCCGGTTCGGCCAAGCCGTTGCTGGCGGGCGAGATCAAGATCGTCAGCGAGTACGTCAGCAACGGCGGCAACCTGCTGTGGCTGACCGACCCGGACGTGGCGCCGGGGCTGGATGACCTGGCCAAGCTGCTGGGAATTACCTGGCAAAAAGGCACCGCCATCCTGCTGGAGTCGGCCACGCTGGGCTTGCCGCCCTACGTCTACATCACCACCGCCTACCCGCCCAACCCGGTGACCAAGGACTTCCACGAGAACGCCTTGTTCCCCCTGGTTCGCGGCATGGCGCTGAAAACCGACGCCGGCTGGAATGTGCAGCCGATGCTGACCAGCTCGGACCAGGCCTGGCTGGAGACGGGACCACTCGAAGGCAATGTCGAGCTCAACGCCGACCAAGGTGACACCGCCGGGCCGCTCAACATCGGCGCGACCTTCACCCGCGACGCCAAGGTCAAGGTGGACGGCAAGGACGAGACCCACCCGCAGCGCGTGGCTGTCATTGGCGACAGCGACTTTCTCGGCAACGCCTACGTCGGCCAGCTGGGCAACGGCCTGCTGGGCCTGAACCTGGTGCAGTGGTTGGCTTCGCGCGATGCCCAGCTCAATATCGACGTGCCCAAGGCGCCGGATCACTCGCTGGTGATCCCGTCCTGGGGCTTGTACGCGATCTACTTTGGCTTCGCCTTCCTGCTGCCGGCCGGCTTGATGGGCTTTGGCATCGGGCGCTGGGTCCTGCGGCGGCGCCGCTGAACATGAACCGCTCGCGCCTCAACCTGGTGCTGCTGGTCGTGGCCGCTGGCCTGGGCGTCGGCGTCTGGTACAGCCAGGAGAGAGAGGAAAAAGGACCGCCGCTGACGACGCTGACGGCCGACGCGCTGACCAGGATCGCCATCGAGCACCCGGGGCGAGAAGCGGTGCGACTGGAAAAGCGCGACGGTGGCTGGAACCTCACCGCGCCGTCGATCGCACGGGTCGACGAGTTCGAGATCAATTCACTGCTGGGCCTGGTTGATCGCGAGGTCAAGAAGTCGCTGGACCGCGACTCGATCAAGCTGGCCGAGCTGGGCCTGGATCCGCCCAAGTACACCATCACCCTCAACGACACGAGCATCGGCTTCGGCGATGTCGAGCCGCTGGACTACCGCCGATACGTCAAGGTCGGTGATGTGGTGTCGCTGATTGAGGATCCGCCCAGCGCCGCCCTGGACGCGGACTACGCCGACCTTGTGGCCAAGTCCGTGCTCGCCATGGATGCCGTGATCGAAAAGATCTCGGTGCCGGGCCTGACGCTGGCGCGAGGCGCGGATGGCAAGTGGCTGCTGACGCCCGCGGACGCAACGGCGACCACCGACCGCATGCAGAAACTGGTCGACGGCTGGAAGTCGGCCCGCGCGATGTGGAACGAGATGCCCCAAGCGGTGAGCCCCAAGGGCGAGCCGGTGGTCATCACGCTGAAGGGCGGAGCCGAGCAGCGCCTCGTGCTGATGGAGCGCGACCCGCAGCTCAAGTTCTACAGCCCGGATGCAAAGACGGTTTACGTGCTGTCGAAGGCGCTGACCGACGAGCTGCTCAAGCTGCCCGAGATCCCGGAACCGGTCGTGGCCCCGGCGACGGCCAAGGACCCGGGTGAGACCCCCGCGTCCTGATTCGCGACACGTTGGCCGGCCGCAAGCCGCCGCCGGCGGGATGACACACTAGCGGCATGCCCGAGCTGCCCGAAGTCGAAACCGTCCGGCGCGGCATTGCACCGCAAGTGACCGGCCGGCGAATCCAGGATGTGATCGTGCGCGACCGGCGGCTGCGCTGGCCGGTGCCGCGCGATTTCGAATCCCGGTTGCGTGGCCGCACCGTGCAGTCGGTGCAGCGCCGCGCCAAGTACTTGCTGCTCGAGCTGGACAGCGGCGACAGGCTGATCCTGCACCTGGGCATGTCCGGAAGGCTGTTGCTATTACCCACCGCGAGCCCGGCAAAAAAACATGACCATGTCGACCTCGCCTTCGAGGACGGACCGCTGCTGCGCTTCAACGACCCGCGCCGTTTTGGCGCGGCGCTGATCTGGCCGGCGGGGCAGGGACAACACAAGCTGCTGCGCGGCCTGGGGCCTGAGCCGCTGGAGCCGGAGTTCAGCGCCGATCTGCTGTTCGAGAAATCCAGAGGTCGGCGCGTGCCGGTCAAGAATTTTCTGATGGACGGCCACATCGTGGTCGGGGTCGGGAATATCTACGCCTCCGAGTCGCTGTTTCGCGCCGGGATCCGCCCCGGTCGTGCCGCGGGTCGGGCGACTCGCGCCGAGTATGAGCGGCTGACGGTTGCCGTTCGTGCAGTGCTGAGCGAGGCCATTGCCCAGGGTGGCAGCACGCTGAAGGATTCCAGTTACAGCAAGCCGGACGGGGAGTTTGGGTACTTCCAGGTTCGATTGGCGGTCTACGACCGCGCCGGGAAGCCGTGCAGTGTTTGCGCGACCCCCATCCGCCGCCAGATTATCGGTCAGCGCTCCAGCTTCTTTTGCCCAAAGTGCCAGCGGTAGGAAGCAATCGCCCCCTTAAGTTAAGGCGGCGGTGATCTCGGCGAAGACGCGGTCATCGGGGATGAGGCAGCCGTGATCTCGCAGGGTTTTTTCTGACGTCCGGCAAAAAAAACCCGGTGGGTCGGGGGGGACCCACCGGGGAACAGTCCGGCCATATGGGGGTGCCGGAACTCCGCCCAGGGAGTGGGGGGCGGAGAGCGTCGGGGGGACGCTGTAGCTGAGACCGGGGGCCCGGGAAAATAGTTCCGGGCATATTTACATTGAGGTCAGGGCCGCCTAACTGCTCCGCGCGTGGCCTTTTGGGGTGTGGGATTCGTCCCAGTTCGAGCCCAAACCCCAGTCCGCTACCAGTGGCACAGAAAGCTTGTGAATCAAGCACATACGTTCGGCAAGCGGGTTTGCGAGTGCTTCAATGGCATTTGCCGGCCCTTCGAACACCAACTCGTCGTGAACCTGCATGATCATGAGCACATCATCGGCCTTCGTGCGCAAAAATGCGTCTACATCAATCATCGCCAGCTTGATCAGGTCGGCGGCGGTGCCCTGCAGCGGGGCATTAATGGCGGTGCGCTCGGCGTACTGCCGCTGGTTGGCGTTGCGGGACTTGATGTCGCGCAGGTAGAGTCGCCGCCCAAACAGGGTTTCGACGTAGCCCTGTTCGTGGGCCTGGACCCGGGTCCGATCCATGAAGTCCTTCACCCCCGGATAGCGGGCGAAGAAGTTGTCCATGTAGGCCTGCGCCTCGGTGCGGCTCACGCCGAGTTGGCGCGCAAGCCCAAATGCCGACATGCCGTAGATCAGCCCAAAGTTGATCGCCTTCGCGGCGCGGCGCTGGTCGGATCCGACCTGATCCAGCGACAGGCCAAACACTTCGGCAGCGGTGGCCTGGTGGATATCGAGGCCGGCGCGGAACGCCTGCTGCAGACGCGGGTCTCCGGACAGGTGCGCCATCAAGCGCAACTCGATCTGCGAGTAGTCAATCGACAGCAGCAGCCGGCCCTTGGCCGCGACGAACGCCTGGCGGATGCGTCGGCCCTCTTCGGTGCGCACCGGGATGTTCTGCAGGTTCGGGTCGGACGACGAAAGCCGGCCGGTGGCTGCCACCGCCTGGTGGTAGGAGGTGTGGATGCGCCCGGTGTGCGGGTTGATGCTCTTGGGCAAATTGTCGGCGTAGGTCGAGCGCAACTTGGACAGGCCGCGCCAGTCGAGGATCAACCGCGGCAGTGGATGCGCGCCGTGCTCGGGCTGCGCCAGTTCTTCCAGCACGTCTTCGGCGGTGCTCGGCTGGCCCTTGGGCGTCTTGCCCAGCACCGGCAACTTGAGTTTCTCGAACAGGATTTGCTGCAGCTGTACCGGCGAGGCGAGGTTGAATTCGCCGCCGGCCTGCGCCCAGGCTTGGCGCTGAAGTGCTTCCATGCGCTGGCCCAGTTCTACGCTGATGCGCTGGAGCAGCGGGCCGTCGATGCCCACTCCGTTCTGTTCGATGCGTGCCAGCACCGGCACCAGCGGCATCTCGATCGTCTCGAACACCTTCAACAGCGAGGGCACTTGCTCCAGCCGGGGGTGCAGCACCCGGTGCAGGCGCAGAGTGATGTCGGCATCTTCGGCGGCGTATTCAGTCGCGCGTTCGACCGGCACCTGGTCAAACGTGACCTGCGACTTGCCCTTGCCCGCGACTTCCGCAAAGGTGATGGTCTTGTGGTTCAGGTGTTGCTGCGCCATCGAATCCATGTCGTGGCGCCATCCGGCGGCGTCGAGCACGTAGGACTCCAGCATGGTGTCGTAACCTACGCCGCGCACGTTGATTCCATGTCGTGACAGCACGTTGATATCGTATTTGATGTGCTGTCCGAGCTTGGGCTTGGTCTGGTCTTCCAGCAGCGGCTTGAGCCTGGCCAGTACCGCCGCCATTGGCAACTGCGTCGGCACGCCGAGATAGTGATGCTGCAGCGGGATGTACCAGCCGTGGCCGGGCTCCACCGCAAACGAGATGCCCACCAGCCGTGCCTGCATGGAATCCAGGCTGTCGGTCTCGGTATCGACACAGACCAGCGCCGCCTTTTGCAGGCGTGCCAGCAGGGTCTCCAGCGTCGCCATGTCCAGCACCACCTCGGCGCGAGTGGCGGTGGCCGGCGGCGGCGCCGCGGATTCCGGCGCGTTTCCGGTGACCGCCTGCGTAGTCGGCGCTGCGGGCGCTGCGGGCGAAGCAGGCGCTGCGGGCGAAGCAGGCGCTGCGGGCGAAGCAGGCGCTGCAGGCGAAGCAGGCGTCGTCGCGCCGCCGCCGAGTTCTTCCAGCCAACGCTTGAATCCGAGCCGCTCATACAGGCGCGCCAAGGCGACTTTGTCCGGTTGGCCGGGACGCAGCTGGTCCACGGTGAGCTCCAGCGCCAGCTCGCGACGGATGGTGGCGAGGTCCAGTGCCAGCGGGATGGTCGTCAGCGAGTTGCGCAGGTTTTCGCCGGCCTTGCCCGGGACGTCCGCCGCGCTGGCAATGATCTTGTCGAGCGTGCCGTACTGGTTCAGCCATTTGGCCGCAGTCTTGGGGCCCACCAGCGGGACGCCGGGAATGTTGTCCGAGGTATCACCCACCAGCGCCAGGTACTCGGTGATGCGCTCGGCGGGCACGCCGAATTTTTCCACCACGCCCGCCTCGTCCATGGTGCGGTTCTTCATGGTGTCGAGCAGCTTGACCTCGGCGTCCACCAGCTGCGCCATGTCTTTGTCGGCGGTCACGATCAGCACCGACAGGCCCTGCTCGCGCGCCTGCTGGGTCAGCGTGCCGATGACATCATCGGCCTCGACTTTCGCGACTTGCAGCACCGGCAGGCCCAGGGCGCGAATAACCTCGCAGGCCACCGGAAACTGTCGCGACAAATCCTCCGGCGTCGCGTCGCGGTTGGCCTTGTACTCGGGGTAGATGTCGTTGCGAAAGGTTGGCCCTGGCGGGTCGAACACCACCGCGATGCGCTCGGGCGCGTAATCCTTGAGCAGGCGCTTGAGCATGTTCACCATGCCGTACACCGCGCCGGTCGGCTCGCCGGAGGGAGTGTTGAGCGGCGGTAGCCCGTGATACGCGCGAAACAGCCACGAGGAGCCGTCGATCAAAACCAACGGCTTGTTCGCCATGGCTTATCCAGGCAGCAAGCTTTCGCCGCGCAGCAGGTCTTCGAGCGATTCGCGGGCGCGGATCAAGTGGGATTCCTTGCCGTCGACCATGACCTCGGCGGCGCGCGGGCGGGTGTTGTAATTGGAGCTCATGGTGAAGCCGTAAGCCCCGGCAGTGCGGATCGCCAGCAAGTCACCGGGAGCAATCGAGAGCTCGCGGTCGCGTCCCAGCCAATCGCCGCTCTCACAAACCGGGCCGACCACGTCATAGCGGGCCTTGGGGGCGGTGTTGCCCTGCTTCACTTCAATGATGTTGTGCCAAGCCTCGTACAGTGCCGGGCGCATCAGGTCGTTCATGGCCGCGTCGACGACCGCGAAGTTTTTCTCGCTGCCCGGCTTGAGGTACTCCACACGCGTGACCAGGATGCCGGCGTTGCCGGCGATGGCCCGGCCGGGCTCCATCAGGATCTTCAGCCCGCGCCCCGCGAGTTTCTGCTTTAGCGCGGCGGCCAGCTCTGACGGCGAGGGTGGGGTTTCGTCGTGGTAGGGCACGCCCAGTCCGCCGCCGACGTCCAGATGGCGAATGTTGATGCCCGCCGCGCGCAGGCGGTCGGCCAGGGCGAGCACCCGGTCCAGCGCGTCCATGAAGGGCTGCAACTCCAGCAACTGCGAGCCGATGTGGCAGGCGATGCCGGCAATCTCGACGCCAGCCATCTGCTGTGCCTGGCGGTACAACGGCTCGGCCTGCGCGAATTCAACCCCGAACTTGCTTTGCTTAAGCCCGGTGGAGATGTAGGGATGGGTCTTGGGATCCACATCCGGATTGACCCGCAAGGCGATCGGTGCGCGCTTTTTCAGCGCCACGGCTGCATCGTTGAGTCGGATCAGCTCGGACTGCGATTCCACATTGAAGCAATGGATGCCGGTGACCAGGGCTTGCCGGATTTCGGCAATGGACTTGCCGACGCCGGAAAAAACAATCCGGCGCGGGTCGCCGCCGGCCTTCAGGACCCGGGCCAGTTCGCCGCCGGAGACGATGTCGAATCCAGCGCCCAGTCGCGCCAGCACCTGCAACACCGCCAGGCTGGAGTTGGCCTTCACCGCATAGCAGACCAAGTGGTCGCTGCCGGCCAGCGCATCGTCGAAGGCCTTGTAGTGCCGGGTCAGCGTGGCGCGGGAGTAGATGTAACAGGGCGTGCCATGGCGGCGGGCGATGTCCGCCACCGGGGCGTCTTCGGCGTGCAGCTCGCCATTGCGAAAGACAAAGTGGTCCACTACCGCGCGTCCTTCTGGGGCGGCAGGGTTTTGCCCTGGATTGCGTCGGAATCGGCGTCGGCCTTGGCGTCGGCGTCGGAATCGGAGTCGGCCTTGGCAGCAGGCGGGCCGGCGGATTCGGGTCCCGACTGATTCGCGGGAGGCGATTGATCCGGCAGGTACAAGTCACCCGCCTGGCCGCAGGCGGTGAGCAGGAGCAGGCAGAGCAGGCAGCCGATTTGCCGCATGGTGGGTCCGTCGATCCCGCGAAGGCAGGATTCCAATGTAAGGTTGCGCATTCTACCTGCCTTCAAATTCAGTCCCCGGTCGTTTCGGTGGACAAAATCACAGCCTCTGACGCCCTATGAAAACGCTCGATACCGATATTGCGGTCGTTCTGGAACCGCACACCAAGGCGGAAGCCGCCGTCATCTGGCTGCATGGCCTGGGCGCTGACGGCCATGATTTTGTGCCCTTGGTGCCGGAACTCGGGCTGGCGGACTTGTCGATCCGCTACCTGTTCCCCCATGCCCCGCTCCGGCCGGTGACGATCAACAACGGGATGGAAATGCGCGCCTGGTACGACATTCCTTCGGTGCGCGACCTGCGCAACCAGGACGAGGCGGGCATTCGTGATTCGGAGCGAATCCTTCGCAATTTCATCCAGACCCAATTGGACCTCGGGATACCGGCGGAGAAGATCGTGCTCGCCGGGTTTTCACAAGGCGGCGCCATCGTCCTTCACGCCGGGCTGCGTTATCCGGAACGGCTGGCCGGAATCCTGGCGTTGTCGACCTACCTGCCGTTGAACGAAAAACTGGAGTCGGAGGCGCTGACGGATCGACACGACACGCCGATCCTGATGTGCCACGGGCAGCAGGACGCCACGCTGCCGATGCAATTGGGCGAATGGAGCCGCGACCTGCTGATGGACAAGGGCTACGCGGTGGACTGGCGCGAGTACGAGATGCAACACCAGGTCTGCGCCGAGGAAATCGAGCACATCGCCGAGTGGCTGCGGCAGCGCCTGGAACGCTAGGCAGCCGTCGTCGCGTCGTCGTGCGGGCGGAACACCCTAGCCGGGAATCAGCTTGCCCAGTTGGGCCAGCGCCACCGCCAGGTCCGCGTCAGTCGCGGCGGTCAATGTGGCGTGGCCGATCTTGCGCCCGGGCTTGGGCGACTTGCCGTAAAGATGAAGGTGCAGGCCGGAAAATTGCACGAGTTTTCCCAGGTCGGGCAGTTCGCCAATAAAGTTGACCATGGCGCAGGGGCCGCGCAGCGCCGTGGATCCCAGCGGCCAGCCGGCGATGGCGCGCAGATGGTTCTCGAATTGGGAGCAATGCGCGCCGTCGATCGTCCAGTGACCGGAGTTGTGCACGCGCGGGGCGATCTCATTTCCGTAAAGCTTGCCGCCAGCCACAAAGAACTCAAAGGCGAGCACGCCGACGTAATCCAGGTGTTCCATCAACTTCCCGGCGTGGGATTCCGCCAGCGCCTGCATCGGGTCGTTCAGTCGCGGAATCGAGGTGCGCAGGATTCCGTTGCGGTGGACGTTTTCAGTCACTGGATAAAAGGACAGCTGCTGGTTTGCGCCGCGTACCCCGATGCAGGAGATTTCGCGCTCGAAAGCGACGAAGGATTCGAGCAGCAGGGGTTGCCGCCCGAGTTTTTCCCATGCCGGACCGAGGTCCTCCGCGGTGCGCAGGACCGCCTGGCCCTTGCCGTCATAGCCTAGCTGGCGGGTCTTTAACATGGCCGGATAGCCGAGGTTGCGAATCACCCGGTCCAGGTCGTCGCGGCTGCCCACCGGTTCGTAATTCGGTACCGGGATCCCGAGTTCGTCGAACAGCTGCTTCTCGGTCATGCGGTCCTGGCCGACCGCCAGGGCGCGCGGCGACGGGTGCAAGGGTTTAAGGCCGGAAACGAAGCGCGCCGTTTCGTCTGGCACATTCTCGAATTCGTAGGTGGCGATGTCGATGCGCCGGCAAAACTCCATCAGCGCCTGCGGGTCGGTGTACTCGGCGCGCAGGTGGTCGCCCAAGGGCGCGGCGCAGGCGTCGGCCGCCGGATCCAGGAACACGAATTCCAGGCCCAGCGGATAGCCCGCGAGCGCGAGCATGCGGCCAAGCTGACCGCCGCCAAGGATGCCGACTTTCACCGGAACGGTCAGCGCTTGCGCGGGTTGGGCTGCTTCAGCACCGCCCGGGTCCGCTCGCGGCGGTAGCGGGACAGCCGCCGCGCCAGCGCCGGGTCCTCCAGCGCGAGAATGGCCGCGGCCATCAGTGCGGCATTGATGGCGCCGGCCTTGCCGATCGCCAGGGTTCCGACCGGAATGCCGGCGGGCATCTGGACAATCGAGAGCAGGGAGTCCAGGCCCTTGAGTGTGCGCGTCTCCACCGGCACGCCAAGTACGGGCAGCTGGGTGATTGCCGCGGTCATGCCGGGCAGGTGGGCCGAACCGCCAGCGCCGGCGATGATGACTTTGATGCCGCGCTTCCCGGCGGACTCGGCGTAATTGAAGAGTTTGAGGGGGGTGCGATGCGCAGAGACCACTTCGGTCTCGTGTGGAATGCGCAACGCCTTCAGTGTGTCTGCGGCGTGCGCCAGCGTTTCCCAGTCCGACTGGGACCCCATGATCACGCCTACCGTTGCCTTGTTCTTAGCCACTTTCCTTGGGCCCTATGGGTCGGGAAAGCGACGGATTGTAGCGTTTCCCGGCCTCGCCCACCCCTCGGATGCCGGTGGCGACGTTCAGGGGGTCTGCAGGTCGAACTCGGCCTGGACGGTGACCCGGAACCGGATTTCGCCCGCCGAGATGCCCATTTCCGCGTTGCCGCTGTCGGACTCGGCGCGCATGGCCATCGCCTTCAGCATGATCGGCGGCGACGGGCCGGACTGTTGGGCCGAAACCGTGCGCACCGCGCCCAGCTTGACGCCCAAGGTGTCTGCCAGCAGGCGTGCGCGCGCGCGCGCGTCTTCGGCGGCCTTCACCAGCGCCTGGTTTTCCATTTCCTTGGCGCGGCTGGATTCCAGTGATGGCGGGTTGACCTGGTTTACGCCCACCTTGGTGGCGCGCAGGAGGAAGTCGCCCAGCTTGTCGAGGTCGGTGACCAGCACGGCGATTTCGCGCCGGACCCGATAGCCAACCAGCTGCTGACGCCGCTCCTTTTCATCCCACACGTATTCGGGCTGGATGCTGACGCCGGTGGTCTGGATCCGGTCTTCGCCAGCGCCGAGGGCCTTGGCCTCGGCCAGATAGGCGCGAACCACCTTGTTGACCGCGGCCTCGGCGGATTTCACGTCCGACGACAGCTGGTCCACGCCCAGGGTCAGGCGTGCGCGGTCGGGCTTGATTGAATTTTCGCCTTCGCCACTCACCGACACGGTTCGCAGCGGCGCGGGGGAATCGTGCGCGGCGAGCGGCGCGGCGGCCGCCAGCAGGATCAGGGCAGGGGCCAGGTGCATTGTCGCGGCACGGGTTGTCATCAGGGGGCGTTGGAATCGATCGTGTTCGGGGCACCATCTTGCAGGTTTTCCAAAAACCCGACCAGC
This sequence comes from Gammaproteobacteria bacterium, assembly GCA_031384195.1. Lineage (GTDB taxonomy): Bacteria > Pseudomonadota > Gammaproteobacteria > Nevskiales > Nevskiaceae > JACPFV01. The sequence continues at coordinate 46,732 of JANNAK010000036.1, forward strand.
TGCCTGACCGGCCCCAAGTCCAAAGGACAATAGAGGGCTAAAATGGCATTCCGCTCGCTCATCCCCACCCGATGCACCAGACCCCTGAAACAGTTGCGCTCAAGCGCGATGTCGTTGGCACCCTGATTCCGGCCGGGACCCGGGTCGAGCTGCCCGAGGGCGCCGAGGCACGGATAACCCAGGCCCTGGGAGGGAGCTACACCATCCAGGTCGAAGGGCATTTGTTCCGGATCGAGGGCAAGGACGCGGACTGCCTGGGCAAGGAGGCGACCATCGTGCCGGAGCTGGCCGCCGATGCCAGCGACGAGGACATCGTGAACGCGGTCTGGGAGCAGCTGCGCACCTGCTACGACCCGGAAATTCCGATAAACATCGTCGAGCTCGGGCTGATTTACGAGTGCACGATTGAACCCCTGCCGGAGAAACAGCGCAAGGCGGTGATCCGCATGACGCTGACCGCCCCCGGCTGCGGCATGGGTGACATCCTGGTGGCCGATGCAAAGTCCAAGGTGCTGCAAGTGCCGGGCATCGGCGAGGCCGACGTGCAATTGACCTTTGACCCGCCGTGGACGCAGGAGCGGATGTCCGAGGCGGCGCGACTGTCGGCGGGGATCATGTGATGTCCGAGACCCTGACCCGTGGAGTGCGCATCATCGTGCGTCCGCGCTACCTTCCCGAGCAGTCGGACCCGTCCGCGCCGCAGTACGTTTTCGCATACCACATCACCATCCGGAATGAAGGTGAGAAGACCGTCCAGTTGATCTCCCGGCACTGGGTGATTACCGACGGGGAGGGGACGGTCGAGGAAGTCCGCGGCCCGGGGGTGGTGGGCTACCAGCCGGTGCTGAAATCCGGCGAACAGTTCGAGTACACCAGTGGCTGCCCGCTGGAAACGCCGGTGGGCACGATGCACGGCGAGTTCAACATGGTGCTCGAGGACGGGGAGAAATTCGATGCAAAAATTGACCCGTTTCGCCTGGCCGTACCCCGCGCCCTGAATTGACTCGCGCCTAGTCGGCGAGCATTTCCTGCAGGCGCGTGCGGGCCTCGGGGATCCCGGTCTTCTTCGGCGCCGAGAACAGCTGCGCCGTGGCCAGTTCCCCGAGGGCGTCCTGCACCGCGGCAAGGGTTTTCCGCGATTCACTGGACGTCAGTTTGTCGGCCTTGGCCAGCAGAATGTGCACCGTCCGCCGGTATTCCAGCGCCCAGTCGAGCATCTGCCGGTCAAAAGCGGTCAGCGGGCGCCGGCTGTCCATGATCAACACGATTCCGCGCAGGTTTTCGCGGTCGCGCAGGTAGCCGGTGATCAGCGGTCCCCAGGTTTTGCGGACCTCCTCCGGGACATCGGCAAAGCCGTAGCCGGGCAGGTCCACCAGCCGGACCTGCGGCAGTTCGAAGAAGTTCAGCAGTTGGGTTCGCCCTGGGGTCTTGCTGACCCGCGCCAGGTTTTTCTGCGAACACAGGGCGTTGAGTGCACTCGACTTTCCGGCATTCGAGCGACCGGCGAAGGCTAGTTCTGGCCGATCGCCGTCCGGCAACTGGGAGGGGTGAGCAACCGACAGCAGGAACCGGGCGCCGGCGAAAGGATTGTGCATTGAGTGGTAATATTTCCCGCGAATCCCGGGAGTAGTTCATGAAGCGTACGCTAGTCCTCGCTGCACTGTGCCTTTCGGCTTCCGCGCTGGCGGAGTCGGTTGTCGATCCGTTCGTGGGCGCGAGCGCGGACGCGGGCGCGTCCAAGGCCGCTGTCTGCGCAGCGTGCCACGGCCCCGGTGGCAACAGCTCCAACCCCGAGTGGCCCAAGCTGGCCGGCCAGCATTCGAGATTTGTTGTGGCCCAGTTGCAGCGCCTGAAGTCCGGCGCGCGCGCGAACCCGATAATGATGGGACAAGCCGCCGCCTTGTCCGATCAGGACATGAAGGATGTCGCGGCCTACTTTGCCGCCCAGGCGCCGACCGCGGGCATTGCCAGCCCCGATGCACTCAAGGTTGCCGACCCGCTGTATCGCAAGGGCGATGCCAGTCGCGGATTGGCTGCGTGCAGCTCTTGCCACGGCCCGACGGGCGGGGGCAACGCGGGCGCCGGGTATCCGCGCATCGGCGGCCAGCACGCCACGTATGTCGCCAAGATCCTGCGCGACTACCGCATGAGCAAGGGCGGGCCGGCCAACACCGCAACCATGGCGGCCGTCGCGTCCAAGCTGAGCGATGCCGAAATTGATGCCCTCTCGTCCTATGTCAATGGCTTGCAGTAACTCTTCCAAAGGAATCCTGTCGATGCGCATTTTTGCCAGCCGTACCCTTCGGGCCGTCCTGCTTGCCACCGTGACCCTGCCGTGGGCTTGCACCGCCGCCGACGTGCCGGAGCGCTTCGTTCTCGACCAGCACTACAAGGCGGTACGGCAGCCCCAGGCGCCGACCGACCGGACCAAGGTCGAGGTCATGGAAGTGTTTTCGTACAGTTGCCCGCACTGCTTCCACTTCGAGCCGATGGTCGTGAAATGGTTGTCGACCAAGCCGTCCGGCGTGGTGTTCGTACGCCAGCCCTGGTCGCTGGGCCAGCCGGCGGCCCTGCCGCGCAGCCGGGCCGTGTTTGCGGCTGAGCAGCTGGGCGTCTTCGAGACCTTCCACAAGGCGCTGTTTGGCGCCATCCATGGCCAGGGCAAGGTCATGGCGACGGAGTCTGATCTCGAAAATCTGTTCGTGACCAGCACCGGCCTCGATGCCCAGCAGTACCGCGGCGCGTATTCGGGCTTTGCCACGGACAATCATGTGCGCCGCGGCGAAAACCTGGTGCGAGACCTGGGGTTGACCAGCGTCCCGAACATCGTCGTGGATGGCCGCTGGTTCATCAACGGCACGACGGCAGGTGGCAACGAAAAAATATTCGATGTCGTCGGCTTCCTGATCAGCAAGGTAAAAGCCGAACGCAAGATTCCCTAGGCGCAGGACACGTGTCGAGTCGCGGGTAGGCCCCGTGAACGCCTTCATGCGCGCCGCGTTGGTTCTGGTCCTGGCCCTGGCCTCGGGCCTGGCGCACGCGCAGATGCAGCGCATCCCCCTGGCGTCCCTCGACCAGGCCTGTGCGCTTTTCGACAAGCGGCTCAAGAGCGTCAATACCGCCGATTGCGTCAACGCCGGCCTGCGGACCAGTCCGACGCCATCGGTCGCTGGCCAGCCGCTGCTCTGGCGCGATTACCGCCCCCGCACGATACGGGCCGACCAGCAGCGCATCCTGCTGATTGGCGGCAGCCACGGCGACGAGTTTTCGTCCGTCAGCATCGTCTTCAAGTGGATGCAGCGACTGAACGAGGACCGGTTCCAGCCGTTCCTGTGGCGGGTGATGCCGTGCTTGAATCCCGACGGCCTGCTGAGCATTCCCGAGACGCGGACCAACGCCCGTGGTGTCGACCTCAATCGCAACTTCCCGACGCCGGATTGGGAAGCCTCGGCGATGCCGTACTGGGAGCGGCTGACGCGGCGCGACCCGCGCCGTTATCCGGGGCCGGCGCCCTTGTCGGAGCCGGAAACCCGTTGGCTGGTTGAGCACATCAAGTACTTTCGTCCGCATGCCATCGTCTCGGTACACGCGCCCTACGGTGTCCTGGACTACGACGGCCCGAATGAGCCGCCGATGCAGATCGGCTTTCTGCGCCTGCACCTGCTCGGCACCTTCCCCGGTTCGCTGGGCAACTACGCCGGCCGCTACCTCGGGGTCCCGGTGATTACGCTGGAGTTGCCGCGCGCCGGCCACAAGGCCCCCGCCGGGCACGCCCCCCCGGTCGGGACCCGCCAGCGGGCCTGGCGGGGCGAGAAACGAGGGGGGGGGGCCCC
>JANNAK010000053.1:0-4829 GCA_031384195.1 Gammaproteobacteria bacterium
GTTCATCGCGGCGCTCCCTTGCGCGTGAGTTCCACAAAGATGTCCTGCAGGGTCGGCTCGCGGGTATGCACGTCCTCGATGCGCGCGCCGTGGATGCGCAGTGCCTCCAGCACCTCGCCAACCGGATGCTTCACCCGGTCCAGCTTCAGCTCGACTTCGCCCTCGGGCTCAGCCGACACCAGCGGCCGCAGCGAGTCCGGCAGGCCGGCACCGTTGAGCTTCAGGCGCAGGAAGCGGAACGGGTGGCGGTTGAGCAGTTGCCGGGTCGGCTCGACCACGCGGATGGCGCCCTGGTCGAGGATCGCCACGCGCTGGCACAGCTGCTCGGCTTCCTCCAGGTAATGCGTGGTCAGGACGATGGTGTGGCCTTGGGCGTGCAATTCGCGGGTGAACTCCCACAGCGTGCGGCGCAGGTCCACGTCCACGCCCGCCGTGGGCTCGTCGAGGATCAGCACCGGTGGCTTGTGCACCAGGGCCTGCGCGATCAGCACGCGGCGCTTCTGGCCGCCCGACAGCGTACGCATCATGGAGTGGCGCTTCTCGCCCAGCTCAAGTCGCTCAATCAGCTGGTCGATCCACGGCCAAGACTCACGCCCGCAACCGTAGTAGCCGGCCTGAAGGCGCAGCATATCGATGACATTGAAGAACGGATCGAATACCAGTTCCTGCGGCACCACACCGATGTTGCGGCGGGCGGCGCGGTAATCGCGCACGGTGTCGTGACCCAGCACGGCCACGGTGCCGGCGCTGGCCCGGACCAGGCCGGCAACGATGCTGATCAAGGTGGACTTGCCGGCGCCGTTGGGGCCCAGCAGGCCAAAGAATTCGCCGGGGCGAATCTCAAGATCCACGCCCTTGAGCGCGGCCAGCTTGCCGTACTGTTTCTGGAGACCGCGAATCTCGAGCGCGGCCGGGGGGGTATTCATGGGGCGCGGATTATATCCGCTCCCACTCCCGGACCCGCCCGGGCACTACCCTGAACAATGGATGCGGGTTTGGCCGCGCAAGACCTTTTGCGCGAGCAGGGTTTCGCGCCAAAGGGCGACCAGGCCTTTGGCGTCCAGATACCGGGGATGAACCGTCCACATGCGCATGTAAAGTCGAGGGTATCCCATCGGGTAAGATGCCCCAATGAATGCCGCCACCTTGAAAAAAATGGGCCGCAAGGCCCTGCAAATCGAGCGCGCGGCGCTGGACGGACTGATCGTGCGCATCGGCGCTGATTTCGTGCGCGCCTGCGAGGCCTTGCTCAGGTGCAAGGGCCGCGTGGTGGTGATGGGCATGGGCAAGAGCGGCCATATCGGAGGAAAAATCGCGTCGACTCTGGCCTCGACCGGCACTCCGGCATTCTTCGTGCACCCGGGCGAGGCCTCGCATGGCGATCTCGGAATGGTCACGCGGCAGGACGTGGTGCTGGCCCTGTCGTACTCCGGCGAGACTGGCGAGATGGTTTCCATCCTGCCACTGATCAAGCGGCTGGGCGTACCGCTGATTGCGCTGACCGGCCGGCCGAAGTCGACGCTGGCCCGCGGGGCCGACGTTCACCTCGACGTGTCGGTGAAGCAGGAAGCCTGTCCGCTGAACCTCGCGCCGACCGCCAGCACCACCGCCACGCTGGCGATGGGCGATGCGCTGGCCGTGGCCCTGCTGGAGGCGCGCGGATTTCGCGCCGAGGATTTTGCCCGGCGCCACCCGGGCGGCTCGCTTGGCAAGCGCTTGCTGCTGAAGATCCAGGACGTCATGCACACCGGTGCGCGCGTGCCGAAGGTGAGCGCGGACACGTCCTTGCGCAAGGCGCTCGACGTCATGAGCAGCAAGGGTTTTGGCATCACGGCGATCACGGATCGCCACAATAAGGTGCTGGGCATTTACACCGACGGCGACCTGCGCCGCACGCTGGACGAGGGTGTCGACCTGAAGACGGCGACGATTGCCGATGTCATGACCCGCGGTGGCAAGCGCGTGCGGGGCGACCAGCTGGCCGCCGAGGCGGTGCAGTTGATGGAGAAACACAAGATCACGGCCTTGCTCGTGACCGACGCGAAGGGGCACCTGGCGGGTGTTCTGCACCTGCACGACCTGCTGCGGGCCGGGGTGTATTGATGAGCACGGTTCGCCGCCGCGCAGCGAAAATCCGCTGCGCGGTGTTCGACATTGATGGCGTGATGACCGACGGCCTGCTGTACCTCGGGCCGGATGGAGCAGAGTGGAAGGCGGTGTCCGTGCGCGACGGCCTGGGGCTGAAACTTCTGCTCAAGGCCGGAATCGAAGTGGCGGTCATTTCCGGCCGGCCGTCCCTCGCGATGGAGCAGCGCTTGCGGGGCCTTGGGGTAAAGCACGTGTTCCTGAATGCCGAGGACAAACTCCCGGCTTGGGAGGCGCTGCAGTCGCGACTGGGCCTGGGCGACGCCCAGTGCTCGATGATGGGTGACGACACGCCGGACCTGCCCTTGCTGCAACGGGCCGGATTGGCGTTGACCGTTGCAGACGCACACCCGTCGGTGATTCGCGCGGCGCACTGGACCAGCCGAAACGGCGGTGGGCGCGGTGCGGTGCGCGAAGCTTGCGACCTGATTTTGGCCAGCCGCGCCCCCAAGGGCGCACGCCAGCGGGGTGGCTGATGCGCTGGGTTTACCTGCTGGTCACGCTGGCGGCGGCCGCGGCGGTCTGGGCGGTATTGAACGAGCGTCTGGAAGCGCCCGCGGCCGAGTCGGTGGCGCCCGCCGACGCACTGCCGCGCTATGCGCTGGCCAACGCGGAGTGGCTGCGATTGGATGCGCGTGGCGAACCGGAATTGCGCGTGCGTACAGAGTCCATTGATTACTACGCGGATGACTCGGCGCAGATGGGCATGCTGACCCTGGATGCGCTGGGCGGCACCGAGTCGCCCTGGACCCTGACCGCACCGCGCGGCCGGATGCCAGCGCACGAGCGCCGCGTGCTGCTGGAAGGGGGGGTGCTGGCGCAGGGCCGCTACGCCGACGAGCCCGTTCGATTTACGACCGAAGCCCTGTGGGTCGACCTGCTGCGTCGGGAACTGCGCACGGACGCTGCTGTCGTGCTCTACAGCGAATTCCGGCGCGCCAGCGCACGGGGCCTGCGCGCTGACTTCACTGGCGAGAACGTGCAACTGCTGAACGACGTACAGGTGGAATATGTTCCGGGCGACTGAAGGCGGCGGTGCGCTGCTCGCTGGCGTCGCGCTCTGGGCGCTGGCCGGGGCCGGAGCGGCAGCCAGTCCGAAATTGGCGTCGGCGCTGAAGGGGCCGATCAAGGTGTCGGCCCGCCACGCCGAGTTCGATGAGCGTGGCAAGCGCATGCTGTATCGCGGCGACGTCAAGCTGGTCACTGCCGAGCTGGAAATGCGGGGCGAGCGGCTGGAGCTGCGGCAATCCGGCAAGGGGCTGTACCAGGCCCGGGTGACCGGCTCACCCGCGCGCCTGACGCATGCGGGCGCCAAGGACCAGCCCGACCTGTCGGCCCGCGCCGCGGAAATTGTTTACGACAGCAGTGCCTCGACGGTGGCACTAAGCGGCGGCGCCGTGCTGATGCGCGGGACCGACGAATTGACCGGGGAGCGCATCCGCTACAACGCGGCCACCCGGCGCGTCCAGGCCAGCGGGATCAACGGCGGACAGGTGCGGCTGGTGATCCAGCCGCCAGAAAAGAAAGGCTCGAAGCCATGACGGCACGTTTTTCCGCGCACAAGCTGGTCAAGCGCTTCAACAAGCGGACCGTGGTCCGTGATGTCTCTCTGACCGTCAACGCCGGGGAAATCGTCGGCCTGCTGGGACCCAATGGTGCGGGCAAGACGACGTCGTTCTACATGATGGTCGGGCTGATCGCCGCAGACAGCGGCCGGATCGAGATTGACGGGCAGGACGTGACGCGCCAGCCGATGCACGTGCGGGCGCAGCGCGGCGTGGGCTACCTGCCGCAGGAAGCCTCCGTGTTCCGGCGCATGTCGGTGGCCGACAACGTCATGGCCATCCTCGAGACGCGCGCCGATCTGGACCGGAAGGCGCAGGCGTCCGAGCTGGAACGGCTGCTGGAGGAACTGCACATCACGCATATTCGCGAGGGCATGGGCCTGTCGCTGTCCGGCGGCGAGCGGCGGCGGGTCGAGATTGCGCGGGCGCTGGCGGCGAATCCACGATTTATCCTGCTGGACGAGCCGTTCGCCGGCGTGGACCCGATTGCGGTGAAGGATATCCACACGATCGTGGAGCATCTTCGTGACCGCGGCATCGGGGTGCTGGTGACCGACCACAATGCGCGGGAGATGCTGAAGATCTGTTCGCGCGCCTACATCCTCAGCGAGGGCAAGGTGATCGCGGAGGGCACGCCGGCCGACCTGGAATCCAACGAGATCGTGCGCAAGGTCTACCTGGGCGAGGATTTCCGCCGCTAGCCACGCCGGCACGTCAAGCGATCCGGTAGTCAGCTCCGAGGGCGGGGACAAGCAAGAAAGATGCCGGATCGCCAAGGGGCGTAAAATGGCGTCAAGAAAACGACCATGAAGCAATCCCTAAACGTTCGGCTGGGCCATTCGCTGGCGATGACGCCGGCGCTGCAGCAGGCGATCAAGATGCTGCAACTGTCGAGTCTCGACCTGCAGCAGGAAATTCGCGAGGCGGTCGAATCCAACCTGATGCTCGAGTTCGAGGAAGCCGCCGCGCCCGAAGTCTCAATCGAGGAACAGGCCGCCGGCCAGTCCGCCGAAACGCCGACAGAATCGGACGCGGAGATACCGGAAGATACCGAATCCCCCGATACCCCGGTCGATATCGAGTGGGAAGAGAACTTTGAGTCGGCCACCGGCAGCCGCA
>JANNAK010000076.1:0-11123 GCA_031384195.1 Gammaproteobacteria bacterium
GCCGCGCCGGCCAAGAAGTAAGGAACTGCCATGCAGACGCAAGCCGTACTCAAGTTTGTCCGCCTGTCGCCGCTCAAGGCCCGCTTCGTTGCGGACCTGGTGCGCGGCAAGAAGGTTGACGAAGCGGTCAACATCCTCAAGTTCTCGCCGCAGCGCGCCGCCCGGATCATCAAGAAGGTCCTCGAATCGGCGATCGCCAATGCCGAGAACAACCAGGGTGCCGACGTCGACGAGTTGAAGGTGCAGGCCATCATGATTGATGAAGGCCCGCGCATGAAACGCACCAGTCCGCGGGCCAAGGGCCGCGCCGACCAGATCGTGAAGCGCACCAGCCACATTACCGTGCACGTCGGCGATGGCCGCGGCGCAAGCAAGGCGACGGAGTAAGCGAATACCATGGGACACAAAGTTCATCCGACCGGCTTCCGCCTGGGCATCACGACCCAGTGGACCTCCAACTGGTACGCCGAGCGCGGGGCCTACAAGGAAAATCTCATCAACGACATGGCTGTTCGCGCCTACCTGCGCGAGAAGCTTGCGTTGGCCAGCGTGTCGCGCGTTCAGATTGACCGGCCGGCCAAGGCTGCCCGCGTCACCATCCACACCGCCCGTCCCGGCATTGTTATCGGCAAGAAGGGCGAGGACATCGAAAAGCTGCGCCAGGACGTCGCCCGCAAGATCGGCCTCAAGCCGGAAGCGGTGCACGTCACGGTCGAGGAAATCCGCAAGCCGGAACTCGACGCGCAGTTGATTGCCGACAGCGTCTCGCAGCAGCTCGAGCGCCGCATCATGTTCCGCCGCGCGATGAAGCGCGCCGTGCAGAACACCATGCGCATGGGCGGCCAGGGCATCAAGATTCAGCTCGGCGGCCGTCTCAACGGTGCCGAAATTGCGCGCGTAGAGTGGTACCGCGAGGGCCGCGTGCCCCTGCACACCCTGCGCGCCTACATCGACTACGCCACGTCTGAAGCCAAGACGACGTATGGCGTGATCGGCGTGAAGGTGTGGGTATTCAACGGCGAAGCGTTTGAGCCCGAGAAGAAATCCGACAAGAAAGACGAGTCGCCCGCGGAAGCGGCGGCGTAATCGACAGGACTTAAGCCATGATGCAACCCAAGCGGACTAAATACCGCAAACAGATGAAGGGCAAGAACCGCGGCCTGGCGTTGACCGGAAACAAGGTCAGCTTTGGCGAGTTCGGCATGAAATCGACCGAGCTCGGCCGGATCACGGCACGCCAGATCGAGGCGGCACGCCGCGTCATCACGCGCTACGTTCAACGCGGCGGCAAACTGTGGATCCGGATTTTTCCGGACACCCCGGTGACCAAGAAGCCGCTGGAAGTGCGCATGGGCTCGGGCAAGGGCAACGTCGAGTACTGGGCTGCCAAGGTACAACCGGGCCGCATGCTCTATGAAATCGAGGGCATTTCCGAGACCGATGCCCGCGAAGCCTTTCGCCTCGCCGGCTCCAAGCTGCCGGTGAAGTACACGTTTGTCCGCCGCACGGTGATGTGAGTCCAGTTATGAAAGCCAACGAATACCTCAAGCAGCTGCGCGGCAAGACCGCGGAGCAGTTGAATGAAGAGCTCACCGCGCTTCGCAAGGAGCAGTTCAACCTGCGCCTGCAGCAGGCGACCGGACAGATGAGCAAGTCCCACCTGATGACTGGGGTGCGCAAGCGAATTGCGCGCCTGCAGACCATCCTGACCCAACAGGCCAAAGCGTCATGACCGAAGCCGCCACCACCACGCCGCACGTTGTCACGGGCCGCGTCGTCAGCAACAAGATGAAGAAGACCATTGTGGTCAGCGTTGACCGCCAGATCATTCACCCGGTTTACGGCAAGCGCCTGCGTCGCACCAGCAAGCTGCACGCCCACGACGAAGCCGGCGAGTGCGGAATCGGCGACCTGGTGACGATCCAGGAATGCCGCCGCCTGTCAGCGACCAAACACTGGAAACTGGTCAAGGTCCTCGAGAAGGCCAACCTCGTGTCAGCTGAAACCACGGCCTGATAGGAATCGACCATGCTCCAACAGGAAAGTTATCTCGTCGCCGCTGACAACAGCGGCGCCAAAGTGGTCCAGGTTATCCGGGTTGCCGGGTCGACCCACCGCCGTTACGCCCATGTCGGTGACGTTATCAAGGTCACCGTCAAGGACGCGATTCCGCGCGGCAAGGTCAAGAAGGGCGAAGTACACAACGCCGTCGTGGTGCGCACCCGCTTCCCGGTGCGGCGCAATGACGGTTCGGCGATCCGGTTCGATACCAATGCAGCGGTGTTGCTGGACGCCAAGCTGGAGCCGATCGGCACCCGCATCTTTGGACCGGTGACACGCGAACTGCGTGAGCGGTTCATGAAGATCGTGTCGTTGGCGCCGGAAGTGATCTAAGGAAATAGAGCGATGAACAAGATCAAGAAGGGCGACGAAGTGGTGGTCACGATTGGCAAGGATCGCAATCGCCGGGGCACGGTGTCCCGCGTGCTGGCGAACGGCCGCCTGATCGTGGCCGGCATCAATGTCGTCAAGAAACACCAGAAACCGAACCCGAACGCCGGCGTGGCAGGCGGGATCATCGAGAAGGAAATGTCAATTCACGGCTCCAACGTGCAGCTGTGGAACCCGGCCGGCACGAAGGGCGGGCGCGGCGAGCGCGTCGGCTTCAAGGTCATCGGCAAGGGCGAAGCTGCCAAAAAGGTGCGCGTGTTCAAGGTTAGCGGCGAAGCCGTCGACCGATAGGCCCAGGAACGAGACATGTCGAATTTCCAGACGCAGTACAAGAAGACGATTTCGCCGGCTCTGCAGAAGCGGTTTTCCTGCAACCCCATGGCGGTGCCCAAGATCTCGAAGATCACGCTCAACATGGGCGTGGGCGAAGCCACGGCCGACAAAAAGATCATTGAGCATGCGGTGGCCAACATGACGGCCATTGCCGGCCAGAAGCCGGTTGTGACCAAGTCCAAGATCGCCATCTCCGGCTTCAAGGTTCGCGAGAACTACCCGGTGGGCGTGACGGTGACGCTGCGCAGCGAGCGCATGTACGAGTTCCTCGAGCGCCTGATTGCGATCGCGCTGCCGCGCATCCGCGACTTCCGCGGTATTCCGGCGCGCGGGTTTGATGGCCGCGGCAACTTCAACTTCGGCATCACCGAGCAAATCATCTTTCCCGAGATCGAGTTCGACAAGGTCGACGCGATTCGCGGCATGGACATCAGCATTACCACCACGGCGAAGAACGACGAGCAGGGCCGCGCCCTCCTCGACGCCTTCCGCTTCCCCTTCCGCAACAAATAGCAGGCAGAGCGTCATGGCCAAAATGAACATGAAGAATCGCGAGAAGAAGCGCATTGCGCTCTCCGCGAAGTACGCCAAGAAGCGCGCGGCGCTGAAGGAAGTCATCCGCAGCCCGAACTCGACCCAGGAAGAGAAGTTCGTGGCCGTCGAGTCGCTGCAGAAGCTGCCGCGCGATTCGTCGCGCAGCCGTATCCGCAACCGCTGCGCAGTGACCGGACGGTCACGGGGCGTGTACCGGAAGTTCGGCCTGTCGCGCCACAAGCTGCGTGAAGCAGCGATGCGCGGGGAAGTCCCCGGCCTGACCAAAGCGAGCTGGTAACAAACATGAGCATTAACGACCCGATTGGCGATTTCCTGACTCGCATCCGCAACGCGCAGCAGGCCCGCAAGAAGACCGTTTCCTCGCCGTCGTCGACGGTGCGCGTGGCGATTGCCGGCGTGCTGAAGGAAGAGGGCTACATCGCCGATTTTTCGGTTGCGACCGAAGGCGCGAAGAAAGTGATTACCGTCACCCTGAAGTACTACCAGGGCAAGCCGGTGATCGAGAAGATCCAGCGCATCAGCACGCCGTCGCTGCGCGTCTACAAGGACAAGGGCAGCGTGCCGAAGGTGCTGGGCGGCCTGGGCGTTGCCATCATGTCCACTCCGAATGGCGTGCTGAGCGATCGTCAGGCGCGGCTGGCCGGCGTCGGCGGCGAACTTCTGTGCGTCGTGCAGTAAACGAGAACGAACCATGTCCCGAGTTGCGCGTAACCCGTTGATTCTGCCCAAGGGCGTTGAATTGACCGTCGCTGGCCGCAAGGTCACGGTCAAGGGCGCCAAGGCGTCCCTGACCCTGGAACTGCCGTCGCAGATCCGCCTTGAGATCAAGGATATGCAGGCCACGATCACTGAAGAGTCGATCAAGGCGGCGCCGGCGCTGGCCGGTACCGCCCGGGCCAACCTGAGCAACCTGATCAAGGGCGTCACCGTCGGCTACCAGCAGAAGCTGAGCCTGGTCGGCGTCGGCTATCGCGCCCAGATGCAGGGCAAGAAGCTCAACCTCGCGCTGGGCTTCTCGCACCCGGTGGATTACCCGATTCCCGATGGCATCACCATTGAGACTCCGACCCAGACTGAAATCGTCATCAAAGGCGCCAACAAGCAGGTGGTCGGCCAGGTGGCAGCAGACATTCGCGGCTTCCGGCCGCCCGAGCCCTACAAGGGCAAGGGTGTGCGTTACACCGGTGAGCGCGTGATCCTCAAAGAAGCGAAGAAGAAGTAACTCGAAGGCCCGTCCATGAACAAGCACAAAAGCAACCGTCTGCGTCGCGCCAAGCGCCCCCGCCTGCATATGCGCGCGTTGGGCAAGAACCGCCTTTGCGTCTTCCGCAGCACCCAGCACATCTACGCCCAAATCCTGTCGCCCGATTCCAGCCAGACGTTGGTGGCGGTGTCGACGCTTGAAAAGGCGGTGGGCAAGGACCTGAAGTGCACCAGCAATGTCGAGGCCGCCCGCAAGGTCGGGGCCGAGATCGCGAAGCGCGCCAAGGACAAGGGCATCTCGACGGTGGCGTTTGACCGTTCCGGATTCAAGTACCACGGCCGCGTGAAAGCGCTGGCGGACGCCGCCCGAGAGGGCGGCCTGCAGTTCTAGGAAATCGCTATGGCAAGACATGACAATTTCGACGACTCCGGCCAGGGCGGCGATTTCAAGGAAAAACTGGTTACCGTCAAGCGCGTCACCAAGGTGGTCAAGGGTGGCAAGCAGATGGCGTTCGCTGCGCTGACCGTCGTTGGCGACGGTGCTGGTCGCGTCGGCTTTGGCTACGGCAAGGCGCGCGAAGTGCCCAATGCGATTTCCAAGGCGATGGAACAGGCCCGCAAGAACATGGTCACGATTCCGCTCCGTGGCCTGACGCTGCAGCACGAAATCTGGGGCACCCACGGGGCCACTCGCGTCTTCATGCGGCCGGCGTCCGACGGTACCGGTGTCATTGCCGGTGGTGCGATGCGCGCGGTGTTCGAGGTCGGCGGCGTGCAGAACGTGCTGGCCAAGTCATTTGGCTCGCGCAATCCCATCAATGTCGTGCGAGCCACGCTGGACGGCCTGCGCCGCATGAACATTCCGTCCGACATTGCCGCCAAGCGTGGAAAGACGCTTGCAGAACTCCTCGCCTGAGGACTTCCATGACCAAGAAAACCGCGACAAAGAAGGTTCGCCTGACGCTGCTCAGGAGCCGGCACGGCCAGCTGCACATGCATCGCAACAACCTTCACGGGCTTGGGCTGACGCGTCGCCACCAGACCGTCGAGCACATGGCCACCCCGGAGATCATGGGCATGGTCAATGCCTCGGCCTTCATGCTGAAAGTGGAAGAGGTTTGAAATGAAGCTCAATACTCTCAAGCCCGCCAAGGGTTCGACGCACTACCCCAAGCGGTTGGGGCGTGGAATCGGCTCCGGAATGGGCAAGACTTCCGGCAAGGGCCACAAGGGCCAGTCGGCCCGCGCGGGTGGTTACCACAAGGTGGGCTTCGAGGGCGGCCAGATGCCGATCCAGCGCCGCCTGCCGAAGCGCGGATTCAAGTCCGCGGCCAAGACGGCGGGGCACACGGCGGAAGTGCGTCTGTCCGAATTGCAGAAACTGAAGGAAACCGACATTGACCTGTCGGTGCTCAAGGCGACCGGCGTGATTTCGCGCAACGCCCTGACCGCCAAGCTGATCAAGTCCGGCGAGCTGTCGCGCAAGGTGGCCCTCAAGGGCATCCTGGTGACGAAAGGCGCTCGCGAGGCCGTCACCGCCGCTGGCGGGAGCATCGCGGAATAGCCATGAACCGTCCCGCCGCCGGCATGGTGCCGGATCTCAGCAAGCTCAGCGAAGTCAAGAACCGCATCTGGTTCTTGCTGGGCGCTATCGTGGTGTTCCGCATCGGGTCGTTTATCCCGGTGCCCGGAATTGACCCGGCACAGCTGGCCGCCCTGTTCGACCAGAGCCGCGGCACGGTTCTGGACATCTTCAACATGTTTTCGGGTGGCGCGCTGGAGCGACTGTCGATCTTCGCGCTGGGCGTGATGCCCTACATTTCCGCCTCGATTATCGTGCAGCTGATGTCGGCGGTGGTTCCGCAATTGAAGGAAATCAAGAAGGAAGGCGAGTCTGGTCGTCGTCGCCTGACCAAGTACACCCGCTACGGCACCCTGGGCCTGGCCCTGTTCCAGTCCTTTGGCGCGGCCGTCGCCCTGCAGAACAGCGGCGTGGCCATCAGCCCGGGCGTTGGCTTCACCTTTACCGCGATGGTGTCGCTGGTGACCGGGACCATGTTCCTGATGTGGCTGGGTGAGCAGATCACGGAGCGTGGCATCGGCAACGGCATCTCAATGATCATCTTCGCCGGCATCGTCGCCGGGCTGCCCAACGCGCTGGCGGCAACCGCGCAGCTGGCCAGCCAGGGCGAGATCAACGGCTTCCAGATCATCATCGTGTTCGCGCTCGTCGCCCTGATCACCTGGGCGGTGGTGTTTGTCGAGCGCGCCCAGCGCCGCATCCCGGTGCACCACGCGCGCCGCCAGCAGGGCCGCAAGCAGTTTGCTGCCCAGACCGCGCATTTGCCGCTCAAGCTGAACATGTCGGGCGTGATTCCGCCGATTTTTGCCTCGTCGATCATCCTGTTCCCGGCTTCGCTGGTGCAGTTTTTCGGCGAAGAGGGCGGCGGCGTCCTGCAGCGCATCGCCGCCATGCTGTCGCCGGGCGAAGTGCTGTACACGGCGCTGTACGCCTTCCTGATCATCTTTTTCTGCTTCTTCTATACGGCGCTGGTGTTTGATTCCCGCGAGACCGCCGAAAACCTGAAGAAGTCGGGCGCCTTCATCCCCGGCATCCGTCCGGGCCAGCACACCGCCGAATACGTGGACAACGTGCTGACCCGCCTGACCGTTGCCGGTGCCGCGTACATCACGGCGGTTTGCCTGGTGCCGGAATTGCTGACAACTGCCTGGAACGTACCGTTTTACTTCGGCGGCACGTCGTTGCTGATTACCGTTGTGGTGGTGATGGATTTCATGGCGCAGCTGCAGGCGCACCTGATGTCCCACCAGTACGAGGGCCTGCTGAAGAAGGCCAATCTCAAAGGGCTTGGCGGCCCCGGTGCCGCCGGCATGGTCCGTTAACGAGGTCGAGTCATGAAAGTCCGTTCGTCTGTAAAAAAAATGTGCCGCAACTGCAAGGTCATCCGCCGCAAGCGGGTGGTGCGCATCATCTGTACCGATGCCCGCCACAAGCAGCGTCAGCGCTAGTTCCGGAATTCCCACTGAAATGTCATTGAGCACGAGGTAAGTCATGGCTCGTATCGCCGGGGTCAACGTCCCCGCCAACAAGCACACCGTCATCGCGCTGCGCGCGATTTACGGCATCGGTCGCACGCGCGCGCGCAAGATCTGCGAAGCCGCCGGCGTGA
The DNA here is from genome assembly GCA_031384195.1 of Gammaproteobacteria bacterium. Lineage (GTDB taxonomy): Bacteria > Pseudomonadota > Gammaproteobacteria > Nevskiales > Nevskiaceae > JACPFV01. The sequence goes on from JANNAK010000076.1 coordinate 7,734, forward strand.
AGCCGGACGTGCCGGTAAAAAGCCTGACGGAGGGCGAGCTGGACAAGCTGCGCACCGAAATCGGCCGCTTCCCGGTCGAGGGTGACCTGCGCCGCGAAGTTTCGATGAGCATCAAGCGCCTGGTTGACCTGGGCTGCTACCGCGGCACGCGTCACCGCCGCGGCCTCCCGGTGCGCGGCCAGCGCACCCGCACCAACGCCCGCACCCGCAAGGGCCCGCGTCGCGCCATTCGTCCGCAGTCCTCCAAACCGAGCACATGAGCACTCCCAATCCCGCCGCTCCGGCCGCCGCCGCCAAGCGCAAGAAAGCCAAGAAGAACGTCAGCGACGCCATCGCCCACGTCCATGCGTCCTTCAACAACACCATCGTCCTGATCACCGATCGCCAGGGAAACACGCTGTCCTGGGCCACCGCCGGTTCGGTCGGCTTCAAGGGCTCGCGCAAGTCCACCCCGTTCGCCGCGCAGGTCGCCGCCGAGAAGGCTGCCACCGCCGCCGCCGAGCATGGCGTGAAGTCGCTGGAAGTTCGGGTCAAGGGCCCGGGCCCCGGTCGTGAGTCCGCCGTGCGTTCGCTGAACGCCGCTGGCTTCAAGATCGCCAACATCACGGACGTGACCCCGATCCCGCACAACGGCTGCCGCGCGCCCAAGCGCCGGAGAGTGTAATCATGGCTCGCTATATCGGTCCCAAGTGCAAGCTGTCCCGTCGCGTCGGCGCCGACCTGATGCTGAAGGGTCGTGGCCGCTCGCTCGAATCCAAGTGCAAGCTGGATACCCCCCCGGGGCAGCACGGCGCGCGCAAGCAGCGTCCCTCGGATTACGCCCTTCAGCTGCGCGAAAAGCAGAAGCTGAAGCAGATGTACGGCGTGCTCGAACGCCAGTTCCGCAACTATTACAAGAAGGCGTCAAAGAAGAAGGGCTCGACCGGTTTGCTGCTGCTGCAGATGCTGGAACGCCGCCTCGACAATATCGTTTACCGCATGGGATTCGCCGCCACTCGCGCCGAAGCCCGCCAGCTGGTCAGCCACAAGGCGATCGCGGTCAATGGCAAGACGGTCAACATCCCGTCCTTCACGATTGGACCCGGTGACGAGATCGCGATCCGCGACAGCGCCCGCGCCCAGACCCGCATCCAGGCCGCGCTCGCTGTTGCCGCCCAGGTTGGGTTCCCGGATTGGGTCGAAGTGGACGAGAAGGGCCTGAAGGGCAAGTTCAAGACGGTGCCGGAGCGGGAGCAGTTCCTGCCGGACATCAATGAAGCCCTGGTGGTCGAGTTGTACTCGAAGTAATCCAGTAATCCCGTAGGGCGGCACTACCGTGCCGCCAGTCAACGCCGACAAGGAATCGCCGGCCTACATCCAGTTTTAACGAGGTATCTGATATGCAAGTCACTGATCTTCTGAAGCCCCGCACGATCGAAATCGAGCCGCTCTCGGAGCACCGCGCCCGCGTTGCGCTCGAGCCTATGGAGCGCGGCTTCGGCCACACGCTGGGCAATGCCCTGCGTCGCATCCTGCTGTCGTCGATCCCGGGGGCTGCGATCACCGAGGCCCAGATCGAAGGCGTGGTGCACGAGTACTCCACGCTGGAAGGCGTGCAGGAAGACGTGCTCGACATTCTGCTGAACCTCAAGAATGTCGCGATCCAGATGCACGCCCGCGAAAGCGCCACCCTGAAGCTTGAGAAGTCCGGCAAGGGCGTGGTCAAGGCCAGCGACATCAAGCTCGACCATGATGTCGAGATCGTGAATCCCGACCTGGTGCTGGCGCACCTGACCGGCGGCAAGCTCAATATGACCCTCAAGGTCACCCGTGGCCGTGGCTACGTCCCGGCCGTCGGTCCCGGCGCCCTGGGCGAGGAAGAGCACAGCGCCATTGGCGTGCTGCGCCTGGACGCCTCCTACTCGCCGGTTCGCCGCGTGAGCTACAGCGTCGAGCGCGCCCGCGTCGAGCAGCGCACCGACCTCGACAAGCTGATCCTGGACGTCGAGACCAACGGTGGCATTGACGCCGGCGAAGCCGTCCGCATCGCCGCCCGCATCCTGCGCGACCAGCTGACCGTGTTCGTCGACCTCAAGGCCGAGGCTGCCGAAGCCGCCGCCACGACCGGCGCCAAGGACCTGTCGCCGATCCTGTTCCGCTCGATCGATGATCTGGAACTGACGGTTCGCTCGCTGAACTGCCTGAAAGCCGAGAATGTGTACTACATCGGCGACCTCGTGCAGCGCACCGAGTCCGACTTGCTGAAGACCCCGAACCTGGGCAAGAAGTCGCTGACCGAGATCCGCGACGCCCTGCGTGCACACAGCCTCGACCTTGGCATGACGCTCGAGAACTGGGCGCCGCCGAAGGTGACGGCGTAGCCGTCCGCCCGGCGAAAGCCGGGACCCATCTGGAATTACGCAAAACGAAGTATTAGGAAACAGCTATGCGCCACAAAATTGCGGGCAATCACCTCGGGCACTCGGCCTCTCACCACAAGGCCAACATGCAGAATCTGTCGTCGGCGTTGTTTCGCCACGAACTGATCAAGACCACCCTGGCCAAGGCCAAGGCACTTCGTTCGGTGGCCGAGCCGCTGATCACCCGATCGAAGAACGACACGCTGGCCAATCGCCGCCTGGTGTACGCGCGCCTGCGTGACCGCGATATGGTGGCCAAGCTTTTCAGCGAACTGGGCCCGCGCTACAAGGCCCGCGCCGGTGGCTACACCCGCGTGCTGCGTTGTGGCTACCGCGCTGGCGACAGCGCGCCGATGGCGTACATCGAGTTGATTGGACGGGTTCATGTCACGGCGGCAGTCGAGCCGGAAGACAAGGCCGAGAAAGCCAAGCCCGCCGTGAAACCAGCCAAGGCGGCCAAGCCAAAGAAGGCCAAGGCAGCGTGAAAAAGCTTTTTTTTCATAAAGACGGGCGCCTGGAGCGCCCGTTTTTATTGCAGTGCAATATTGCAGTTCTGTGAACTACTTGGCTATTATCCTGTCGCTCACTTGATTCTTAGGCACGGCATATGGGGATTGCGCGCCGAAAGTTTTTATCCTTCAGTTAGATGTTCAGACCTGTTCTGGGAGATTTTCGAAATGACAATCGCAGCGTTTACTCGCTTTAAGTTTGCAGCGGTCTTTGCGGCTTTCCTCTCAATTTTCGCAATCTCGGAGGCTTTCGCACAGACAAATGCTGTCGGTTCGATTTTTGGAAATTCGCCGGGTGGCGGCAGCGTCGTTGTAACGAACGCCGACACCGGAGCGGTCCGCAACGCCACGGTTGATGCAAACGGTCGCTTCCAGATCACCGCACTCCCGCCTGGCAACTACAACGTCGAGTTGCAGAAGGATGGCAAGACTGTCGCAAGCCGCTCCGGAGTTCCGGTAAACGTCGGTTCCGGCAGCGAAGT
>JANNAK010000084.1:0-3988 GCA_031384195.1 Gammaproteobacteria bacterium
AGCCGCAGCGCGGCGTTGACCCAGGCCAGAAAGGTCGGATCGGATTTGCGAACCGCCCAGCCCAGATCTTCCTGCGTGAATGGCGGCAGCAGGTTGACCAGGCTGTCCTTGTACTGCGCGGCAAACACGGTGTTGAACGGCAGGTCGTAGACAAAGCCATCGGCGCGGCCATTGCGGACCTCGATCGCGGCGTCGGCCTCGGTCTCGAATACGCGCAGCTTGGCCCTGGGCAGGTACTTGACCGCGGCGATGTTGCCGGTGGTCCCAATCTTGCTGACGATCCTGAACTTGGGATCGTTGAGGTCCTTGTAGGACTTGATCGTGCCGACGAGTTTTTTCGGGATCAGCACGGTCTGGCCGATCTGCATGTAGGGATCGCAAAAATCCACGCGCTCGGCGCGCTCGGCGGTGATGGTCATGCCACCCATCAGCAGGTCGGCCTTGCCGGTCAGCAGCGCCGGGATGATGCCGTCCCAGGAAATGTTGACCAGGGTCAGCTTGACCTTGAGATCGCGCGCCAGCATCCGCGCCAGGTCCACGTCGAATCCGATGATGTCGCCGCCCTTGTCGCGCATCTCGAATGGCATGTAGCCGGTCTCCAGGCCCACGCGCAATTCACCACGCGCCTGGATCGCGGCGATCGTGGGGCTGGCGACCGGCGCGGCCGCCGCCACTCCCATTCCAAGCCCCGCGATCAACACAAAAATGGCACCGCCACCTTGCTTCAGCCAGTTCATGACATCTCCAACAAAGTAAGGAAAAAAGGTGACCATCACCGCCGGGCGGGTAGCCTAGCAGGGCAACCGGTAGAATGAGCCATGGCATCCGAGTTCCAGACGCACCTCGACTGGATTACCGCCCAGGTACCGGCCATGCGCGACGAGTTGCTGGCCCTGTCGGGAATCAATTCCGGCAGCTACAACATCGCCGGCGTCACCGCGATGGGCGAGCGCATCGGCAATCTGTTTGCGCCGCTGGGCGCCACCTGCGAACGGATTTCAATGCCCGCGCACCGCGTCACCACCGATCGCGGGGAATCGCGCGATTCGCCGATTGCCCCTGCGCTGCGCCTGCGCCGCCGCCCGGACGCGCCGCTGCAGGTGTTCCTCGCCGGCCACCTCGACACCGTCTTTGCGCAGGATCACCCGTTCCAGAAACCGCGCGTGGTGGACGACGACACGCTGAATGGCCCGGGCGTGGCCGATCTCAAGGGCGGCCTGCTGGTGATGTTCCTCGCCCTGTCGGCGCTGGAACGCAGTCCGTGCAAGGACCGGATCGGCTGGGAAATCCTGTTCAACCCGGATGAGGAAATCGGTTCGGAAGGCTCGGCGCCCTTGTTTGTCGAGGGCGCGAAACGAAACCACTTCGGCCTGGTTTACGAACCCTCGTTCCCGGACGGCAACCTCGCCGGCGCCCGCAAGGGCAGCGGCAACTTCGACCTGATCGTGCGCGGACGGGCCGCCCACGCCGGTCGCGACCATCAACTCGGCCGCAACGCGATCCGCGCGGCCGCCGACTTCACTGCCGCCCTGGATGCCCTGAACGGGACGCGCAAGGACGTCACCCTCAATGTGGGCTACGTGCACGGCGGCGGGCCAACCAACATCGTGCCGGACCTGTGCGTGGTGAAGTTCAACGTGCGCACTGCTATTCCTGACGACGAGTGCTGGATGCGGGAAGAACTCGACCGCTTGCTGATCTCGGCGCAGACGAAGGACGGCATCAAGCTGGAACTGCGCGGCGGTTTTACCCGCCCGCCCAAGGTCGCAACACCCGGCATCGAGCGGCTGGCCGGGATGATTGGCGACTGCGGACGCGAACTGGGCATGGCGCTGGAGTTCAAGCCCACCGGTGGTTGCTGCGACGGCAACAACCTGGCAGCCGCCGGCCTGCCCAACATCGACAACCTGGGCGTGGTCGGTGGCGAGATCCACAGCGACCGCGAGTTCATGCGGGTCAGCAGCATCGGCCAGCGCGCGCAATTGTCGGCACTGCTGTTGCTGAAGCTGGCCAAAGGCGACATCCGCTGGAGCTCCACCGCATGAAGTTCATCCGTCCGATCAAGCGTTCCGACCTGCCCGCGCTGGTCACGATGGCGCGCGGCGCCGGTGCCGGATTCACCTCGCTGCCGCCGATTCCCGAATTCCTGGCCAAGAAGATCGAGCTGTCCGAAAAATCCTTCGCCGCCAAGGTCAAGCGTCCCGGTCACGAGCGCTACATGTTCGTGCTGGAGGATTCCGAGAGCGGCGAGGTTGGCGGTTGTTGCGCAGTCGAGGCGGCCTGCGGCCTGGACGAACCGTTCTACAACTACCGGGTGGGCACCAACGTCCACGCCAGTCGCGAGCTCGGGGTCTACAACTTCATGCCGACGCTGTACCTGTCCAACGACCTCACTGGCACCAGCGTGTTGTGCTCGCTCTATCTGTCGCCCAATTTTCGCGAGGGCGGCAGCGGGCGCCTGCTGTCCAAGAGCCGCTTCATGCTGATGGCCGGCTACACCCAACGCTTCGCGCCCAAGGTGATCGCCGAGATGCGCGGCATTTCCGATGCGAAGGGCCGCTCGCCCTTCTGGGAGGCACTGGGCCGCCATTTTTTCAGCATTGACTACGATCGCGCCGAGCACCTGGTCGGCATGGGCAACAAGGCCTTCATTGCCGAGCTGATGCCCAAGCACGCGATTTACACCCTGCTGCTGCCGGCGCGCGCTCGCGCGATCATCGGCAAGGTACATACCCATACCGCGCCGGCCCTGCACCTGCTGCAGCAGGAGGGTTTCCGCTACCAGGGCTACATCGACATCTTTGACGGCGGGCCGACGGTGGAGTCGCCGCTTGCCGACATCCGCACGGTTGAGCGCAGCCGCGTGGTGCCGGCACGCGTCGGCAGTCGCAGCGACAAATCCTGGACCGGCACGCGCCACCTGCTTGCGAATGCCGCACTGAAGGATTTCCGTTGCATCCTTGGCGACCTCGACGCCGAGGCCGACCATGCCTTGTTGAGCCGCGAGCAGATGAAAGTGCTGCGGGTGAAGCCGGGAGCCCCGGTCAGGATCAGTGCGCTATGAACGCCGCACGCCTTTTTATCGGGGGAATCTGGGTGGAAGGCGGCGGCGCGCCGTTCGGTCGGCGCAACCCGGCCAACGGTGAACCGTTGTGGTCCGGCGCCGCCGCCGATGTCGGCGACGTGAACCGCGCCTTCGCCGCCGCGCGCAAGGCCCTGGAGTTCTGGGGCCCCGAACCCTTCGCCGAGCGCGAGGCGGTCATCCGCCGCTTTGCCGCGGTCCTTGAGGAGAACCGCGAAGCGATGGCCGACACCATCGCCCGGGAGACCGGCAAGCCTTTGTGGGAAACGCGCACTGAAGTGTCATCGATGATCAACAAGGTCGACATCTCGGTGCGCGCCTGCAATTCCCGCACCGGCGTTACCGAGACTGTCACCGGCGCGGTCACCAGCGCGGTCCGCCACAAACCGCACGGCGTGGTCGCGGTGTTGGGGCCCTACAATTTTCCCGGCCACCTGCCCAACGGCCACATCGTCCCGGCGCTGCTGGCCGGCAACACCGTGCTGTTCAAGCCCAGCGAACTCACCCCGCTGACCGCCGAGTGCACGGTGCAACTGTGGGAGCAAGCCGGACTGCCGCCTGGCGTGCTGAACCTCCTGCAGGGCGAGCGCGCCACTGGCGAGGCCATCGCCAATCATCCACATCTCGACGGCCTGTTCTTTACCGGCAGCGCGCGCGTCGGCGAGATCCTGAGCAGCCAGTTCGCCACTCACCCCAGCAAGATCCTCGCGCTGGAAATGGGCGGCAACAATCCGCTGGTGGTCGGCACCGTTTCCGATACGCGCGCCGCGGTTTACGACATCGTGCAATCCGCCTATCTGTCGTCCGGACAGCGCTGCACCTGTGCCCGGCGCCTGTTCGTGCCGCGCGGTGACGCGGGCGATGACGTGCTCAAGGCCCTGGCCACGGCCGTGGGCAAGATTCGCG
>JANNAK010000092.1:0-2264 GCA_031384195.1 Gammaproteobacteria bacterium
CCATCGACGGGATAAAGCTCGGCACTGCGGGCGCCACCGGCGCCGCTGCTGTTCCAGATTACCGGTGTGCCGGAGCGCAGCCGCAACCCGGGGCCATTTTCGGCCGGCGGGTCTTTCTGGATCCAGGCCAATCGCAGCAGCGGTTGGTGGCGTTGGCTGTTGGCGAGGCGCTTCCACTCGCGCGAGAGTCCAAAACTCTCATCCGGCAGTATCTCGATGCCGGCGCTGCGCAGCTGGGCACTTTCGCCGAGTTCGATGACGCGGCTCAGGTCCGGCAGGCTCGGGCGTACCGAGACTTCGCCGCCAGAGCCGGTCTTGTCGACGTACAGGATCAGGTCGACGCGGTAGCGCTCAGCCTGGGCGACGGCGGGCAGGACCAGCGCCACGACGCTGACGCCGGCGGCGAGCAGCGCACGCCAGTGGCGGCCCGGTTGCTGCGATTCAGCTTGCGCCAACGTTGTTTTCCTCACGGTTTTCGTCCCGCCAGTGTATCCAACAAGGCCAGCGCCGCTGCGTGGCGCGCGGCGGCGGTCTCTGCCGCCACCGCGTGATGCAGCTTGTGCTGGCCTTCCATGCGGTAGGCCTTGGGCTGCTTCTGGATCAGCTGGATCAGGCGCGAAGGGTCAAGCTTGGGCCGCGGCCCGAACTCCAGCACCACGCTGCGGGCGCCCGCACGCAGCTTTGAAAGTCCCAGTGCCTGGCCGGCAATCCGCAATCGCATCGCCTCGACCAGCCGCTGCGCCGGTTCGGGCAGCGGGCCGAAGCGATCCACCATCTCGGACTGCAAGTCGTCCAGCGCCTCGGGACTCGCGGCCTCGGCGAGGCGCTTGTACAGCACCAGTCGCACGTGGACATCCGGGATGTAGACATCGGGCAACAGCGCTGAAACTCCCATATCGACCTCGCAGGCGGCAGCGCCCAGCGGCAGGTCGTCCAGGTCGCCGGCCTTCAGCGAGGCCACCGATTCGGCCAGCATCTCGGCGTAGAGAGTGAAGCCGATTTCCTCGATCTGGCCGCTCTGTTCTTCGCCCAACAGCTCGCCGGCGCCGCGGATTTCCAGGTCCTGGGTCGCCAGCAGAAAGCCGGCGCCCAGTTCGCCCATGGCCTCGATGGCGTCGAGGCGCTTCTCGGCGTCGGGCTTCAAGGCCTCGCGACTGGGCACCAGCAAGTAGGCGTAGGCGCGGTGGTGCGAGCGGCCGACGCGGCCGCGCAGTTGGTGTAGCTGCGCCAGCCCCAGGGTGTCGGCGCGGTTGATGAGGATGGTGTTGGCGGACGGCACGTCGATGCCCGACTCGATGATGGTGGTGCACACCAGCAGGTTGAATCGCTGGTGGTAGAAATCCAGCATCACCTGCTCCAGCTCGCGCTCGCGCATCTGGCCGTGGGCAAAGCGCACCTGCGCTTCGGGGACGAGTTTTTGCAGGTCCTGCGCGACGCGCGCGATGTTGTCGACCTCGTTGTGCAGGTAGTAGATCTGGCCGCCGCGCCGCAGTTCGCGCAGGCAGGCTTCGTACACCAGGCCGCGATCCCACTCGGCCACGCTGGTGCGGATTGGCAGGCGGCCTTCGGGTGGGGTGGCGATGATGGACATCTCGCGCAGGCCGGCCAGCGTCAGGTTCAGGGTGCGCGGGATGGGCGTCGCGGTCAGGGTCAGTATGTCGACCGACGCCCGCAGCGCCTTGAGTTTTTCCTTGTGGCGCACGCCGAAGCGGTGCTCCTCGTCGATCACCACCAGGCCCAGGTCCTTGAAGCGGATGTCGTCCTGCAGCAGCCGGTGGGTGCCGATGACGACGTCGAGCTTGCCGTCGGCCATGTCCTTGATCCACTGGTTCTGCTCGGCGGCGCCGCGCAGCCGTGACAGGGCCCCAATCCGGACGGGCCAGCCGGCGAAGCGGTCGCAAAAATTCTTGTAGTGCTGTTGCACCAGCAGCGTGGTGGGCGCAAGCACGCAGACCTGCCGGCCGTTGCGCACCGCGGCAAAGGTTGCGCGCAGCGCGACTTCGGTCTTGCCGAAGCCAACGTCGCCGCAGATCACCCGGTCCATTGGCCGGTCGGCGGCCATCCCGGCCAGCACCTCGTCGATGGCCTTTTGCTGGTCCGGGGTGGGCGTGAATGGAAAATCCGCGCAAAACTTTTCGTAGTCGGCCGGATTAACTTCGAGGCGATGTCCGGGCCGTGCGGCACGTCGAGCCTGAGTCTGCAGCAGTTCGGCGGCAACGTCGTGGGCGCGCGACCTGGCGCGGGCACGGGCTTTTTCCCAACGC
>JANNAK010000100.1:0-2194 GCA_031384195.1 Gammaproteobacteria bacterium
GCCCGGATGGAATTTGCAAGCGCCGATTTCGCCCAACTCGGCCTTTCGCCGGATCTCGGACGGGCACGGCGGGTGCTCGGCGCCAACCTCGGGTTCTCGCTTCAGCCGCTGGGCTCCTTTGGGGCCGGCTACATCCAGCAACGCCGTGGCTCAGACGGCGCCCAGACCGCGGCCGTCAACGCATCGTTCACGCATGGCTTCCGGCGCGGTTCCCTGAATCTGACCGCGATTGAGCGGTTGGAACCGTCGCGGGACTACACGATTGCGGCGACGCTTCGGTTTCCCTTTGGACCGCTGGATTCCGGATCGCTCGGCTACCGCAACCACGACGGGGAGAATTCAACCCAGTCGGCGGAAACGTTCGCCCGGCTCCAGCGCAACCTGCCGGCGGACGAGGGATTCGGATACCGCGTAGCGGTCAGCGAAACCCATGGTGAGACGCTGGAACCGCAAACCCGCGGCGAGGCCGGCGCCTTCCTCAACGCCCCGCGCGGCAGCTATTCGCTGGAAGCGTCAACCTACTCCGACATCAATACCTACCGCGCCGGGGCCAGCGGCGGGTTTGGCACGCTGGCCGGTCACGCCTTTGCCTCGCGCAAGATCACCGCCAGTTTCGGCATCGTCGAGGCCGATGCCCAGGACATCGAACTGCTGGTGAACAATCGCGTCGCCGGACGCACCGATCGCAATGGCGTGGCGGTGCTGCCCCTGCTTTATCCGTACCAGGCCAACAGCGTCCACGTGAACACCGCACAGCTGCCCCTCAACGTGGAACTGGACACCGATGAGTACCTGGCCGTCCCCTACTTCCGCAGCGGTGTCCTGATCTCGATCGAGGCGCGGGTCGCGACCGGAGCCGTCGTGACGTTCCAGCAAGTCGACGGATCTGCGATTCCGTCCGGCGCCGTTGTTACGCTGAACGACAAGTCATTCCCCGTTGGCAAGCACGGCCAGGCCTACCTTGCGAACCTGAGCCCGGGGCCGAATGCCGTTGAGGTACGCTGGAACGGCAGCCGCTGCACGCTCGTTTTTGAGTTGCCCGAATCCCACGACTACCAGCCCCAGTTGGGGCCTTTCCAATGCCCTGCCGATCACTGACGGTTCTGCTGGTCACCACGGCGATTTTCGCGCCGGCACCCGCATTGGCCGCGGCCCGGTGCCAGACATCGGTCAGCCCAATGTCCTTTGCGGCGATGGCCATGTTTACCGGCAGCCCGGATCGCGACTCCACCGCCGCGGTCGACTTCAATTGCACCGACGACGGGCTTCCGCCAACACCCCCTGCCGATGTGAGCTACACGATCGCCCTGGGTGCGGGATCGGGTGCGAGCTTCCTGCCACGGTCCATGTCCGGGACCGGTGATGCACTGGAGTACAACCTGTACCTGGATCCCAACCGGAGCGCCGTCTGGGGCGACGGTACCAATGCCACCGTCACCGCGTCCGGCAACTTTCCGGTTCCCGGCGGCAACAGTCACCTGGTCTACGGCCGGATTCCGGGCGGCCAAACCGGCGTCGGGCGGGGTCTTTACGCCGACTCGGTCACGGTGACCGTCGAATACTGAGCGAAATGCCACGCCGGCCGGCGTGGTCCGTGCTAAGTTTTCGCACCCCGTAGCCACCTGCGCAGGGAGCGCACATGGCTGAATTCCAAACCATTGGCATCATTGGCAAGCAGCACGACCCGCGCGTGGGCCCGACCCTGCGCGCCGTCTGCGGTCAATTGCGCGCCCGCGGGGCCGAGGTGCTGGTCGACCGCGCAGCGGCGGCCGGATTTAAGTCCCGTGATGCCAAGTTGGTGACGATGGACCGACTGGTCCACGACAGCGACCTCGCCATCGTCCTCGGCGGCGACGGCACGCTGCTGTCTGCCGGGCGCTTGCTTGCCGAGGCCGGCGTCCCGGTCCTGGGGATCAACCTGGGCCGCCTTGGATTCATCGTTGATATCGCGCCGGAGGAAATGAAAGGAGCGCTCGACCGGGTCCTGCGGGGACGCTACACCCGGGAGCGCCGCATGCTGCTGTCGGCGCAGGTCGTCCGCAAAAAAGGGCGCAATCCGCCCCCGTTCCTGGCCATCAACGATGTGGTCTTGCGCAACCGGGCCTCGGTCCGGATGGTGGAATTCGAGACCTGGCTGGGCCAGGACGGCAAGTGGGAGTTCATCAGCCAGCACCGCGCCGACGGCCTGATCGTC
>JANNAK010000129.1:0-5692 GCA_031384195.1 Gammaproteobacteria bacterium
CGACGATTTCGATGGCGCGATCCACCCCGGCGCAAAAGCCGCGCGGATTGGCGAGCAGGATTTGCATCAGGCGACCTTCTTGACCGCCGCCCTGGCCCGGCGTCCCTCAAGCAGCATGTCGAGGATCAACAATCCCGCGCCCACCGAAATCGCGCTGTCGGCGACGTTGAACGCCGCGAAGTGCCAGCTGCTCCAGTAGAAATCGAGGAAATCCACCACATAGCCGCGGGTCGCGCGGTCAATCACGTTGCCCAGGGCTCCGCCGAGGATCATGGACAGGCCCACCGCGACCAGCGTCTGGCCCTGGGGATTCTTGCGCAGCCACCAGAGGATGCCGAGGCTGACCGCCGTGCCCAGCAGGATGAAGAACACCGGCGAGGCGTTGCTCAACATCGAAAACGCCGCACCCGTATTGCGCATGTGCACGATATTGAAGTGCGGCACCACCGGCAGCACGTCGAACCAGCCCAGGTTCTTCACGATCAGCTGCTTGGTCACCTGATCCAGCAGCATGACGGCCGCCGAGATCCAAAGCCAGTAGACGTTTTTGTAATGGAATGCCACGTGATTTCCGGAGTTGTTTTCTAGATGAATTGTCGCACTTCCCCGGCACCGGCGACGTTCTGGGCGCAGCGCCCGCACACCGTCGCGTGGGCCGGGTCGGAGCCGACATCCATTCGATAGTGCCAGCAGCGCTCGCACTTGGGGTGTGTCGACGGGGCGGCGGCGATCCACAACTCCTCGCCACCGCCCATCGCGGCCCTGACCGCGTGCGGTGGCCGCTGGTCGACACCCGCAATCCGCGTTCGCGAGGTGATGAACCAAAAGCGCAACTCGTCGCCCGGCGCGGCCAGCGCCTGGTGCAGCTCGCCATCGGCAAAGAGCTCGACTTCGGCCTGCAAGCCCGAGCCGATACGGCCGGAAATGCGCAGGTCCTCGAGCACCTTCTTCACCGGCTCGCGCGCCGCCTCCAGCCGCGCCCAGTCGAGACTCGCAGCGGGCGCGGCGGCGGGAAACTGGTGCCAGCGCTGTGAAAACACGCTGGCCGAGCGGTCGCCCGGCAGGGTCTCCCAAATCTCGTCGGCGGTAAACGACAGGATTGGCGCGATCCAGCGCACCAGCGCCTCGGCGATGTGGAACAGCGCGGTTTGCGCCGAACGACGCCCGAGACTGTCCGGCGCCATGGTGTAGAGGCGGTCCTTGAGCAGGTCCAGGTACAGCCCGCCCAGATCCACCGCGCAATAGTTGTGCAGCTTCTGGTACACCAAATGGAACTGCGACTCGGCATAGGCCGCGGCGATTTCCGCCTGCAAGGCGGCTGCCTGGCGCAGGGCCCAGGCGTCCACGGCGAGCAGCCGGTCCGGCGCCACCGCGTGCTGCGCCGGGTCAAAGCCATGCAGGTTGGATAGCAGGAAGCGCGCGGTATTGCGAATGCGCCGGTAGGCATCGCTGATGCGCTTGAGCAGGTTGTCCGAAATCGCGATCTCGCCGCTGTAGTCGGAGGCGGCGGCCCACAGCCGCAAGGTATCGGCGCCAAGGGTCTTGATGACCTGCTGCGGCGCCACCACGTTGCCCAGCGACTTCGACATCTTGCGACCCTGTTCGTCCACCGTAAATCCGTGGGTCAGCACCGCCTTGTAGGGCGGGCGCGCATTCATCGCCGTGGACGTCAGCAGCGATGACATGAACCAGCCGCGATGCTGGTCGGCGCCTTCCAGGTACATGTCGGCCACCGGCGCCAGGCCATCCCGGATGGCATCCGGCAACACGCTCGTGAACAAGCACTGGTGCACGACGCCCGAGTCGAACCAGACATCCAGCGTGTCAGTCCCTTTGTCGTAGTCGGCGGCATCGGCACCCAGCCAGTCAGAGGCAGTCGAGCCAAACCAGGCCTCGAGGCCGTCGCGTTCGACCGCATCGGCAATCTTTGCCAGCAAGGTTGCCGTTTGCGGATGCAGGGTCTGCTCCTGTTTGTGCACGAACACCGCCAGCGGAACGCCCCAAAAGCGTTGGCGCGAGATGCACCAGTCCGGCCGGTTGCGAACCAGCTCGGCGATGCGCGCCTGCCCCCAGTCAGGAATCCAGCGCGTCGCGGCGATGCCGTCCAGCGCTGATTGGCGCAGGCCCTTGGCATCCATGGAGATGAACCACTGCGGCGTCGCGCGGAAGATCAGCGGCGACTTGTGGCGCCAGCAGTGCGGGTAGCTGTGGATAAGCCGTCCCTGGTGCACCAGCGCGCCAGCGGTTTGCAGCGCGGCCAGGATCGGCGCCTCGGCCTTGCGCACATGCACGCCCGCCACCACCGGTGTGCCTTCAACGAAGACTCCGTTGTTGGCCACCGGGTTATCAATCGGCAGCTGGTACAGCAGGCCAACCTGATAATCCTCGACACCATGGCCCGGGGCGGTGTGCACCAGCCCGGTGCCGGTTTCCAGGGTGACGTGCTCGCCCAATATGACCGGCACGCTGCGCCCGGCAAACGGGTGCTGCGCCAGCAAGCCTTCCAGCGCCTGTCCTTTCGCCCGCCCCAGGACTCCTGCCTGCATCGCCATCCGCGCGGCAACCGCCGGCAGCAAGCCTTCGGCCACCACCATGCGGCCGAGGCTGCCAAAATCGGCCAGCACATATTCAAGATCGGCGTGGACTGTGATCGCCTGGTTGCCCGGCAGCGTCCAAGGCGTTGTGGTCCAGATCACCAGCGCCGCCGGTGCGGCGTCCTTCAAGCCAAAGCGGCGCGACAGCTCGGCCGGATCGGCGGCCATGAACTTGACGTCAATCGCGGCCGATTCCTTGTCGGCGTATTCGACCTCGGCCTCGGCCAGCGATGAGCCACAGTCCAGGCACCAGTGCACCGGCTTGAATCCGCGGATGACGTGGCCGTTGCCGACAATCTTTGCCAACGCCCGCAACTGGTCGGCCTCAAAGGCCGGCGCCATGGTCAGGTAGGGCTTCTCCCAATCGGCCAGCACGCCGAGGCGCTTGAAGTCCACGCGCTGGCGATCAATCTGTTCGTTCGCATACTCGCGGCACTTCTCGCGAAAGGCCTTGGCATCGAGTTTGTCGCCGACCTTGCCGAATTTTTTCTCGACCTGCAGCTCAATCGGCAGGCCGTGGCAGTCCCACCCCGGCACGAACGCGGCCTGGTGACCGGCCAGCCGCGCGCTCTTGACCACGATGTCCTTGAGCACCTTGTTGATCGCATGGCCGATGTGGATGTCGCCGTTGGCGTACGGGGGGCCGTCGATGAACCAGTATTCCTGGCGACCGGCTGTCTCCGCCTGGACATTGGCGTAGAGGTTCTCCGACTCCCAGCGCTTGAGGCGCTCGGGCTCACGGCTGGCCAGGTTCGCCTGCATTGGAAACGGGGTTTCCGGCAGGTTCAGCGTTTTTTTGTAATCGGTCATGAACTCATTTTATCGGACTGCTGCGGCGCCAAACCAGTTTCTCGCCTGTTGCGCGTCCGCGTGCATCTGCGCGCGCAACAATTCCAGCGACTCAAACCGCTGCTCGGGCCGCAGGAATTTGCCAAAGCTCACCTGCAGCACCTCGCCATAAATATCGCCAACGTCGCCAAACAGGTGCGCCTCCAGAAGGCAGGCACTGTGCTCCAGCGTTGGCCGCACGCCAATGTTGGCCACGCCCTGCCAGCGTCGCGACCCGCACGCCGCTTCCACCGCATAAATCCCGAAGCGCAGCGCCGGTCGCCGGCGCAAGTAGATGTTCGCCGTCGGCATGTCCAGCTTGCGCCCCAGCTGCAATCCTTTTCGTACCCGCCCGATGAGCGTGTACGACCGCCCAAGCAGGCGCGCAGCGCGCTCAAGGTCCGAAACCTCCAGCGCCGCACGGATGGCGGTCGAACTGACCCGCTCACCTGCCGACATCACGGTCCCGGCGGCCTCGGCAATGAATCCCAGCCGCCGGCCCTGCTCCTGCAGCAGGGCAAGGTCGCCGCCGCGCCCCGCGCCAAATCGAAAATCAGCTCCCACCACCAAGGCCCGAACCCCAAGCCGCTGGTGCAACATCTCCTCGACGAACTGCGCTGCCGGCATTTGCGCCAAACGCCGGTCGAAGCGCGCACACAGCACCCGGTCCACGCCTGCCGCTTCCAGTGCCGCAAGCTTGCCGCGAAAAGTCGCAATCCGTCCCGGTGCGTTCGCCGGGTCAAAGAACTCCCGGGGCGTCGGCTCGAACACCTGCACCACCACTGGAACCGTTAGCGCCGCCGACTGCTCACGCAAGCCGCTGAGCAAGGCCTGATGCCCCAGGTGAACACCGTCGAAATTGCCAATCGCCAGCACGCAGCCGCGATGGCGCGGCTGCAGGTTGTGGAATCCCCGGATCAACTCCATCGACGCGGCGCGATTCTACACGCTGCGCTGCAGGTGCCGCGGCCGCAATCCGGCCAGCGCCAGCGTTGCAAAGTAGCTCAGCACGCCGACACTGATGACCAGCGTGAGGCGACCGGCGCGGTCAGCCAGATCCGCCGCGATCCAGTTGGCAGTCGGGCCGGCAATCCACAACACCACCACGCTCATCACGGCGTTGGCCAGCAACAGCCGCAGCAGAAACGCACCCCAGCCCGGCGTCGACCGCCAGACGCCGTCGGCTTTCAGCCTCCGCCACAGCAATCCGGCATTCAGCCAGGCGGTAAACGAGGTGGCGATCGCAAGGCCAACGTGACCGGCGGCGAATCCGCTCAGCTTGGCCCAGGCAAACAGGCCGATGCTGAGCGCCATGCCCGAACCCAGCGCAATGATTCCGTAACGCACGGGCAGCCGCATTTCCTGGCGCGCATAGAAGCCGGGTACCAGCAGCTTCACCAGCGAGAATCCCATGAACCCGGCGCCGTAACCCCACAGCGCGTATTCAGTCATGTGGATGTCGTTCTCCCCAAACCGCCCATATCCGAACAGCGTCGTGACCAGCGGCCCGGCCAGCAGGATCAGCGACAGCGCCGCAGGAATTCCGATCAGGCACAGCAGCCGCAAGCCCCAGTCCAGGGTTGCACCGAACTCGGTCGGAGCGTTGCGCGAATGCTGCGCCGACAAAGCCGGCAGGATCACGGTGGCCAGCGCAATGCTGAAGATGCCCAGCGGAAATTCCATCAGCCGGTCGGCAAAATACAACCAGCTCACCGATCCATCGCCAAGATGCGTGGCGAGATTTGAGTTGATCAACAGGCTCAGCTGCGCGGTGGCCGATCCCAACATCACCGGCAGCATCAATCCCAGCACCCGCTGCACGCGCACGTCGCCCCAGGCAAAGCGCGGCTTCGGCAACAGCTTCAGTGCCGCCAGCGACGGCAGCTGGAACAGGAACTGCAGCACGCCGGCAGCAAATACCGCGTAGGCCAGCACCCGCACCGACGATTCGTCGATCAGCGCCGAGGCAATCAGGCACAGGTTGAGGATGACCGGGGTCACCGCAGGGATTGCGAATCGCCCATGCGCGTTCAACACCGCGCCGGCCATCGCCGTCAGCGAGATGAACATCAGGTAGGGAAAAGTCCAGCGCAGCAATTCGCCGGCGAGGGCGGCCTGCCCGGGGTCCGAGGCAAAGCCCGAGGCAAACATCAGCACCAGGACTGGCGCCGCCAGGCAACCGAGCAGGGTGATCAGCGCCAGAACGCCGCCCAAGGTTCCCATGGTAACGGCCACCATCTGCCGCAGCCGCTCGTGGTCCTCGCGCAGCT
>JANNAK010000139.1:0-2076 GCA_031384195.1 Gammaproteobacteria bacterium
GCCGGCGGCGAGGCAGGCGGCGGCAACGCGCCCACGCACCGCGGCGAGGGAATTAGCGAGGTCAGTCAAGGGCGTGCCGGGTTGCCAGAGTCACCGAAGGCTTATAGTCTGCCCGCAAAAGCAGTTCACCACGAGGAAGTCGATGGATATCGCACAGCTGCTGACCTTCAGCACCAAGCAGGGTGCATCCGACCTGCATTTGTCTGCAGGCGTCGAGCCGATGATCCGCGTCGATGGCGACGTCAAGCGCATCAACCTGCCGCCGATGGAGCACAAGCAGGTGCACGACATGATCTACGACATCATGAACGACAAGCAGCGCAAGGCTTGGGACGAATTCCTCGAAACCGACTTCTCGTTCGAGATTCCAGGGCTCGCCCGGTTCCGCGTCAATGCCTTCACCCACAACCGCGGTGCCGGCGGCGTTTTTCGTACGATCCCGTCGAAGATCCTGTCGCTGGAAGACCTGAAGTGCCCGCCCATCTTCAAGGATATTGCGGCGTATCCACGCGGACTGGTGCTGGTCACCGGCCCCACCGGCTCGGGCAAGTCCACCACGCTGGCCGGCATCGTCAACCACATCAACGAAAACGAGCCGGGGCACATCCTGACGGTTGAGGATCCCATCGAGTTCGTCCACCAGTCCAAGAAGTGTCTGATCAACCAGCGGGAGGTCCACCGCGACACTCTGGGCTTCAACGAGTCGCTCCGTTCAGCGCTGCGCGAGGATCCCGACTGCATCCTCGTCGGCGAAATGCGCGACCTGGAGACCATCCGCCTGGCGATGACGGCCGCTGAAACCGGACACCTGGTGTTCGGCACCCTGCACACGACATCCGCTGCCAAGACCATCGATCGCGTCATCGACGTCTTCCCGGCGGCAGAAAAGGAGATGATCCGGTCGATGCTGTCGGAATCCTTGCGTGCCGTGATCTCGCAGACCCTGCTGAAGAAGAAGGGCGGGGGCCGCGCCGCCGCGCACGAAATCATGATCGGCAACCCGGCAATCCGTAACTTGATTCGCGAGGCCAAGGTTGCGCAGATGTACTCGGCGATCCAGACCGGCCAGAAAGACGGCATGCAGACCCTCGACCAGTGCCTCAAGGACATGGTGAAGAAGGGCGTGGTCGACAAGGAAGAAGCCCGCAGCAAGGCGGCCGACCCGAACAATTTCGTAGTGTGATGCGGCGTTGATGCCCGTCACCAGGAGGCTGCAATGGAACGCGAGCAGGCAATAAAACTGGTTCAGCAGCTGCTGACGCTGATGAAGCAGAAGAACGGTTCGGACTTGTTCATCACCGCGGGCTTTCCCCCGGCGATCAAGATCGACGGCCAGATGACGCCGGTCATGGACAAGCCGCTGTCTGGCGAGAGCTCGGCCATGATCATTCGTTCGCTGATGAACGATCGCCAGATAAAGCAGTTTGAGGAAAGCAACGAGTGCAATTTTGCGATTGCCCCGCCCGCCATCGGTCGTTTTCGCGTCAACGCCTTCGTCCAGCAAAGCAAGGTCGGCGGTGTGCTGCGCACCATCAATACGACGATCCCGACTTTTGAGGAATTGAAGCTGCCGGAGCAGCTCAAGCAGATCGTGATGGAGAAGCGCGGGCTGGTCCTGATGGTTGGCGGCACCGGTTCGGGCAAGTCCACGTCGTTGGCGGCGATGATCGGCTACCGCAATGAGAACACCAAGGGCCACATCATCACGATCGAGGATCCGATCGAATACGTGCACCCGCACAAGGGCTGCATCGTCAACCAGCGGGAAGTGGGTACCGATACCTATTCCTGGGACGCGGCACTGAAGAACACCCTGCGCCAGGCCCCGGACGTGATCCTGATCGGCGAGATCCGCACGCGCGAAGGCATGGAATACGCGGTGAACTTTGCTGAAACCGGACACTTGGTGCTGGCGACTCTGCACGCCAACAGCGCCAATCAGGCGCTGGACCGCATCATCAACTTCTTCCCTGAGGAAAAACGCGAGCAACTGTTGATGGACTTGTCGCTGAACATCAAGGCCATCATTTCCCAGCGCCTGGTCCGCAAGGAAGGTGGTGGGCGCGCTGCGGCGAT
>JANNAK010000150.1:0-18150 GCA_031384195.1 Gammaproteobacteria bacterium
GTCGACGCGCAGATGGCGCGCACCTGCGGTCGGCCGCTGGTGACGGGCAGCCTCTCCGTTTCGCAGTCGACGTCATTTGCCGCGGCACTGGGCATCGTCGGGTTTGGGGTGCTGTATGCCTGGATCAATCCACTGACGGCTTGGTTGACGCTCGTGACTTTGATCGGCTACGCCGGCGTTTACACCCTGTACCTGAAGCGCGCGACGCCGCAGAACATCGTTATTGGTGGCGCCGCCGGTGCAGCGCCACCAGTGCTGGGTTGGGTGGCGGTCACCGGCCAGGTTGACCCGCATTCCCTGCTGCTGTTCCTGATTGTGTTCGTGTGGACTCCACCGCATTTCTGGGCCTTGGCGATCGAACGGCACAAGGAATACGCAGGTGCCGGCATCCCGATGCTGCCGGTGACGCATGGGCTGGAGTTCACTCGCACCCAGGTGCTGCTGTACACGCTGCTGCTGATCGCGGTCAGCGTGCTGCCGTTCGTGTTCGGCATGAGTGGCTATGTGTATTTGGCCGGGGCGCTGGTGCTGGGCGCGGTGTTCCTGAATTACGCCATCCGTCTGAAATTTGCGCCGGTGCCGGGCCTGCCGATGCGTACCTTCGGCTATTCAATCGCCTACCTCGGCGGCATTTTCACCCTGCTGTTGCTGGACCACTACTTGCGCTGAGCAACCGGGCGCCGGACCGCCCGCCTGATGTTCACGGCAGGATGAAATCCAGTGCGAGGTCCGATTTCGGGAGCATCGCGGCGGCTTTTTCGGTGCCAATGGTCAACCGCAAGATCAGGTTCTCGCAAAACACCCGGTAGTAATGCAGCTGGCAATGCTCGGACATCTGGTCGAGCAAGGCGGCGTTGACCTTCAACACCATCACGTCGGTGGTGGCAATGACCGAGGCTGTGCGCTTGACCTCGTACAGGAAACCAATCTCGCCGAAGCTGTCGCCCTTCTCCAGCAGGTTGATGAGTTGCCGGCCCTTGCGCACCTCGGCCAGCCCCATCAGCACGATGTACAGCGAGCTGTCCATCTCGCCTTCCTTGATCACGAACTGGCCGGCCTTGAACGTGGCCGTCGTGCTGGCGTCCATCAATTCGCGCAATTCGTCGCCCGTAAACGAGCGGAAGAACCGCAATTCCTTGAGGGTGTCGTTGTTCAGGCTGAGCTTGCGTCGGCGAGTGCCGCCGCGCAGTTCTGCGGCCACCGATGCCAGGTCGTCCGCCAGTTCCCGCCCGCTCTGGTGTCGCTCGGATGCCTGCTTGGACAATAGCCGGTCGACAAACAGAGCCAGGCTGTCCGGGATCCCCCGGTGTCCGCGCAGCGAGGGCGCGCGCTCGGTCTTGATCAACATAAACAGGCTGCGGGTATCTTCCGCGTCGAATATTGGTCGCCCGGTTAGCAGCATGTACATCACGGCGCCCAGTGAGTACAGGTCGGTGGCGGGCGTCAGGGTCTCGCCGCGCACTTGCTCCGGCGACATGAACATCGGCGAGCCGACGATCAGGCGGTCGCCGGAGGCGGGTTCGCTGCCGGCGGCAGCGGCGCTCATCGCCGCAATCCCAAAATCCATGATTTTGGGAGCACCGTCGGCGGTCATGGCGATGTTGCGCGGCTTGATGTCGCGGTGCAGGACCCCGTTCTTGTGCATGTAATCCAGCGCCAGCGAGCACTTTAGTGCGAGGTCGATAACCTGCGACACCGGCAGTCGCTCGCCGTGGCGCTCGCAGTAACGCTGCAGGGTGTCGCCCTGGACGTATTCCATGACGATATAGCGCTGGCCGGCTTCCTTGGCGGCGTCGTACAGCAACACGGTGTAGGGGTGATTCAGGCGTCCGGCGGCGCGGGCCTCGGCGAAGAACGCCGCGTCGTTGTCGGGGGCGTTGGCGGCGGCGATCTTGATCGCCACATCGCGCTGTACAAACGGGTCGCGACCGCGGTAGACCACACCGAAGGCGCCGCGGCCGAGTTCCTCGACCAATTCATATTTTCCGAGCTTGCCGATGATCGGCGCGGGGCCGGGGTCACCCGCAATTGCCTGCGCGGTCGGTTTGGGCATGACGGTGATCCCTGTCCGCGGCTCTTGCGGCCGCCGGAGCCCCAGTGTTGCGCGATGGGGCCGGGAGGGCAACTGTCCCTGCGCAACGACTAGGCGGCGGCCGGGGCCTCGATCGCCTTGCGCAGCTTCTTCATCGCCTGCACCTCAATCTGGCGGATTCGCTCGGCCGACACTCCGTACTCGTCGGCGAGTTCCTTGAGGCCGGTCTTTTCCGATGCGCTCAGCCAGCGCCGGTTCAGGATGTCGCGGGCGCGGTCATCGAGCGTCGCCAGCGCCTGCTTCAGCTGGCCCTCGCGCCCCTCGGAGAACTCCTGCTCCTCGATCTCGGCGAAGGCATCCCGCTCGTCGGCGAGGTAATCCTCGGGCATGTAAGCCTCTTCGCCGTCGACGGACGTGGCATTGAAGGACAGGTCGTGGCCGGACAGCCGCGCTTCCATCTGCAGCACTTCCTCCGGTTTCACATTGAGGTCCCTGGCGACCGCCTCAACTTCGGCGCGGTTCATCCAGCCCAGGCGCACCTTCATGCGGCGCAAGTTGAAGAACAGCTTGCGCTGCGCCTTGGTGGTGGCGATCTTGACCAGGCGCCAGTTGCGGACGATGAACTCGTGCATCTCGGCCTTGATCCAGTGCACCGCGAACGAGATCAACCGCACGCCCACCTCGGGGTCGTAGCGCTTGACCGCCTTCATCAGGCCGATGTTTCCTTCCTGGATCAGGTCGGCGAACTGCAGACCATAGCCACGGTAACCGCGCGCGATGTGAACCACGTGGCGCAGGTTGGCCAGCACCAATTGCTGGGCGGCGCCCAAGTCGTCCTGATCGCGCAGCTGCCGCGCCAGCCGTGTCTCTTCCTCGGCGCTGAGCACCGGCAGGGTGTTGACCGCAGCCACATAGGCGTCGATGGAGCCGGCCAGCGGCACCAGCCAGGCGGGATTCCGCAGGGCGACAGCAGTGGTTTCAGTCATCGTCGTCTCCGAGCCTCCAATTTACTCGCGGACCAAGCAGCATTTTTCGTTCTGTTGCACCCAACCGCATTTTAGCAGTCGTAGCCTTGGAGTGCTAAACCAAAAAAATGTTCCCGGACAGCGACTTGGGGCGGCTGTCGCACCCCCTGACCGGGCGTTGCACCCGTCACAAGGTCCACTTCACCATCGGCTGCACGACGGACTCGACCACGCCGTCGATGCCGAACTTGTTGCGCCAGTACGAGTACTCCACCCCTGCTTCGAGCCGGCCCGGCCAATCCCAAAGCGCGCCGAGGTCCAGCCGCAACTGCGGGACCAGCAGCAAGTTGCCCCGACTCCCACCTTCCGGCCCCGCCCAGTCGGCGAATCCCGCCAAGGTCCAACGCGTCGCGCCCAGCGCAACTGGCAAAGACCAAACTCCGGTGACTTGCCAAGTTGCCCCGGAAAGGGCGGGAACATCGCGCCGGTAAAAATTGAGCTGCACGAACGAAAATCCCGGCACGGCAATATCCAGGCCGGCGCCATAGAGAAAAGCCCGGAAGTCCTGGCCGTGGTTGACCTGGCCTGCGACCAGGAAGTCCTTGACCGGTCCGAACCCAATCGACCGGCCCGTCAGTCTGGACAGCGACAAGCGCGGGGCGAATTCAGCGTACAGGTCAGTGCCGGCGAATTTATCGCACGCTCCGACGCGGCCCTGCGCCAATGTCCCGACGCTTCTCGTCGAGCGGAGCGCAGTAATGATATATCTAGCTTCTCCCAAACGGAGACCACGGTGTCGAACGTCGCGAAACCCGGGCTGCGCTGGTTGATCGCCATACTGGTTATCGCCCTGGCGAACTACGTTTCTGGACGTTTGGGCTTGCTGCTGGCGCTGCCCCCAGGATTTGCCACGGCGGTTTGGCCGCCCTCTGGAATTGCACTCGCCGCCGTCCTGCTGTTCGGCAATTCCGTCTGGCCGGGCGTCTGGCTGGGTTCCTTCGCGATGAACATCTGGATCGCAGCACAGGCTGGACCGATTGCCGAATGGGACATGGCGATCGTGGTGGCGGGCACGATTGGCGCCGGCTCCAGTCTGCAGGCGGTGTTTGGTGCCTGGCTGGTGCGCCGTTTCGTGGGTTTTCCAAATGCCCTGGTGACGGCGCGTGCCATCGGCCTGTTTCTGCTGCTGGGCGGTCCAGTGGGCTGTGTGGTGGCAGCCACCGTCGGGGTAACCACGCTCGCTGCCTTGGGAATCCTGCCGTGGCCGGCATTCGCGTTTCAGTGGTGGAACTGGTGGGTCGGCGACAGTATCGGCGTACTCGTTGTGACGCCCTTGGCGCTGATCGCATTTGCCGAGCCCCGCGCGCTGTGGCGCGCGCGAGCATTGACCGTCGGCTTGCCGATGACCCTGGCCTTCGCGCTCGCCGTGATTTTTTTTACCTACTCAAGCCGGGTTGAACAGCAACGGCTTGATGCGAAGCTGGACCAGCAGATGCAGACCGTCGCCGGAGCCATTCGCGTCGCGCTCGACGTCAAACTCGACTTTCTATATTCCAGCGCCGGGCTGTTCGAAGCGAACGCCAAACTGAAGCGCGCCGAGTTTGAAAGATTCGTTCAGCGGATTTCGCCACGGATGTCCGGAATCCAAGGTGTGTCGTGGGTGCCGAAAGTGGCGCACGGGCAACGCGCCGTGTTTGAAAAAGCCGCCCGGGACGACGGGTTCGCATCGTTCAGCTTCACCGATTGGGTCGGGGAACTGCCAAAACGCGCCCGCGACCGTCCGGAGTATTTTCCGGTCTATTACGTGGAACCCTACGCCGGCAACGAGCGGGCGCTGGGTTACGATTTGGGCGGCCATCCAATCCGCCGCCAGACGCTCGAGCAGGCGCGCGACACCGGCCTGCCAGTGGCAAGCGGGCCGCTGACCCTGGTTCAGGAGACCGGGAATCAGCGCGGAGTGCTGCTGGTACATCCGGTTTATACGGATTTGCCGCCGCAACCCACCGAGCAGGATCGGCGCGACCACCTCGCTGGTTACGTCACGCTGATCCTGCGGATTGGAGATCTGGTCCACCATGCCTTGCTCCCGTATCGCCCGCGCGGGCTGGTCATCGCGATGAAGGATGAGTCGGCGCCCGAAGGTTTCAATGAGTTGCTGGCCCTTCAGGTGGCGGACGCGCCGCCTGAAGGCGGTCCACCGGTGATCCGTGCGGCTGGCGGCACCTGGTGGACGCAGTCGCTTACGGTGCTCAACCGCCAGTGGTTGTTGAAGTTGGCGCCGACCGCGGCGGCGGCCGAGCAGCGCAGCTTCCTGCCCTGGGCCATGCTGGCGGGCGGGCTGCTGACAACCGGCTTTCTTGGGGCGCTTTTGCTGGCGGTCACCGGACGCAGGTATCAGGTCGGCTCGTAGCGATCCAGATGACGCCCCAGGGTCAGGGCTGACCCCAGCATGCCCAGCAGCACACCGGACGCCAATACCAGCAGGCTGGTCTCCCAGGAAAGCCCCGCGAGGGTGAAGCGACTGTCGTACAGGCCGGCGAGTCGCTGCGCCGGTCCGGCCAGTGCCCAAAGCGCCCCGTGAACCAGCAGCCAGGCCAGAACGCCACCGGCCAGCCCGTACCACATGCCGATATAGACAAACGGCCGGCGGATGAAGCTGTCCGGCGCGCCGATCAGCTTCATGACGATGATCTCGTCGCGACGGCTGTCGATGTCGAGGCGAATGGTGTTGCCGACGGTGACGACCACTGCCAGCGCCAGCACGCCGGAGATGACCGAGACCACCCGCTGGATGATGGCCAGGATGGCGTACAGGCGGTCAAGCCACTTCTGATCCAGCTTGGCGACCTCGACTTCGGGCAGCGCCGACAGGGCGCCGACCAGCTGATCAATCGACTCCCGCGGAAGTTCGCGCGACGGCGTGACCACGATGACGGCCGGCAACGGATTGTCCTGCAGCAGGTCCAGCGCCTCGCCAAAGCCGGACAATTCGCGGAATTCGGCCAGCGACTGCTCGCGCGAAACGTAATGGGTTTTCGCAACGTCCGGGCGGTGTTCGAGCGCCTTGGCCAGCGCCGCGCCCGACTCGGGGCTGGTGGAATCCTTCAGGAACAGCGAGGCCTGGAGGGATCCCTCCCAGCTGTAGCTGAGGGCGTTGACGTTTCCGATCAATACGTGCAGCCCGGCCGGCAGCGCCAGGGTGATGCCGATGACGGCCGCGGTGAGCAGGGTGGATGCCGGTTCGCGCCACAGTCGGCCGAGCGTGTACACCATGACGCGCAGGTGTTCCTGCAGCAGTCGTGACAGCCAGGGATCGCGAAATCGTCCGCTCTCGTTCTGTGCCATCGTCAGCCCCGCGCCCCGGCAGGTTCGAAGCCCATGGGCTCGTCATCCCGGACCTGGCCGCGGTGCAGGTGCACCAGCCGGTGCGGCATTTGCTTGATCAGGTCAATCGCATGGGTCGCGACCAGCACGCCCACCCCGACCTTGTTGAAGCGCTCAAACACCTGCATCACCTCGCGCGCCATCATCGGGTCGAGGTTGCCGGTGGGTTCATCGGCAATCAGCAACATCGGCTTGGTGACGATGGCGCGCGCGATGCCGACGCGCTGCTGCTCGCCCCCCGACAGGCTCAAGGGGTAGGTCATCTCTTTGCCGAGCAGCCCGACCGAATCGAGCGAGGCGCGAACCCGCTTGCCAATGTCCGCGCGGCGATAGCCGCGAATGACCAGCGGCAGCGCGACGTTGTCGAAAACGGTGCGGTCGTTGAGCAGGTTGAAGTTCTGGAACACGATGCCGATTTGCTGGCGATACTCCGGCACGCGCCCGCGCGGCAATGTCGAGAGGTTGATTCCGTTGACGATCACCTGGCCGCGGGTCGGGCGGGCCAACAAGGCCACCAGCCGCAACAGCGTGCTTTTGCCGGCGCCGGAGTGGCCGGTGATGAAGGCCATTTCCCCCTGTCGCAGGCTGAACGAGACGTCGGTCAGCGCGAAGCCGCCGTCGCTGTAGCGGTGGCTGACGCCATGAAACTGGACCAGGTCGTTCACGAAAGTAGGGCGTCGGCAAAAATCTCAGCGTCGAACGGTACCAAATCCTCTTGGGACTCGCCCATTCCCAGGAAGCAGATGGGCAGGGCCGTATCCTGCGCCAGCGCCAGCAGCGTTCCGCCGCGTGCGCCGCCGTCGAGCTTGGTTAGGATGACCCCGGTGACGCCCAGCGCTTCGTGAAACTGCCTCGCCTGCACCAGCACGTTGCTGCCGGAGTTGGCGTCGAGCACCAGCAGCACCTCGTGCGGGGCTTGCGGGTCCAGCCGCTTGATCACGCGCTGAATCTTGCGCAATTCCTCCATCAGATGGTCCTGCGTGTGCAGCCGCCCGGCGGTGTCCGCCAGCAGCACACCGCTGCCACGAGCACGCGCGGCCTGGAGGGCATCGTGAATCACCGAGGCGGAATCGGCGCCGGCGGACTGGGCCACCAGGGTCGCACCCGTGCGATCGGCCCAGCCACGCAGCTGCTCGGTCGCGGCCGCGCGAAAAGTGTCGCCGGCGGC
The DNA here is from genome assembly GCA_031384195.1 of Gammaproteobacteria bacterium. Classification (GTDB taxonomy): domain Bacteria; phylum Pseudomonadota; class Gammaproteobacteria; order Nevskiales; family Nevskiaceae; genus JACPFV01. The sequence goes on from JANNAK010000150.1 coordinate 7,550, forward strand.
CATCACCACCGAGTGGCCCTCGGCACGCCATCGCGACGCCAGTTTTCCCAGCGTCGTGGTCTTGCCGGCGCCATTGACCCCGACCATCAACACCACGAACGGGCGCCGGTCCGCCGGAATTTCGAGCGCGCGCTGGCACGGCCGCAGGATTTCGACGATCGCGGCCTTCAAGGCCGTCCGCAGCTCTGCCACATCCCGAATGCGTCCCTGGAGCAAACGCTTGCGCAGGTGGTCCACCAGCGCCTGCGTGGCATTGATGCCCGCGTCGGCGGTCAACAGCCGGGTTTCCAGTTCCTCCAGGGCGGCCTCGTCGAGGCCGTCACCCGACAACAGGCGACCGAGATCGTAGGTCAGCCACGAATCACCACGATTGATGCGGGAGCGCAATCGCGCCAGCGGCGACTCGCTCATGGCGCCGGTCGCAGCAGCCAGACCGAGCCGTTCCAGCGGTGCAGGTTGTCGCGTCCCGGATGTGCGGCGCTGCGACGGATCAGGAACCCGGGCGGGGTTGGATTCAAGGCCTGCATCGGGCGGCTGTACTCGCGAAATGTTTCCGGCAATTTCACCAGGCGCAGCACGCTGCGCGGGCGTTGCTCGGTGATGCTGCCGATCCACAGCGCCTGGCTCGCAACCGTCCATTCCGACGGCCACAGACGCAGCACCGCCTGGCGATCGTCAGCCAGGGACTTGCGGACGATCAGGGCCTGATCGGCGGCGGCGTTGGTCTGGGGCAGGATTGGCAACTGTGCCAGCGGTGCCCGCGACAGCCAGCGCAGCAGGTTGCGCCAGGTCGGCGGTTCCGGACGACTCCATCCGGCGGCCTGCAGGGCCGCCTCGATTTGTCCAAGCGGACCCAGCCACTGGACATTGAGTGGTTGCTTGGCCACGCCGGCCATGTCGATGCGGTATGCCGGAAGCTTGTTGTAGCCGCTGCGCCACCAAGCCTGCACATCCTGTTGCGACTGTGCGCTCGGCGTGACGGCGGCGAGATCGTCACCGAATTCATGCGACCAGGCGAAGGCCGCCGCGATGCAGAAAACCCCCATCGCCGGCAACATCCGCTGCAAATGCAGCGCACTGGCCCCGTGGCGGCGATAGCCGAGCGCCAGCAGGGCGGTCCAGAGGCTGCCGATGAACACAGAAAATGCCCCGACGCTCAGCCACTGGGCGCCAAGATAAACCTGGGCCAGGGCGATCAGTCCGATCAATCCAAGGCCGAAGGTGTAAAAAGTGATTCGCGCCCCGCTGCTGGCCCCGGTGGCCAGTAGCACCGGAAGAAATCCGTACACCACCGTGGCCATGACCAACTCGCGGCCTGAAAACCGCGCCCCGAGCTCGCCGCGGTAGTAGTTGAGCGGGTCGGGAAGCACCAGCAGCAGCGTCAGGCCAAGGACGATCACGCCGGCAAACCCGAGCGCCGCGACCCAGTGATAGGCCGCGTGGTGCCGCTTTTGCACCAGCAGGACCAGCAGCACGGTGGCCGCGACTGGAAGGTACACCGGCCACTCGCCAAGCTGCGCCAGTCCGACCGCCAGCGCCAGGCCCAGCGGCGTGTGCAGGTTCTTCATGCCCTGATAGGCCAGCGCATCGAACGGCGTCGGGTGATGGGCCGCCACGCCCCACCACAGCCATAACCACAAGGCGCTGATGGCCAGCAGCAGCATCGCCAACAAGGCGAGGCCGGGGGTTTCCGGCTGCGAAGGATCGGCCAGCCACTCGCCCAGCCGGCCGACGCGGCGGTGGCGATGGCTCCAGTCGAGAAGGGCAGTAATCCAGCGTTGCCCGTGTCCCTGGACAAAGGCGATGCAAGACTTGATTGCCCAGACCAGCAGGACGAGGAAGGCGAGCAAGGCCAGGATGACCACCACCAGGCGCGTCGCCACCTCGGCAGCCAGGTCCAGCGACGCACCGAAGGCCACGCCAATGACCAGCTGCGGAACTGCCCAGACAAACGCCGCAATCAGCTCAATGAAGATGAAAATCAGCGGAGACATGCGGCAGGCGCCGGCAATTGCCGCCACGAAGGGGCGAATCAGGCCGACGAAGCGGCCGATCAGCAAGGCCTTGGCGCCGTGCTGGGCAAACAGCAAGCGGCTGCGTTCGATCGGCGCCTGGTAACGCTCCGCCAACGACGACTGCAGCGCGCGTTCGCCGTAGCGGCGACCCACCCAGAAATTGACCAGATCGCCGAGCACCGCGCCGACGGTGGCAGCGATGGCGGCAGGCCAGAACGGCAGGGCGCCGGCGGCCACAAAGCCGCCGGTGAGCAGCAACAGCGGCGTGGTTGGAATCAGGACGCCCAGCACCACGATCGATTCGCCGGCGCAGGCAAACGCCAGCAGTGCCAGCGTCCAGTCCGGATTCCGCGCGACCCATTCCAGGACGAACTGCAGATGGTCGAGCATGGGCGTCTGCGGGCGCTAGGCCGAGAACGCCGGCCGCGCCGCGGCCAGCGTCAGTTCCAGTTCCGTGTCCCCGTGCGCTGCCGACACAAATCCGGCCTCGAAGGCCGAGGGTGCGAGGTAGATGCCGGCGTCGAGCATGGCGTGGAAAAAGCGCTTGAAGCGCGCGGCGTCGGATTCCAGCGCCTCGCTGTAGCGGGTGGGTGCCGTGTGACGGAAGAACAAGCCGAACATGCTGCCGACCTGGGAGGTCGAGAACGGCACGCCAGACGCCCGGGCCGCCAGCCTCAGTCCCTCAAGCAGGCGAGTCGTATAGGCCGCCGTGGATTGGTAGAGGGCGGGCGTCAGCAGGCGCAGGGTTGCCAGGCCCGCCGTGACCGCGAGCGGGTTTCCGGACAGCGTTCCGGCCTGGTAGACCGGACCATTGGGTGCCAGCTTTTGCATCAAGTCACGACGGCCGCCAAACGCTCCAACCGGCAGGCCCCCGCCGATAATTTTTCCCAGCGTGACGAGGTCGGGCCGCACGCCAAACAACGCCGCCGCGCCGCCGGGGTGGACGCGAAAGCCGGTCATCACCTCGTCGAAGATGAGCAGCGCGCCGTGGTCGTCGCAAAGTGCGCGCAGCCCCTCGAGGAATCCGGGCGCCGGTGGGATGCAGTTCATGTTTCCCGCCACCGGCTCGACGATGACGGCAGCAATCTTGCCCGGGTTTGAGTCGAAGGCCGCAGCGGTACTGTCGAGATCGTTGTAGACGGCGGTCAGCGTGTGGCGTGCAAAATCCGCGGGAACGCCGGCCGAGGTCGGCACGCCGAAGGTCAGTGCCCCGGAGCCGGCTTTCACCAGCAGCGAATCGCTGTGGCCGTGGTAGCAGCCTTCAAATTTCAGGATGGCGTCGCGGCCGGTGCAGCCGCGCGCCAGGCGCAGGGCTGACATGGTGGCCTCGGTGCCCGAGCTGCACAAACGCACCTGCTCCATTGCCGGAACCCGTTCGCACAACAGTTCGGCCATCTCCACTTCGAGTTCCGTGGGTGCGCCATAACTCAGCCCGATCCGGAGCTGGTGTTCCAGCGCAGCCACCACTTGCGGGTGCTGGTGGCCCAGGATCATCGGCCCCCAGGACCCGACGTAGTCGACATAGCGGCGACCGTCGACGTCGTGCAGGTAGGCACCCTGCGCACGGGCGATGAATCGCGGCGTGCCGCCGACCGCCTTGAAGGCGCGGACGGGCGAGTTCACGCCACCGGGGATGCGTTGCTGCGCGCGCTCGAACAACTCGTCGGATCGTGTCATCGCGAAATTGTACCGGCCGCACCGGTCACGGAGGGCCGAACAGCGCCGAGTAGCGCCTCGCGGCGGCCTCGATGTCGGTAGCGCCAAACACCCCGCCGACCGCCGCCACCAGGCTGGCGCCGTCGGCCACCAGCGGTGCGGCGTTCTCTGGCGTCAGGCCGCCGATCACGCAGATCGGCAGGTGGATACGCCCGCCGATTCCCTGCAAGAGCTCGGGCGATGCGGGGGGGGCCTCCGGCTTGGTGCGGGATTCGAAGAATCGGCCAAACGAGACGTAGCTGGCGCCGCCGTCCTGGGCCTCGAGGGCTCGATCAATGCGATTGCCGCAGGTCACGCCAATCAGTGCGCGTGGACCCAGTTGCGTGCGCGCGGCACCCAGCCTTGCGTCGCTGGCTCCCAGGTGCACGCCATCGGCGCCGGAATCCATCGCCAGTTGCGGATCGTCATTGATCACCAGCTTCGCGCCCGCTTCGCGGCAGAGTACGACCAGTTCCCGTGCCAATGCGAGTCGCCGCGCCGGTGGATTCCACTTGTCGCGATACTGGACCAGAACGGCACCGCCGCGTAGCGCGGCGCGCACCGCCTCGGGCAGGGCCCGGTGATCGCGGCACACGGCCTCGGAGGTAATGGCATAGAGGCCGCGCAGGCTCATGCGGCCGTGCCCTTGCGCCAGGGAATCGCGCGGCCGCGCCCGATCCGTCGGCCGCGTCGCAGCGCCTCGTGTGCATAGGCCTGCGCGTCGGTCACGGCGGCCGCGAGGGAGAAGCCGCGGGCGAGCAGGATCGCAATTGCCGCGGCCAGCGTGCAGCCGGCCCCGTGGAATTCCCCGGGGACGCGCGGCCACACCTGGCGCTGCGCCGCGTGGCCCGGACGATGCCAGCTATTCGCAACAAAGTCGCCGGGACTGTCTCCGCCGGTTACCAGGACTGAGCCGGCTCCGGCGGCCAGCCAGCGCTGGGCGGCCCGATCCACCGGCCCGCCGCCGGGCATCAAGCGCATCAATTCCGCGACGTTGGGCGTGGCGATGTCCGCCAGCGGCAGCAATCGCCGCCGGATCGCGGCGATGAGCCGGGCGTCAGCGAGGTTGCGGCCGCCACCTGCCCGAAGCACCGGATCGAGTACCACCGGAACCCGCGCCTTGCGGATGGCGGCGGCGATCACCGGCACCTGCTCGGCCCCGGCCAGCAGGCCAATCTTTATCGCGGCGATGGGCACATCGCGCAGGACCGTGGCGAGTTGCTGCTTGAACCACGCAAGCGGAGGTGCGGCGACGCGGTGCACGTTGCGGGTGTCCTGGATGGTATAGGCCGTGATCACGCCAAGGGCATGCCCGCCCAGGGCCGCGATGGTCTCGATATCGGCCTGCAGCCCGGCACCGCCGGTGGGGTCGTGGCCGGACAGGCACAGCACCTTGGGGTCCTCAGTGCGTTGCAACACGATTGAGCCGTCGGCAAGGGAAAAATCCAGTTATGCACATCGGGGCGGCAGACGTGGCGCGGACCCGCGCACGCACCTTGTTGGGGCTCCTGACGCCCCGACCATGTTGGTGCAAGTGATTGGCGCGCTGGTGCATTTCAGATTGGTTACAAAGTGTCCGTGACCGGCTTTTTCCCGCATCGTGAGGGGCAGGGGTTGCCGCGTCCCGGGAGTTTTCCACAGGGTTTTGAACAGGCTCTGTGCATGGACGCAAATTTCTCTTTGAGATCGGCATGTTATCGGAACAACCTCTCGCTGGGTGTTGAATCTCGCCGCAACTGAATTTTGTTATCGTCTGCCGATGACGCGAAAAAGTTTCTTGTTGCCGCAGGGACTGGTCGAATACTACGACCGCGTTGCTTTCCGCGAGCCGCCGTTGCTGGCCCGCCTGCGCGAGGAAACGGCGGCTTTGCCCCAGGCGCGCATGCAAATCGCGCCCGAGCAGGGCCAGTTGTTGGCGCTGCTGGTCCGATTGACCGGCGCGCGCCGCTGCATCGAGGTCGGCGTCTTCACCGGATACAGCAGCCTGGTGGTGGCGCAGGCGCTGCCGGACGATGGCCAGTTGCTGGCCTGTGACGTCAATCTGGACTGGACGGCGATGGCGCGGCGCTACTGGCAGGAAGCCGGGGTGGCCGGGAGGATCCGGCTGGTGCTGGCCCCGGCGCTGGAAACCCTTGATCGCGAACTTGCAGACGGAGCTGCCGGTCGTTACGACTTTGCGTTTATCGACGCGGACAAGGTCAATTACCGCGGCTACTACGAGCGCGCACTGGAGTTGCTGCGTCCGGGCGGACTGATTGGGGTGGACAACACGCTCTGGTCGGGCCGGGTTGCCGAACCGGCGGCCGTCGACGAGGACACCCTGGCCCTGAAGGATTTCAACCAGTTCGTACACCGCGACCAGCGGGTCGACCTGTGCCTGGTTCCGATCGCCGACGGCCTGACGCTGCTGCGCAAGCGCTGAATTACCGTCCGGACGGGTCCGGGGAATCGACCGGGGAAACGTCCGGGGATTCGTCCGGCAACGGCACTTCTGACGGGGACGGATCGAAGTCGTCGGTCGGGTCAGCGCTCTCTTCCGGCTGCTCGTCGCCCAGGGGCTCGTCGCGGTCCGGAGGTTCCGGAGCGTCGGCAGGGTTTTCGGGCGCTTCGGCCGGACTCGCCAAGCTCGGTGGCGGCCGCCCAAAACCCATCTGTCGCAGGATCCACTGGCTGCGCGACTGGACATAGGGGCCGGGCGGGTTGGCGCGCCAGCGACGTGGGCTGGGCAGCACCGCGGCGAGGCGCGCGGCCTCCTCCGGCGTCAGGCGCGCCGCCGGCTTGCCGAAGAAATGGCGGGCGGCGGCCTCGATACCGTAAATCCCCGGCCCGAACTCGGCCACGTTGAGGTAGACCTCGAGGATGCGGTCCTTGCCCCAGGTCCATTCGATTAACAGCGTGGCGTAGACCTCCAGGCCCTTGCGCAGCCAGCTGCGGCCCTGCCACAGGAACACGTTCTTCGCGACTTGCTGGCTTAGAGTGCTGGCGCCACGTGTTCGCCGGCTGCGCTCGTTGTGCGTTAGTGCCTTCTCGATCGCCTCGAAATCAAACCCGCCATGGTCGCGGAACTTCTGATCTTCGGCGGCAATGACGGCGCGCCCGGCGACGCTGGCAATCTGCTCTGCGGGAACCCAATGGTATTGCACCGGCCGAGTCGGGCTCTGCAGCATGAAGGCGGTGGTTGGCGGCGGCAGCCAGCGCAGCGCGATCACCAGCAGGTGGCTTGCGAGCACCGGCGTGGCCAGCAGCCAAAGCAGCCAGCGCACCGCGCGAAAGCGCGGGCGCGGGCGCGACGCGGGCGCTGGCGGCGGCAGTGGAGCCGGGCCGGAGGACGGACTGGCGCCCAGAGTGGGCGGGATGCGGGGCATGATGTTCGGCATTGTGCCGCAGCGCGGCGTCCGGACGCCGGATTGGTGGATACTTCGCACCATGCAAGATCGTTCCCTCACTCGATTCGCCTGGTTGTCGGTGGCCGCCGCGCTGCTGACCATGGGCATCAAGCTGGTGGCTTGGCGGCTGACCGGATCGGTTGGCCTGCTGTCGGACGCACTCGAATCGCTGGTGAACCTTGGCGCCGCGTTCATGGCGGTGATGATGTTGTGGCTGGCGGCGCAGCCGCCCGATTCCGGCCATGAATACGGGCACGACAAGGCCGAATATTTCGCCAGCGGTTTTGAGGGCCTGCTGATTTTCGTGGCCGGAGGCCTGATTCTTGCCGCGGCGGTTCCAAAGCTCCTGCATCCCGGTGCCATCGAGCGTGCCGGGCTGGGCCTCGCGCTGACGGCCGGCGCATCGGTGATCAATTTTGTTGTCGCCCGGGTGCTGATGAAGGCAGGGCAGCGCCATGACTCTGTGACCTTGCGCGCCGATGCCCAGCACCTGATTACCGATGTGTGGACCTCCGCGGGCGTCATCGTTGCGGTGGCACTGGTGGCCTGGACCGGCTGGCTGGTGCTCGACCCGCTGATCGCCATCGTGGTTGCGATCCACATCCTGTGGACCGGATTCCGCCTGCTGCGGGAGTCCACGGCCGGGTTGATGGACGCGGCCTGGCCGGACGAAGACCGCGCGGCGTTGGATCGCGCCTTGTACCCGTTCCAGGCGGACGGCGTCGGCTTCCACGCCGTCCGCACCCGTCGTGCTGCGCGCCGGCGCTTCGCCTCTTTCCACGTGCTGGTGCCGGGAGAGTGGAGCGTCCAGCGCGGTCACGACTTGCTGGAAAAAATCGAGGCGGCGGTGAACAAGGAGCTGCCGCACACGGTGGTCTTCACCCACCTGGAGCCGATTGAGGACCCGGTGTCCTACGACGACATTGACCTGGACCGCGAAAAAGGCTGACGGTCCCTGAATTTTTTCAGGACAACTTCAGGTTTTTCCACAGCCGGAGCACCGGCTCGGCCTGATTAAGCGAGTAGAAGTGCAGCCCCGGTGCGCCACCGGCGAGTAGTGTCTCGCAAAGCTGGCTGACCACTTCGGCACCAAATTCGAGCAGGGCCGGGCGGTCGTCCTGCAGCATTTCCAGTCGCAAGCGAATCCAGCGCGGGATCTCGGCGCCGCAGGCGTCTGAAAAACGCGCCAGTTGTGCGTAGTTGGTGATCGGCATGATGCCGGGCACCACCGGAACCTTCAGGCCGGCTGCGCTGCAGCGGTCACGGAAGTCGAAATACGACGCCGGGTTGAAAAAATACTGCGTGATGACGGCATCGGCGCCGGCCATGACCTTGCGCACCAGGTTGTCGAAGTCGGCGCCCGGATCCGGTGCCTGCGGATGCATTTCCGGGTAACCGGCAACTTCTACCGTGAAATGGTCGCCGTGACATTCGCGGATGAACGCGACCAGCTCGTTGGCAAAATGGAATTCACCTGGAGCCTCGGCGCCCGGCGCGGTCGCCGGCAAGTCGCCGCGCAGGGCCACCAGGCGACGAATGCCTGCATCGCGGTAGCGGTCGAGGAGTTCGCGGATGCGCCCGCGCGTGGAGCCGACGCAGGTGAGGTGCGGCGCCGCTTCGATGCCGGTGTCCCGCGCGACCTGGATCACCGTGTCGTAGGTGCCGGCCTGGTCCGAGCCGCCGGCGCCAAACGTTACGGAAAAGTAGGCCGGGCCCACCGCCGCAAGTTCGCGCACGGTCGCCGGCAGCCGCTCGGCGGCGGCCGCCGTGCGCGGCGGGAACAACTCGAACGAAAACGATCGCGCGGCGGCCATCGGCACGGGGCTCAGTAGCGGTAGTGCTCGGGCTTGTACGGACCGTCCTTGTCGATGCCCAGGTACTGCGACTGGGCGTCGGTCAGGCGCGTCAACCGAACGCCGATCTTTTCAAGGTGCAGGCGAGCTACTTCCTCGTCCAGCTTCTTGGACAGGCGGTAGACCGTCTTCTGGTACGTGTCCTTGTTGGCCCACAGGTCGATCTGGGCGAGGGTCTGGTTCGAGAACGAGTTGGACATTACAAACGCCGGATGGCCGTGGGCGCAGCCCAGGTTCAGCAGCCGGCCTTCGGCCAGGACGTAAATGCTGTGGCCATCGGCAAACGTGTACTTGTCCAGCTGCGGCTTGATGGTGTCGCGCAGGACGCCCTTTTCGGTGTTGAGCGCGTCCATCTGGATTTCATTGTCGAAGTGGCCGATGTTGCCGACCATCGCGCCGCTCTTCATCGCGCGCATGTGCTCGATGGTAATGACGTCGCGATTGCCGGTGGTGGTGATAAAGACGTCGGCGGTGCTGACGTAGTCTTCGAGCAGCGCAACCTCAAAGCCTTCCATTGCCGCCTGCAGGGCGTTGATCGGGTCGATTTCGGTCACGACCACGCGGGCGCCGAATCCCTTCAGCGAGTGAGCCGAGCCCTTGCCGACGTCGCCATAGCCGCAGATCACCGCCAGCTTGCCGGCGATCATCAGATCGGTCGCGCGCTTGATGCCGTCTGCCAGCGATTCGCGGCAGCCGTACAGGTTGTCGAACTTGCTCTTGGTGACCGAGTCGTTGACGTTGATGGCCGGCACCAGCAGCTTGCCCGCTTCCATCATTTGATACAGGCGGTGCACGCCGGTGGTGGTTTCCTCGGACACACCGCGCCAGTCCATGACGACGGTGGCCCAGAATCCGGGACGTTCCTTGCGGGTGCGCTTGAGCAGGTCCTTGATCACCTGCTCCTCGTGGTTGGCCGACGCGGTGTCCACCCACTTGTCACCCCGCTCCATCTCGTAGCCCTTGTGGATCAGCAAAGTGACATCGCCGCCGTCGTCCACCACCAGCTCGGGGCCCTTCAATCCCGGATGGGTAACGGCATCCAGCGTGCAGTCCCAGTACTCCTCCAGCGTCTCGCCCTTCCAGGCGAACACCGGCACGCCGGTGACGGCAATGGCCGAGGCCGCGTCGTCCTGGGTCGAGAAGATGTTGCAGGAGGCCCAGCGCACCGAGGCGCCCAGCGCGACCAGGGTCTCGATCAGGACCGCGGTCTCCTTGGTCATGTGCAGCGAGCCGGTGACGCGCACGCCCTTCAGCGGCAGGCCCGGGGCGTACTTGGCGCGGATCGACATCAGGCCGGGCATCTCTTCCTCGGCCATGACCACGCGCTTGCGGCCGAATTCGGCCAGGGCAAGGTCACGGACCTTGTAATCGTTTTTCGGTTTCAGGACGGCGTTCATGTTTGGTCTCTCACTTCAGCCCGGCGGCATCGCGCAGCTGCGCGGCCCGGTCGGTCTGTTCCCAGGAAAAGGCGTTACAGGTTTCGGATTTCTCCACTTTCTTGCCGTTCACCAACTCGGTCCAGCGGAAGGTGTGCTGGAACGGCTTGCGGCCAAAGTGGCCGTTGGAGGCCGTCAGCTCGTACATCGGATGAATCAAGTCCAGCATGCGGATGATCCCGTAGGGGCGCAGGTCAAAGTTCGTGCGCACCAACT
>JANNAK010000183.1:0-10795 GCA_031384195.1 Gammaproteobacteria bacterium
TTGAGACTTCCGTCCTTGCCCAGGTCCCGCCCTCCGACGACGTCCACCTGTTCGGCATTGATGGGCTATCCCGCCATGACGACGAACTGATTGCGATCCAGAACGGCTATCGTCCCCATCGGATCCTGGGCATTCGGCTCGACAAAACCGGGCGTCGGGTCGCCAAATCCCGCGTGCTGGCCGCGGCCCTGCCGGAATTTGAGCAGCCCACGCTAGGCGTGGTGGCCGGGGACGGATTATCGTTTGTGGCCAACAGCCAATGGAATCGGTTTGATCAGCACCACCAGCTTCCGGATCGCGCCACGATGAAGAATCCGCTGGTGCTGCGGGTCTCGCTGGTGGGCGAGTGATGCGCCTGCTTGCAAGCGCGGCGCTGATCGGCTGCCCGCTGCTGGTGCTCGCGCAGGGTGATCCCGCGGCAGATGCACTCGGCGCCCTGGAGGCACGGTTGCTGGCGTCCCCGCACGTGCGCGTCGAGGCTAGCCTTCAGGCGACCGGCGCGGTACAGGCTTCGCTCCAGGGCGTCACGGACTTGCGCGAGCGCAACCGGCTGGACGTCCGCTATGCCGGAACCTTTGCGGGCAAGCCGGTCACCGTCTCGGTGGTATCGGACGGTCGCGTGCTGGAAACCCGCGTCAATGGCCGGACGCAATCGGGCGCCACCGGTCCTGAGTCCAATCGCGCCGTGCTGCTTGGGCTGACGCGGATGGGCCTATTGCACAACCTGGCGCGCGCGACCGAATCGGCGGGGCCCGACCACGCCAATGGCGACGTGGCGGGGTGGATCGCGCTGGATAATTTTCGTCCGGCAACGATTGCCCAATCCGGTGAAATGGCGGGGGTGCTGGCGCTCGGATTCGACCTTCTGGTGGATAAGCAGTTCGCGGCAAGCGCGCGGCTTTGGCTGGATCCCGACTCCGGGCTGCCGCGACGACGCGAGCAGACCGTCGCTTTTCCCGAGGGCGAAATGAAGGTGGTCGAAATCTACACCCGATTCCAGGTTGACTGAGATCCTCAGTCCGGCTTGACCTGGATGTTGCCACCGCCCAGCGTACCGCCGGTTTCGTAGCGGAAGATCGCGTCGCCGTCCTTGGTCACGACCAGGTTGATCGTGTCCGAGCTGCCGGGTTCACCGTTGTCGGTTACCACCAGCTCGAAACGGTAGCCGGGGGCGCCGTTGTACTTGGCCGGTCCCTTGACCGTCGCGCGATTGCCGCCGCTGATCGTGAAGGACGTCACCGCATCGGCGTCCACCTTCACGCCATTCTTGCTGTCGTAGTTCAGCTTGCCGGCCGGTCCGGTCGCGGCCGGGTCGTAGTTGGCGTGGAACGAGAAGTGGCGCTTGTTGCCCTGCATGAAGTGGCCACCGCCGGAGGCCTTGCCGGGGGAGTTCGATCCCGGCGGCGGCGGCGGCGGCAGCGGCGGCACCGGCGCGCCAATCCAGGTCAGCGCGACGCTGCCCACCGCGGTGCCGGACTGCGCGGTTGCCGTTTGTGTTCCCGGCGAATGGCTGAGCGCCGTGGCCATTACCACGCCGCGCCCGTCGGTAATGGTTTCGCCCAGCGTCAGGATCCCGACCCCGGCGGTGGACCAGGTGACGGCTGCGTTCGGCACCGGGTTGCCGGCCGCATCGCGCACCGTTGCGGTGAGCGCGGCGGGCTGGCCGGTGAGATTCGGCGCCGCCGGTCCTGCGACCGTGACGCTGGCGGCTGCCTGCCCGGCGGCCGGGGCTGCACCGTCCGGATAGACCGCGGACCACATCCCGTACGCGGTTTCGCTCGCGGAAACCGTGCCGTGCACGACGGCGCGCCAGGTGCCGGCTGCGGGTCCGGCGACATTAATGCGCTCGTTCGCGATCGTGGTTGCGAACGAGGAGTACTGGTTTGGCCCTTCCTGCGTCTCGAGGTGCAGCGTCGTCGACAGGAACAGCGTGCCGTCCGGCCGGTACAGGTCAATGTCGAGATCCTGGGCTGACTGCGACCAGTCAATCATGACGTCCAGGGAAATGGCGCCCGGCGCAACCGGAAACGTGGTCTCGAACGACTGCAGCGGTACAAACGCGCCGGCGCCGACGGCGCCGACAAAGGCGCGGGCATCGGTGGTGGTGCCGTCGTTGTAGGCCTGCAGGCCGGAGCCGGCGACCACCGCCTGCACCGCGGCCAGCGCGTCCGCATATCCTGCGCCCATCGAGTAGTCCTGGTAACCCGGCAGGCCGCCGGGACCGCGCGCAGGATCCTGCGACACGGCGGTGCTCTGCAGCACGTTCCGGACCTCGTCCGGAGTCAGGTAGCGGCCGCGCGCGGCCCAGGAGGCCTGCTGCATCAGCGCAATGACGCCCGAAACATGGGGGGCAGACATTGAGGTGCCGCTGGCGTAGGCGTAGGACAGGTTGTCCGGCGGCGCGATTGGGTCGCTCGGGTCCGGGCCGCTGGCGTCGGCTACGTCGGCATAGAAGCCCGTGCGCGCGCGCACCGAGGCGATGAACATGCCCGGGGCCGTGACGGTTGGCCGCCAGAGCGAGCTTCCCGGAACTCCGCGGCTGGAAAATAGCGCAATGTGTCCGATCTTGGTTCCTGCTGCCGCCGAGATCGCCTTCGGGTTCACGCTGAAGACATTCATGGTGTCGGTTGTCGGGCCGGCATTGCCGGCACCAAACACCACTGCCATACCGGCGTCGTGCGCGGCGGCGATTGCCAACTGCACCGGTTCTTTCGGGTCGTACGGAACACCCGGGCCAGGGCCCCAGGAATTGTTGATCACCTTGATGTTGTAGGCCGGGTTGTTGTGGTTGGCCAGCACCCAGTCGAATGCGGCCAGCACCGTGTCAACTTCCGCGACCTCGCCGGTGCCCAGGCCGATGATTTTCGCGCCGTGGGCGACGCCGCGGTACTTGCCGGGCGTCTCGCTGGCGGTGCCGGCGCCGGCGGCGATGCCGGCGACGTGCGTGCCGTGGCCTGAACTGGAATCGGTGGAGATCTGGTCCTCAAGCACCACCACCGGGTCGACCGCGCTTTGGCGGCCGAGGATCTTGACGTTCTGGACGGTCTTGACGCCGGTGCCGATGCAGAACTCGATGCGGGCGCACAAGTCCGGATGGGTGCCATCCACTCCCGCGTCAATGACCGCGATGCCGATACCGGCGCCGGTGTAGCCGTTGGCCCACACACCGTCGGCGCGCAGGGTGCGGGTGGAGTTGTCGAGCATCCACTGCAGCGAGCGGTTGGGGTAGACGCCCTTCACGCCGGGCAGGTTGGCCAGCAGGTCCAGGGCACCCGGCGGGATCACCGCAACCGCCGCCGGAAGGTGATGGTAGGCGTGCACCTGCAGTGCGAGCCCGCGCAGCATCTCGACCTGGTTGGCGGTCGGCGGCGCGTCGAAGGTGACGATGGAGGTGAGGTTCGGGGTCTGGGCGTGCGCTGCGCCGCCCAGCAGAAGGGCGAGGGTGGCGCTGCAGAGCAGACGGGTCATCAGTACTGCACGGACGTTGTCGTTCATCGATCTTGGCTCCGGCTAGGATGCGGCGACTCCCTGACCCGCAACACCCGGATGCAACGCTAACACCAGAAGGCGCAAAATGAATCTAGACTTTAGCCGGAATACGACCTTGGTCGCAGCTTTCATCGCACTGCACGAATGTTTAACCTAGACGCTCTGGATCGCAGCGGCACGGACAGGGACCCTTCATGACTCCGAATTTCGCGAGTGCCATGCGGTTTTCATGATGACTTCCCGCTGCGGCATCCGACCGGCGCTGGTGGCGCTGGTCCTGTCGCTTGGCCACCAGTCGGCGCAGGCCCTGAACCCGAACCTGGCCATCACCCAGTACACCCACCGGCTCTGGCAAACCGAACAGGGCCTGCCGCAAAGCTCGGTATTCGCAATCCTGCAGACCCGCGATGGCTACCTGTGGTTGGCGACGCAGGAGGGCTTGGTGCGCTTTGACGGCGCGCGCTTCACGGTTTTCAACAAGCAAAATACCGAAGCGATCCGGCACAACGATGTGTGGAACCTGCTCGAGGACTCCGAGGGAACGCTGTGGATCGGAACGCGCGGTGGCGGGCTGGTTCGATACCGCGATGGCCGATTTGACACCCTGTCGAAGGAGGACGGGCTGACGAGTGATTCGGTGCAGGCCCTGTGGCAGGGGCGCGACGGCGGCCTTTGGATCGGAACTCGCGGCGGTGGCTTGAACCGGTACAAGGATGGCGTGATTCGTGCCTATACCGCCGCCGATGGCCTGAGCAGCAAGACGATCTACGCGATAGTTGGCGATCGTGACGGAAATCTCTGGCTGGGCACTGATGGCGAGGGCCTGGTGCGCTATCGCAACGGAAAATTTGACACGCTCTCCAAGGCGCAGGGAATCCTCAACGACACCATCTACGCCATTCTTGAGGACTTCGAAGGCGACCTCTGGGTCGGTAGCGGCAAGGGACTTTTCCGCCTGCACGATGGCGTGGCGACCGCGTTTGGCCCGAAAGACGGGCTGCTCAATGACAATATCCGGGCCATTTACCAGGACCGGCAGGGCACGCTTTGGCTGGGCACCGATGGCGGCGGCCTGTATCGCTACCGTGCCGGGCGCTTCACGGCCTTTGGTGCCAAGCAGGGGCTGTCCAATGACAACGTTGGTGCCCTGTTCGAAGACCGCGAGGGCAGCTTGTGGATCGGGACGGACGCCGGCGGCCTCAACCGCCTGCGCGACAACACGTTTGTCACGTACAGCAGCGATGAAGGTTTGCCCAACGACAACGTACGCGCGGTGCTCGAGGATCGTGCTGGCGCAATGTGGATAGGTTCGTTCGGCGGGCTGACCCGCTGGTTCGACGGAAAATTCACCACCCTGACCAAGCGACAGGGGCTGTCGTCCGACGCGGTGCTGTCCTTGATGGAGGATCGTTCCGGCGCACTGTGGGCCGGGACGCTGGGCGGTGGCCTGAATCGCTACCGGAACGGGCTCATCACGCATTTTTCCGATGCCCAGGGGCTGTCGAACGAGACGGTGTTATGCCTGCTGGAAGACGCGGACGGTGTGGTCTGGGCCGGAACCCGCAGCGGCGGCCTCAACCGGCTCGAGGGGGAGCGGTTCAAGGCGCTGACCACGGCCGATGGACTGGGCAGCAATGACGTCCGCGTATTGCTGAATGCGCGCCGGGGCGGGTTCTGGATCGGGACCCTCGGTGGCGGCCTCAACCACTACCAGGACGGCAAGATTACAACTTACAACACCAGCCACGGCTTGGCGCACGACCTGGTCCTGTCGCTGTACGAGGACAAGGATGGCGTGCTGTGGATCGGCACCTTTGGCGGCGGACTGAGCCGCTTCAAGGGCGGAAAGTTCACCACCGTCACCTCCAAGAACGGGCTGTACGACGACGTTGTCTACCGGATTCTCGAGGATGACGGCGGCAACCTCTGGATGAGCTCAAATCGGGGCATCTCCCGGGTCAGCAAGCGGGACCTGGACGGGTTCGCCGACGGCAAGCGCTTGCGAGTCGAGTCGGTTGCCTATGGCAGTGCCGATGGCATGAAAAGCGGCGAGGCCAATGGCGCGCACCAGCCGGCCGGCTGGCGGAGCCGTGACGGGCGGCTGTGGTTTCCCACCGTTCGCGGCGTGGTCAGCGTGGACCCCAACCGCTTGCAGAGCAATCAGGTCGCGCCTCCAATTCGCATCGAAGAGGTCATGATTGGCAGCGAGCGCGCCGTCGTCGACACCGTCGGCGATTCCCCGGTGCAGGTTCCGCCCGGTCGGCAGAAACTCGAGTTTCACTACACCGCCCTCAGCTTCCTGGCGCCCGAGAAAGTCCGTTTCAAGGTGCGGCTGGAAGGTTACGACGAGGCTTGGGTCGACGCCGGCAACAACCGGGTTGCGACTTACACGAACTTGCCGCCGGGCAACTACCGGTTCCTGGTCCGCGCCAGCAACAACGACGGGGTCTGGAACGAGATTGGCGCCGAACTGTCGCTGGAAATCCAGCCGCGCTTTTACCAGCGCGGGGCGTTTTACCTGGTGTACCTGCTCCTGATCGCCGGAGTGGTGGCGCTGGCGACGCGCTTTTACCGGGCCCGCGTGGACGCGCTGAAGCATCGTGAGCAAGTCCTGCTGGAACTCATCCAGGACAATGCCAGTGCCGAGGATGCCCTGCGCGCCGCGAATGCGACTCTGGAACAACGCAACCAGGAACTGGCCCGATCCAACTCCGAACTGGAGCGGTTTGTCTACGTTGCCTCGCACGACCTCAAGGAGCCGCTTCGCTCCGTCGTCAGTTTCACGCAGCTGCTGGCCAAGAAGTACCAGGGTCGCATGGATGCAGATGCGGACCAGTACATCCAGTACGCAGTCAATGGCGCGCTAAGCATGCAAAGCCACATTGAAAACCTGATCAACTATGCCCGCGCGGGCAAGCTGGAAAAGCAGCTTGCCCGCGCCAGCTTTGAGGTCGGGCTGCAGCGGGCGCTGGCCCACCTGGACCAGGCCATCGAGCGCAGCGGGGCGGTCGTAACCCACGACCCGCTGCCGGATTTGCGGGCGCACCCGACCGAGGTCATCCAGCTGTTTCAGAACCTGGTCGGGAATGCCATCAAGTTTCGCGGAGCAGCCCCGCCCAGGGTCCACGTTGGCGCGGCACTGGACGCCGTGCGGTCGCAATGGCAGTTCACGGTCAGCGACAATGGGATCGGGATCGATCCGCCGAATCATGAGCGGATCTTCAACCTCTTTGAGCGGCTGGATCGGGAGCCGGATGACACCGGGACCGGCATCGGCCTTGCGCTGTGCAAGAAGATTGTCGAGGGCCGGGGCGGTCGGATCTGGGTCGAGTCGGAGCCGGGGAAGGGCAGCCGGTTCCATTTCACGCTGCCGGAGTGAATCCAGAAGTTGCGGACCCCGGTGAACCGGAATGGTGGGGCCACTTCTCGCATTGGCTAGCTCCGCCGCAATGACCTATTCTTGGGCCATATACAGGTCATAGGTAACGCCTTGAAACTCTCCTCCCAGATCAAACCCATCAGCTTCCTGAAAGCCCACGTCTCCGAGATCGTGCGCGACCTCGGCAACAAGGGGTCGTCGCTCTTCATTACCCAGAACGGCGAAGCCAAGGCGGTCTTGCAGGACATTCACAGCTACGAGCAGACCCAGGAAGCGCTGGCAATGCTGAAAATCCTGGCGCTGGGGCAGACGCAGATCGCGGAAGGCAAGGTCAAGCCGCTCAATGAGGCAATCCGCGTGATCAAGGCGAAGCGTCGCAGCGCCGAATGAAGTTCTCGGTCCAGGTCACCGGCTCCGAGATTCATGTGCTGGTCGTCGCTGATGGACGACGCGACATGCAGGCCCTGTTGCAACGCCGGGTGCTCGCTCGATAGACCGTGACCGACTCGATCTACACGCTGCGGATCGAACTCGAGCACATCACGCCACTGTTGATAGGCATTCCCTCCCGCGACCCTTGACTAGATGGTGGGCCCCCCGGGACTCGAACCCGGAACCAAGGGATTATGAGTCCCCTGCTCTAACCGATTGAGCTAAAGGCCCACGCGTTGAAGGTTATCTGAACTCGGGTCGCCTGCTCGTTGCGGATTTGACTGTCTGCCGGCGCGTAATCTAACAGGGGGAAACAACTTTCGGTAACGATTGCAATGACTTATCGCGGCCCCGTGTGGCGGCGTCCTGCTTGCCGGACCCGGGCGTCGGGCCTATCCTGCCGTTCCGGTCCTGCTGGCCGCACGCCGAAGAGGAACTTATGCGCTTCATGTTGCGTCCGATTCAACGATCGGCCCGTAGGGATGTTAGCGGTCCGGCATTCGAAAGCAGCAATTCCAACCCCAAACTTCAAGAGGACGACTAATGAGCAAGAAATTTTCCAGGCAGCCCATCGCCGTTGCGCTGGGCGCAGCATTCGCGCTCTCCGGCGCGATGGCACAGGCTTCAGTGTTCCAGACCACCGATCTGGGCGCCGGCTACATGGTGGCGTCTGCGGCGGATACCCCCAAGGCCGCCGAGGGCAAGTCCGGCGAAGGCAAGTGTGGCGCCGATGCATTCAAGATGATGGACAAGGATGGCGACGGCAAGTTGAGCAAGGAAGAGTTCATGGCCGGACACAAGGCCATGGAAGGCAAGTGCGGCGAAGGCAAGTGCGGCGCCGACAAGAAGAAGGTCGAGGGCAAGTGCGGCGGCAAACAGTAAGCCTTAACGCAGGATCCAGCCGGGCCCGGAGAATTCCGGGTCCGGCTTTTTTGACTGCCCCTGACGCGCTGCCGCTGGCTGGCGTCGTCGGCGCGGGTCTGGGCCTGCGACGTGAATTGTTGCCGGACATGCTCGCCGGAGTTCCAGGCGAGATTGGCTTCCTCGAGGTGGCCCCGGAGAACTGGATGGAAGTCGGCGGTCGTCGCGGCCGGGAATTTCGCGCCCTGACCGAGCGGCACCCGTTCGTGTGCCACGGGCTCTCGCTGTCCCTGGGCAGCCCGGCGCCGCTGGACACCAGCTTCGTGCGACGGATCCGGAAGTTCCTGCAGCAACACCAGATTCGTTGCTACTCCGAGCACCTCAGCTACTGCTCGGATGACGGCCATCTTTATGACCTGATGCCGATCCCGTTTACAGAAGACGCCGCCCGGTACGTGGCCGCCCGCATCCGCCGTGTGCAGGACATCCTCGGGCGCGAAATCGCGGTCGAAAATGTCTCCTATTACGCCGCCCCCGGGGCCGAACTGACGGAGCTGGAATTTCTAAATGCCGTCCTGGAGGAGGCCGACTGCGGGCTGTTGCTGGACGTCAACAATATCTACGTCAACAGCATCAATCACCGCTACGACCCGCGCGCCTTCCTCGATGGGGTTCCGGCCGGGCGCGTGCGTTACCTGCACGTTGCCGGCCATTACGTCGAGGCCCCGGATCTTCGCGTCGACACCCATGGCGCCGATGTCTGTGACCCGGTGTGGGAATTGCTCGCCGAAACCTACGCCCGGCTCGGCCCCTTGCCGACCCTGCTGGAGCGCGACTTCAATATCCCCCCGCTGCCTGCGCTGTTGGGCGAAATCCGGCAAATCCGGCAGCGGCAGGCGCACGCCCGTGCCTAGCGCGCGCCGGCTCAAGCCGTTCCAGCGACTGCAATACCGCTTTGCCGCGCACTTGCGCGATCCAAAGCGGCAGCCGGTTCCGCGGGGCATCGAGCCGCGGCGGATGAAGATTTACCGGGAGTTGTTCTACAACAATATCGAGGGCTTCCTTGCCGCGGCGTTTCCGGTGTTGCGGCGGATCACGCCCGATCGACGCTGGCATGCGATGGCCCGGGATTTCCTGGCGCGCCACCAAAGTCACGAGCCCCTGTTCCACCGGGTAGCGGAAGAATTCCTGAAGTACCTCGAGCACGAGCGCGGCAAGGTTCGTGGCGACCCGGCGTTCTTGCGCGAGCTGGCGCACTACGAATGGGTGGAGCTGGCGTTGTCCGTGAGTGAGCTGGAACTGACCCCGGCCCTGGCCGACCCAAGCGGAGACTTGCTCGCCGGCATCCCGGTGATGTCGCCGCTGGCCCGACTGCAGAGCTACTCGTTTCCGGTCCAGCGCATCGGTCCGGATTTCCTGCCGGCGAAGCCGGTGCCGCAGCCGGTGCACATCGTCGTCTGGCGGAATCGGGAGGACGAGGTGAAGTTCATGGAGGCCAATGCGGTGACCGCGCGCCTGCTGCAACTCATCGGCGGTCGGCGGCGCACCGGCCGGCAGCTGCTGCAGCGAATTGCCCGCGAACTGAATCACCCGGAGCCCGGTGCCGTGGTGGCAGATGGCGCGGGTCTGCTGCAGGGATTGCTGCAGCGGGGCATCATTCTCGGTACGCGCCGAACCCGCGTTGTTACCATGGCCACGAGGTGAGATGACATGACTGAAAAGGCAACGTTCGCCGCCGGATGTTTCTGGGGCGTCGAGTTCAAGCTGGGCAAGGTTCCGGGCGTGACCGCAACGGCGGTCGGCTACATGGGTGGCGAGACGGACCAGCCGACCTACCAGGACGTCTGCAATGACGACACCGGACACGCCGAGGTGGCGCAGGTCGAGTTCGATCCCGACCAAGTCAGCTTCGAGATCCTGGTCCGCAAGTTCTTCGAGATCCACAACCCGACCCAGTTGAACCGCCAGGGGCCGGACGTCGGCTCTCAGTACCGCACCGGCGTGTTCTACCACTCGTTGGAGCAGAAGGCAGTGGCCGAACGAGTAAAGGCTGAATTAAATGCATCGACGTTCAATGGCCGCATCGTGACCGGGATTGTGCAGGCCACTACCTTTTGGCTGGCCGAGGAGTACCACCAGAAATACGGGCACAAGCACCCGGGACACCATTGCACGCTTGAGGCCTGATGAAGGACTTTTCCAGCCTGTTCATCTCGCACGGGGCGCCGACGCTACCGATTTCGGATCTGCCGGCGCGCGCCTTCCTGGAAGGGCTGGCCCGAGAGCTGCCGCGACCCCGCGCAATAATTGTGCAGTCTCCGCACTGGCTGACCCGCGAACTTGAGATCAAGGCCCCGGCCCGATACCAGACCTGGCATGACTTCGGCGGATTTCCCGAAGCGCCATACCGCATCGAATACACACCACCGGGCGAGGCCGGGCTCGCCGCCCGGATCCTGGATACCCTGCGCACCGCTGGCGTGCCGGCGACTCCAACAACCGACGCCAGGCTCGACCACGGCGCCTGGGTGCCCTTGATGCTGATGTACCCGGAGGCCGACATCCCGCTGGTGCAGGTGTCCGCGACCTGGACTACGCCCAGCCAGTACTTCGACCTGGGCCGGGCGCTGCGGC
>JANNAK010000226.1:0-10918 GCA_031384195.1 Gammaproteobacteria bacterium
GTTGACCAGAATGACCCGGTAGCCCTCCTGCCGGAGCGCCTTGCAGGCCTGGGCTCCCGAATAGTCGAACTCGCAGGCCTGCCCGATGACGATCGGGCCGGCGCCGATGATCAGGATCGATTCGAGGTCAGTGCGTTTCGGCATGTGCAGGCGCGCGGTGGGGAGCAGGTTTCCGCATCAGTTCGACAAACCGGCGAAACAGGTAGGAAACGTCGTGGGGTCCGGGCGAGGCTTCCGGGTGGCCCTGGAAGCTGAAGGCCGGCGCATCCAGCAGGCGCAAGCCCTGCAAGGTGCCGTCAAACAGGGACCGGTGGGTGGCCTTCACGTTGGCCGGCAGGCCGGACTCCTCGACCGCGAAGCCGTGGTTCTGGCTGGTGATCAGAACCTGGCCGGACTCGAGGTCCTGCACCGGATGGTTGGCGCCGTGGTGCCCGAATTTCATCTTGGCGGTTCGCGCACCCGCGGCCAGGCCCAGGATCTGGTGCCCCAGGCAGATGCCAAACAGCGGCACCCGGTCCTGGATAAATTTCCGCGCCGCCCGGATGGCGTAGTCGCAGGGCTCGGGATCACCCGGACCGTTGGAGAGCATCACCCCGTCGGGCGCAAGTGCCAGGACCTCGGTGGCAGCCGTCCTGGCCGGGACCACGGTGACGCGGCAGCCGTGGTCCACCAGCATTCGCAGGATGTTGCGCTTGACGCCGAAATCGTAGACCACGACATGGAATCCGCCGTCGTTCCGCACCGGCTCGGAATTGGTCGCCAGTTGCCAGCTGCCGCGATTCCAGGCGTAGGGCTTCCTGCAGCTGACGACTTTCGCCAGGTCCATGCCCTTGAGGCCGGGCCAGGCCCGGGCTTGCTCCAGGGCCTTGGCTTCATCGACGGTGCCGGCCATGAAGCAGCCGTTTTGCGCACCCCGGTCCCGCAGGATCCGGGTCAGCCGTCGCGTATCAATGCGCGCAATGGCCAGCACCTTTTGTTCGCGCAGGTAGCGGCCAAAGTCCAGGGTCGAGCGCCAGCTCGAATGCGGGCGCGGAACCTCCCGCATGATCAGGGCGGCCAGTTGCACCCGCTCCGACTCGGCGTCCTCGTCGTTGCTGCCGACGTTGCCAACATGCGGATAGGTCAGCGTGACCATCTGTTCGCGATACGACGGGTCGGTCAGGATTTCCTGGTAACCCGTCATGGCCGTGTTGAACACGACTTCGCCGGTGGTGACGCCCTCGACCCCGACGGAAACGCCGCGAAAAACGGAGCCGTCCGCAAGCGCGAGCAGGGCCGGGACAGGGGTATTCATTTCGGTCTAATCCGTAGCTGGACATGGAAACGGGGGCGGTCGGCCCCCGTTTTGGATTAGGCGAGCATTCTACGGCAGCGCGGGCGGCGCCGAAAGGGTTTTATTCTTTTTATTTTCCGGTTTCGAGGCGTTCCGCGCAGTCCCGCTTGCGTACCGCGATCGTCACCTGGTTGCGGTCGCCAAGGCGCCGGTACTGGCTGCGCGAGCACAGGCGGCTGACCAGCAATCGCCCCAAACCGCCAACCGGGCGCGCGTCCGGGTCGGCGCCGCCGTTTGGCGCCACGATGCCGGCCAGGGGGTCGAACGGCTCGGCGTTGTCCTCCAGCACCATCTCGACTTCCGGATGGCAGTCGCGGATTTGGAGACAGAGCTGCCCTTTCCCCCCAAGCCCGCCATGATCGGCGACGTTGATGATCAGTTCTTCGGCGATGAGTTCAAGGCGCAGGGCGGCGCTGCGCGGTACCGCGAGCTCTTGGCAGCGACGCTCCACAAAAATCCGCACCTCGGGCCAGGATGCAGTCCGGGCGGGGAAAGATCGCCGTTCATCGTCCATTGTGTGTCGTCTGAGACCCCCGTCACATCCGGGACGGGTATCCGAGGCGCTATTATAGGTATCGACGCACCGCGGCGCGCTGTGCCCCGGCCGTCCTGATCTGGAGAAAACCATGAAATCTGCCCTCAAGACCCTGCTCGCCGCCCTGCTGCTGGCTCCGCTGGTCGTGCACGCCGCCGATGCCGGCAAGATCAAGACGCTCAAGGGGGCCGCCCACATTGAACGTCGCGGGCAGAGCATCCCGGCAACCCTGGGCGCGACGATCGAGGAATCCGATCGGGTGGTGACCGGCGCCGACGGTTCGGTCGGGATCACGTTCAAGGACAACTCGGTTTTGACCGCCGGCGCCAATAGTGTTCTGGAAATTACCGTGTTCAGCTTCGACCCGAAAACGCACGAGGGCCGGTTCGAGAGCACCCTGAGCAAGGGCACCCTGTCGGCGCTGTCCGGCAAGATCGTGAAGAAGACGCCGGAGGCGATGCGCATCCGCACTCCGACGACGATTCTTGGCGTCCGCGGCACCGAGTTTATCGTGCAGATTGAACCTGCGATCGAGTAAGCGGAGCGTGTGGCTTCGCGCCCTCGCCGGCGTCGCCGCCCTCAGCCTGTTATCGGGCTGCCAGCTTGTTTGTGCATACGACTGCTACAGCCGGGAAAAGCCCCGGCCGTCGCGAACCATCGTCACCGTAATCCCGGCATCCACCGATGCCCACATCGGCACCGTGGTGGTGGATCCGGACAATCACCGATTGGTCCTCAACACGGCCTACGCCTCCGCCGAGGCATTTTCCGACGGAAAGCTGGTCCCGTTCCAGTCCTCGGAGAAAGATTTCGAGGCGAAATTCGGGGGCCTGCTGCAGGCCCGACCCCAGCCACCCGTGTCGCTCACGGCCTATTTCGAGTCTGGAACCGATCGGATCAGCGACGAAACGACGGCCGTCATCTCTCGGCTTCGAGGGGAAGTGGCGCGGCGCGGCGACAGCGAGATCACCGTGATCGGCCACACCGACCGTGCGGGCTCGGTTGAGCACAACGACCATCTGGCCATGGAACGCGCCACTCGAATCCGCGAACGACTGATTTCCCTGGGGTTCCCGGCCGGGATTATCTCGGTGGAGGCGCGGGGTGAACGCGAGTCGGTGGCGGAGACTGCGGACGGCGTTGCTGAAGCGGCCAATCGCCGCGTCGAAATCAATATCCGCTGAGCGGGTTGCTTCAGATACCCAACAGCCCGCGGGTTCCCGGTCCATTCCAGCGCAACACCACCACCGTCTGGTCATCGGCAGGTTCGCCGCCGGCGCAGTACAGCTCCAGCAATTGGCGCAGCGTCCCGACGACTGTCGCCGGATCCTCCGAGGCGATGCCTTCCAGCGCCGACTCCAGCCGTTGCCGCCCGTACATTTCGCCCTTGGGGTTGGTCGCGTCGGTCACGCCGTCGGTTATCAGACACAGCATTTCACGCGGCGCCATCCGATGCCGACCCGATTGGTACGAGAACCCGGGAATGACGCACAGCGGCGGGCCGCCTCCATCGGCAAGGCGCAGGTGGCCGGGGCGTCCGTCCAGGATTGAATACGGCGGGTCGTGGCCGGCGTTGCAGTACTCAACCTCGCCCGTGGCAAGGTCCAGGGTCAGCACCGACAGGGTTACGAACATCAGCTCGGGGTTCTCCCGGATGATTTCCGCCTCGGCGTCGGCGATTGATTCGGCCAGGGTCCGGGTGCGACGCAAGGCCACACTTTTGCAGAGCGACTTCACCAGCGCCATGAAGATGGCGGCCGGCAAACCCTTCCCGGACACATCGCCGATCAGGACGAATAGCGTCTGGTCGTCCAGCATGAAAAAATCATACAGGTCGCCACCGACCGTCTTGGCCGGCTCCATAAAGGCCTTGATCTCCATCCTCATCTCGCCGGCCCGCACGTCGGGTGAGTCCGGCAACATGCCCATCTGGACCCGGCGGGCGGCGTCGAGCTCGCCGGTGAGGCGTGCGGCTTGCTCGCGGTGCTCCCGCAATTGGCCGGCCAGTTCACGCCGATGCCGACGGGACTCGCTGAGACTGGTGACAAGCAGGCTGCCGTAAATCGACGCCAGGCCGAAGGCCGGGCTGGCCACGTCAAACAGGTAGCCGGAATTGAAGCCGGCCAGGCCGACGGCACCCAGCACGGCAAGCTCGGCTAGTAGGGCGGGCAAGGCCCAGCGCTGGGCGACCGAGGTAGCCAGGATGGTCAGGAGCAATGCCAAGACCAGGAAACCCGACGCCTCGGCGAGCACCGAGGACGGGGGTCGCAACAGCCAGCTCTGGTCAAAAATGTTCTCAATCAGCTGCAGGTGGATCTCGATGCCAAAGACCTGCTCGCCCAAGGGCGTTTTCTGCAGGTCGAGCAGCCCCACCCCGGTGACAGCCAGCAGCACCAGCTTGTTCGCCAGCTCCTGGTCCGGGACTCGCCCGTCCATCACGTCCCGGGCCGAGACATATCGATCGGTATCCGATCGGCCATAGTGCAACCAGAGCCTGCCATCGGCGTCAGCGGGAATTTGGACGTCCCCAAGGCCAATTCCCCGCAGCGCAGCGCCGTCCAATTGCGCATCGATCCACGGAGTTCCTGTCGCCACCCGCAACAATTCAATCGCCAGCGACGGCACCGCGGTGTCGCCGATCCGGCCCAGCAACAGCGGACGGCGCACCACCGGCGAGGACGGCTCGGGATTGTTCAGGAGGCCAAGACCGGTGGCGGCCGCCTCAAGTACCGGCAGGCTGCGAATGGCCCGCTCAAAACGATCAAGCTCCGGCGCCGAAGCTTCGACGTCGACGTCACCGTCGCCCCGAACAGACCGCCACCGGATCGGCGCAACGATCGGAGGGCGCGCGTCCGTTGCAATTGGGCCGGAAACTTTCTCGCCGGCGATTCCCAGCACCGTTCGGTGCTTCTTCAGTGCCGCTGCCAGGCGTGCGTCGTTGTCAGGCAGGTCGGCGATGCGCGCGGCCAGCAGCGCATCCAGATCCGGGAGGGACTTGAGGACCCGGGCCGGCGACAGGCGATCAGGCTCCGGAAAGATGATGTCCACCCCGATGGCGGCCGGCGCATAAGCGCCAATGCGGTCGATCAGCGCGGCCAGCTGCGTGCGCGGCCATGGCCACTGTCCATAAGCCGCCAGGCTCGCCTCATCAATCTCGACCACCACCGCCGGGGCCGAGTCGCGCTCGCGGGGCTGCCACTGCTGGTAAATGTCAAACAGGTGCAGGCGCAACCACTGCTGCGGCGGGGTGTCGAACGCCATCGCGCTCGCCAGTACCACCGCCAGCGCCGATCCGACGCGGCGGGGACTCCAGCCGCGCCGGCTTTCTACTCCCTCCATGTCGGGACCCGGTCCGGCCCCGCTCATGACAGGTCGAGTTCCAGGCCGTCGTACGCGGACACCACCTGCAAGGGATGATCCTGTCGGGAAATCTCCTCGTAGCGACGGGTTTCTTCGAGCAGGGCCTGCAGGGCGGTATCGTCGTGAATGGGCTCGTGATGGAACAGGCACAGCTGACGCGCCCGCGCCATCTGGCACAACTCCACACCCACTACATTGCTGGAATGCCCCCAGTCCTCCTTGACCGACACCGCCTCGGCCAGGGAGTACATGGCGTCAAAAATTACCAGGTCGGCACTTCGAAAGAAATCGACCACGGCTTCAGTGTGGGAAAAGTCGTCGAGCTTGTGCTCCGCATCGGTGGTGTAAACCACTGTCCGCCCGCCGGATTCGATGCGGTAGCCATACGAGTCGCCGGAGTGGTTCTGCAGCTTGGCACTGACCCGGCAGCCGGCGATGTCGTGCGCAACTGCCGGCGCCAGCGCGACAAAGCGGATATCCGCGCGCATCACCGACAGCGGGACGGGAAACGAGGGCTGATCCTGCTGTCGGCGAAACCCGGCTTCAAGTCCCGGGTGGCAACCGTAGAGGATGACGGTGTTGCCCGGGACATACGCCGGCCCAAAAAATGGAAATCCCATGATGTGGTCCCAGTGCAAGTGGGACACCAGCACATGGTAAGTCGCCGGTCGGCCAGCTCGCTGGCGCAGGATTTCGGCCGAAAATGCGCGCGCCCCGGAGCCCATGTCGCACAAGAGATACTGGTCCTGCGGAAGCCCCTTCGGTACGATCTGGACGCAGGCAGAGTGCCCGCCGAAGGTACCCGCTCGATTAAATGGAAGCTCGCCATCGACGTAGGCGCGCACCTTCTCCGGCGTGTCCAGGTCCCTGCCGATGGCGCCGTCGAGCGCATCAACCAATTTTTTTCGCACCGCCGCGGCCGTAAGGGCCACCGGCATGGAGCCGCGGGTGCCCCAGAACACGACGCGCACCTGGATTCAATTCCGGGCGACAGCGGCGGCGGCCGGCGACAACTCGCTCAAGGCCTGGGCGACGTCGGGATAGACCTTGAACAGCAGGTTGAAACGGCTGATCTCGAAGATTTCGCGCACCACCGGCTGCAGGCTGGCAACCACCACGCACCCATTCCGGGGCTTGACCTCGCGCGCCGCCAGCATCAACACCCGCAGGCCCGCACTGCTGATGTACTCCAGGCCGCTCAGGTCCAGCACCAACTGGTCCCGGCCGGCGGCACAGTCCCGCAGCAATGGCCACAGTTGCAGGCGAAAGGCCTCGGCTCCGGAGTGATCAACGCGACCGGAGACCTGGGCCACGCGAACATCGGAATACCGCTTGTCGCTGAGATTCAAGCCCTTGCCCTCGCGTTGGTGTTGCGCTACCCGAGCACGCCACATTCTACCGAGACCACGCGGCTCTGGGGGCACCGCCGTGGCCCGCCCCAGAATGAACGCGTGGAGAATGGTGCCTCAGGCGCTCGCCGAGGCCATCCGCGCGAGGGCGGGCCCGCTCAGGCGAAACAGGCTCCAGTCGTGCATCGGCACTGCGCCGAAGCGCCGATAGAAATCGATGGCCGGCTGGTTCCAGTCAAGCACCGACCATTCGTAGCGGCCGCAGCCGCGCCGGACCGCCGTGCGGCCCACCGCCTGGAACAAGGCCTTGCCGATGCCCAGCCCGCGCGCCGTGCGATCGACGAAAAGATCCTCCAGGTAAATCCCGCGCCGCGCCAGGAACGTCGAATAGTTGTGGAAATACAGCGCGAAACCCACCACCTCGCCGGAGCGCTCGGCGAGCAGCACTTCGGCGCCAGGCGACCGGCCGAACAGCGTCTTGCGCAGTTGCGGAGCGGTCGCCTTGACCTGGGAGGAGAGCTTTTCGTAACGCGCCAGCGCCCGGATCAAGCGCAGGACTGCGGGCACGTCCTTCCGCGTTGCGCGACGGATCCGGAATGGACGCCGGCTCACAGGCCGAGCACGTCCTGCATGTCATACAAGCCGGGCGGCTTGTCGTGCAGCCATTGCGCCGCCCGCAGGGCGCCCAATGCGAAGTTCGAGCGATTGGACGCCTTGTGTGAAATCTCGACGCGCTCGCCCTCACCGAGGAACATGACCGTATGGTCCCCGATCACGTCGCCGCCGCGTACCGTGGCGAAGCCGATGGTCTTGCGATCGCGAGGACCGGTCACGCCTTCCCGGCCGAACACGGCGTTGGCGCCCAGGTCCAGGCCACGGTTGCGCGCCAGCACTTCGCCCATGCGCAGGGCCGTTCCGCTGGGCGCATCGACCTTGGCCCGGTGGTGCGCTTCGATAATCTCGACGTCATAACCTTCACCGAGGACGCGGGAGGCCTCGGCCAGCAACTTGAGGACGACGTTTACACCGACGCTGAAATTGGCGGACTGGCAGACCGGAATCTCCTGCGCGGCTGCGGCAATCTGCTTCCGTTGCTCCTCGCTGAAACCCGTGGTGCCGATCACCATGCCCTTGCGATTCTGGCGGCACATCTCAAGCGCAGCCAGCGTCGCTTCGGGGGTGCTGAAATCCACCACGACATCGAAAGCCGGCAATGCCGCACCGAGGTCGTGGGCCAACGCCACGCCGGCGGCGACATCCTCGCCGAGCTCCGGGCTATCCCAGCGATCGATGGCGACCGTGAACTCCAGCGCCGGATCCGAGAGGGCAGTCTGGATCAACGCGCGCCCCATTCGACCGGAGGCCCCGAGGATGGCAATACGCGTGGTCATGTTCGTTTTTCCTGGCTCCCCAAGGGCCGACGATCTTCACACGCCCGATCGGGTCCGGCAACCGCTTCTTTTCACGTCTGAGCACCACCGCCAGAAAGGATTGCCGTGGTACCGGCTTGCGCCGGGTTGCGGTCGATGATCAGGGCTTGAGGTGCTGTTCGATGAAGGATCGGGCTTTCTCCAGCCAGGAGTGCGATTCGGGATTGTGTTTTTGAGAACTGTTGCCGAGGGCATCACCAAATTCGCGCAACAGGTCTTTCTGCATGCGGCTCAGGTGGACCGGCGTTTCGGTGACCACCGTGCACATCAGGTCACCAGCCCCGCCACCACGAACCGACTTCAAGCCCAGGCCCCGCAACCGGAACATCCGGCCGGACTGGGTGCCCTCGGGAATCTTCAGGGCGGACTTGCCGTCCAGTGTCGGCACTTCCAGCTCCCCGCCCAGCGCGGCGGTGACAAAGCTGATCGGCACCGTGCAATGCAGGTCGGTCCCGTCGCGCTCGAAGAACGGATGTGGCTTGACGTCAATTTGTACGTAGAGGTCACCCGGCGGAGCGCCCGGAGCGCCCGCTTCGCCCTCGCCATTCAGGCGAATTCGGTCACCGGTGTCGACGCCGGGCGGAATCTTGACCTCCAGCGTCTTCTCGCCCCGAACCCGTCCGGCCCCACGACAGCTTTTGCAGGGATCGGCGATGACAGCGCCGCGGCCCCGGCATTGCGGGCAAGGCTGCTGGAGCGTAAAAAAGCCCTGCTGGAAGCGAACCTGGCCACTGCCCCGACATCCGGCACAGGTCTTTGGCGCGGACTTGCCGACGCTGCCGCTGCCATCGCAGGTCGCGCAGGTCTGCAGCTTCGGGATGCGGATCTGCGTGGTGACCCCGAAGGCGGCTTCCTCCAGGGTCAGCTCGATGTTGTAGCGCAAGTTGGCGCCGGGCCGCGGCCCGCGCCCGCCGCCGCCAAAGATGTCCGAGAAGATGTCGCCGAAGACATCGGAGAAACCACCGAAATCTCCGCCGCCACCACCGCCGCGCTGCAAGCCTTCGTGGCCGTGCTGGTCGTAGATCGCCCGCTTGTCGGCGTCCGTCAGCACGCCGTAGGCCTCGTTCAGTTCCTTGAACAAATCCTCGGCACCCTTGTCACCCGGATTGCGGTCCGGGTGGTGCTTCATCGCCAGGCGCCGGTAGGCTTTCTTGAGCTCGTCTTCCCCGGCGGTCTTCCCCACCCCCAGGACCTCGTAATAATCCCGCTTGCTCACGCTGCCCCCGTTAAATGACAGTGGCCGAAATCAGCGCCGCGCGTACGCTGAAATTCGGCCTGCGAAAACGTCATCAAAGATGACGATCTAGCCTTTTTTGTCCTCGTCCTTGACCTCGCTGAACTCCGCATCCACGACGTCATCCTTCTTGCCGCTTTGGGCGCCCTCGCCCTCGGCGCCCGCGCCAGCCTCGGCCTTTGCGGATGCCTTCTTGTAGGCGCGCTCGGCCAGGTTGCCTGAGGCGGTCGCCAGCTCCTCGGACTTCTTGGTGATCGCGTCCTTGTCGTCGCCCTTCACCACGTCACGCAGTTCCTTGATCGCGCCCTCAATCCTGGTCTTTTCGTCCGGCTGGACTTCCTCGGCCAGGTCCTTGAGCGACTTCTCGACCGCGTGGGCCATGTGGTCGGCCTGGTTGCGCGCGGTGATCAACTCGTTGAACTTCTTGTCGTCCTCGGCGTGGGTCTCGGCATCCTTCACCATCTTCTGGATCTCGTCCTCGGACAGGCCGGAGTTGGCCTTGATGACGATGGACTGGCTCTTGCCGGTGGCCTTGTCCTTGGCGTGCACGTTGAGGATGCCGTTGGCATCGATGTCGAATGCGACCTCGATCTGCGGCACGCCGCGCGACGCCGGTGGAATGTCCGCAAGGTCAAAGCGGCCCAGCAGCTTGTTGGCCGCCGCGATCTCGCGCTCGCCCTTGTAGACCTGGATGGTCACGGCCGTCTGGTTGTCGTCCGCGGTCGTGAAGGATTCTGATTTCTTGGTCGGAATGGTGGTGTTCTTCTCGATCAGCTTGGTCATCTTGCCGCCGAGAGTCTCGATTCCCAGCGACAGCGGCGTGACGTCCAGCAGCAGCACGTCCTTGCGCTCGCCTGCCAGCACCGAGGCCTGAATCGCGGCGCCCACGGCCACTGCCTCGTCCGGGTTGACGTCCTTGCGCGGCTCGCGGCCGAACAGGTTCTTCACCATCTCCTGGACTTTCGGCATGCGCGTCTGCCCGCCGACCAGGATCACTTCCTCGATTTCACCGGGCTTGAGGCCCGCATCCTTGAGCGCGGTCTTGCACGGCCCGATGGTCTTCTCGATCAGGTCCTCGACCAGCGACTCGAGCTTGGCCCGGGTCAGCTTGATGGCCAGGTGCTTGGGGCCGGAGGCGTCTGCCGTCACGTACGGCAGGTTGATCTCGGTCTGCGTGGTGGACGACAGCTCGATCTTGGCTTTCTCGGCCGCTTCCTTCAGCCGCTGCAGGGCCAGGGGATCTCGCTTGAGGTCGATTCCGGATTCCTTCTTGAACTCGGCCACGATGTATTCAATGACCCGCATGTCGAAGTCTTCGCCACCCAGAAAGGTGTCGCCGTTGGTCGACAGCACCTCGAACTGGTGCTCCTTGTCCACTTCGGCGATCTCGATGATCGAGACGTCGAAAGTGCCTCCGCCAAGGTCATAGACCGCAATCTTCTTGTCGCCCTTGACCTTGTCCAGGCCGAACGCAAGTGCGGCCGCCGTCGGTTCGTTGATGATGCGTTTGACGTCGAGGCCGGCGATGCGGCCGGCATCCTTGGTGGCCTGGCGCTGGCTGTCATTGAAGTATGCCGGGACGGTGATGACTGCTTCCGTTACTTCTTCACCAAGATAGTCTTCTGCAGTCTTTTTCATCTTGCGCAGGACTTCAGACGACACTTGTGGTGGCGCCAT
>JANNAK010000250.1:0-5351 GCA_031384195.1 Gammaproteobacteria bacterium
CGCAGACGCCGTGGCGATCGGCAATCCGGTGCGCCAGCCAACGCTCCACCGCCGCGCCTGGGACAATAATTGACTGGGACGGTGGCGCGTCTCCCACAGCTTCCGGGCCATCCCAACGCTTGAGCAGGGCTTCGGCCAGCACGTCCAGGCGATTTGATTGCACCAGATGCAGCACTACGGCTCCCTACCCTCCCCGATTTTTCGTGGCCCGTTTTCCAGCGTAACAGGGGGCTGGCTCAGGGCTTGAGCCTGGCGGTCACCCGCGGCTGCGGCCCGAACGCCGGCCGCCGGCCGCCGCTACTGTGTATGCACGAACCGTCGCACCACCCAACCGGTCCGGCCATCTGGCAGCCGGACTTTCTGCCACGAATGTCCGCCGGCGTCCTTCGCCTGGTCCTGGGTCAGCACCCGGTCGCCGGGGGCCAGCAGCGACATCGAGGTGCCGTTGGGCCAGGCCCGCATCGTTACGTCGCCAGAGGAAACGATGGTGGCCAGCCGCCAGTCGCCGGTCGGCGCCAGCTCCAACGGTTTTGGATCGGGAGTCGGATGGGGCGCTGCCACTGGCATCGCCGGTGCCGCTTCGATCGGGGCGCTCTCGACGGCCGCCGGCAGCGACGGCTCGGTCGGCCCGGGATTGGCAGCGGCCGCTTTCGGCTCGGGCTGCAGTGGCGCAGTGGCGACGCTCGGGGCGGGCGTCGCATCCGGGGCCGAATCAAGCGTTAGCGTCAAACCCAGCACCGCCAGGGCGCAGACCAGGGCGAGGGTGCTCGAGATGAGCATGATCCGAACCAGCCTGGGCAGTTGCCGGTCGCGATCCAACAGCGCGAACTTGGCCCTGACCGACCGGGCCGTGGACATTCCGGTGAGGAGCAAGACTGCCAACGCAATCAGCGCAACGCCCGTGACGTAAAGCACGATGCCCAAAGACACTCCCTAACCGACCAAGGATTCAGGGCATAGACTGTAAACGAAACCGGCCGCCAAGCGGCGACCGGTCACTGCTTTCAGAATTCGTATTCCAGCATCCAGCGAATGCTGTTGTCGGCGGCGGTGTCGGTCAGGCCGAACAGCCAGGCCGCCTGCCACTTGAGCTTGGTTTGGCCCAACTTGACCTTGCCGAAGGCGGCAGGACCCAGGTTCCGGTCTTCCGCTTCGCCGTAATACTCGACACCGGGCTCAAAGGACTCGCTCAGTCGGTACTTCAGCTGGACGGCCGTCTTGGTCTCGATTTCCTTTTCGGTCGCTTCGCTGCCGAATTTGCGCTCGAAGAAAATGTTGGCCGTCGCGACCCACGAACCGAACTGTTTCTGGACGATTGGCCCGACCAGGATTTCGTGCACCTTGGCGCCCAACTCGCGCTCGTATTCGAAGAACAGCCCGAAGTCGGCGAAGTACTCGCCCTGCTCGGAGAGCTGGAACACGTTCTCGCTGGCAATCGCCTCAAGCTCTTCCTTCTGGCCGGGCTCGCGCACGAACACGAATTCCAGTTCGGTGAACCACCACTGCGTGACACCCAGCGCCAGGTCAAACTTGTCCACGCGCAGCGCATTCTTGGCCGGGTCGGAATCGCGGGTGAAGAAGCCGCGCAGCTCGATTTCCTTTTCGCCCCACTCCACCACCGGGCTGAATACTTTGTTGACGGCAGCGGCGGCGGCCGGCCCGGAGGCAAGAAGGAAGAGGACGATTATGGCCGCCGGTGGCAGACGCAGCGGGGATCTCCACGGCCTTCTAGAACTCAAAATCGAACCCCGCTTGGACCAGGCGCGGGATGCCGGGCAGGATGCCGCGCGTGCGGTCAACGATGTAGTCCTTGCCGCCCAGGTTTTTGGCGACCAGGAACACGCCCATCCCGCTGCGCAGGAAGCGGTAGTTGAGCGCGGCGTTCCAGATCGTGTGGCTGGCCAGCGCCCCGGTCTGGCCGTTGCCGCCCGTCGGCGCCACCTCGGTGTTGGCAAAGTCGCTGTACTGGCGGCCGACGTACACCGCTTCCAGTTGTGCCTCGAAGCCGCCGTTATGGCGGTAGCCGACGGTGCTGGTGAGCAGGTGTTCGGGTGCGTACGGAAGGCGGTTGCCGGCGACACTGCCAGTCACCGGCGTGCCGTTGTCCACGCGCAGCAGCGCGGTTTCCTGGTCCGCGGTCGGCAGCCAGGTCCAGGCCAGCGTGGCGAATGGCGTGTGGCCGATGGCGAAGAAGCGGCCGAACTCGGCCTGCGCGGCAATTTCGGCGCCCGCGTACAGGGTCTCGCCAGTGGCCAGCGGCGTACTGCCGCCGGCGATCGAGCCGACCGCGATCTGGCGCTTGAAGTCGTTGAGGAAGGCGGCACCTTCGAAGGTCACGCCAGTGGCGGGCCCGGCGCGCAGGCCCAGCTCGTAGTTCCAGCTTTCCTCGGCGTCGAGATTCACGCTGCCACCACTGTTGTTGATCAGGTCGGCCGTTGCGGGTGGCGCAAAGCCACGCAACACGCTGGCAAAGAGGGTGGTGGCACCCACGTCATAGGTCGCGCCGAGGCTGGGCACCAGCTCGGCCAGGACTTCCTGCCCGGAGGCGCCGGTCAGGCGGTTGGTGCGCTCGTAGCGCACGTGCTCAAGGCGCAGCGCCGGGGTCACGGCCAGGTCTCCGGCCACCACGCGGTTCTGCACGAAGGCCGAGTAGGCCTGGTTGCGCCGCTCGTTGTCCTCGCGGTCCAGCGCGCCGTCGCGGGCGTCAAAGGCCGCGCCGGTTTTGCCCAGGCGGTCCTGTTGCTCGAAGTGCGCGCGCACGCCGGCATCCAGTTCGCCGCCGGCGCCGAACAGCCCGTGGCG
This sequence comes from Gammaproteobacteria bacterium, assembly GCA_031384195.1. Classification (GTDB taxonomy): domain Bacteria; phylum Pseudomonadota; class Gammaproteobacteria; order Nevskiales; family Nevskiaceae; genus JACPFV01. Next base: position 2,803 of record JANNAK010000250.1, read on the forward strand.
GATGCGCAGGCGCGGTTCCACGCCGTAGTGGTAGTACTGGCGCAGGTTGCCGATGTTGGCGGCGCAGTCGTCCGGGTTGACGGCGAAGCCGTCCAGCCGCGCCTGCTGGAACGTGCGGCCGCTGCCAGCGCTGGTGTCGTAGGTCACCGAGTCGCACTGGCCATCGGTCGTGGTGCTGGACTGCCGCCACCAGTGGCGCTTGAAGGCGCTGCCGTAGAGGTTGGTGGTCAGCGTACGCTCCGTGCCCAGGTCAATCCGGTGGGTCAGCGAAAGACCCTCACGGTGGGCCTCGAAGGCGTCGTTGTCGAACGGGTTGTACTGGCTGCCGAAATTGCGGTACTCGGCCTCGGTCAGGCCCGAGTAGCTCAGGTTCGAGTCCTCGCGGTAATGGCTGGCGCGGGCGGTCAGCGCCTGGCCGGCGCCCAGCGCGAACACGCCCTTGAAGTTGAGGTCATCGAGGTCCGAATCGTTGTTGTCGCGCGCGGCGTCGCCCTGCTTGCGCATGTAATCCAGGCGCATCCCGGCGCCGCCGATGGTGCCGCGGCCGTTGAAGTAGTCGCGGCTGCCGCTGGCCAGGGACAGCCCGGCGCAGAATGCCTGCGGCGGCGCGGGGGTGATGTAGTTGATGACCCCGCCCACCGACTGCGGGCCGTAGATGTTCTGGCCGGCGCCCTTGAGGATCTCGATGCGGTCGAAGCGCTCGACCGGCGGGTGGTAATAGCTGGCGTTGTCGCCGTAGGGCGCGTACGCCAGCGGAATGCCGTCCTCGAGCAGGAGTACCTTGGTTGAGCGGGTCGGATTCAGGCCGCGGATGCCGATGTTCGGGCGCAAGCCCAAGCCCTCCTCGTCGCGCACGTTGACACCCGCGGCCTTGCGCAGCGCCTCGTTGGTGGTCATGACGTGGCTGGACTCCAGGGTCTCGGCGCTGAGCACCTGCGCCGAACCCGGCAGCTTCTTCTGCTCGTCCGGTGTGCCCACGACCTCAATCACCGGCATCCGCGTGGCGGTTTCGGCGGGCGGCGCGGTGTCCTCGGCCTGGGCCAGCGCCATGGAGGGCGACAGCAGGACAAAGGCGAGCGAGGCAACGGACATCTTCATTTTGGTCAGTCCCTGGCGGATCGTGAATGTCAGGCCGTGCGCGCCGGCGGCGCGACGCGGCCCAGGGTCTTCATGCCGATGGTGATCAGCACCAGCGTCGCAACGTAGAACGCGAGCTGGATGCCGCTGGGACGGTCCTCGTAGCCGGCCAGCGCCTTGAGCACCTGCCCGACCACCGAGGATTCCGGCAACACGCCTGAAGTGTCCCAGAGCATTGCGGAGAGTTCCGGCAGGTAGCCGGCCTGGGCCAGGAAGGCGGCGCCCTGCGCGGCCATTCCCGCCGCGAGCAGCAGGATCATCCAGCTGGTCACGCTAAACAGGTGGCGCGTTGGAATCCTGAGCAATCCGAGATACAGCGCAGCACCGGCCAGCGCGCCGAGCCCGAGGCCCAGCGCTCCGCCAAGCAGCATGGCGCCAGCGCCGCTGCCCTGGGCCGAGATGCCATAGAGGAACAGCACGACTTCCGAGCCTTCACGCAGCACCGCCAGGCCGACCACGAACATCAATGCGTGGAGCGGGCGCGCGCCGGCGCGAATAGCCTTCCCGACGGAGTTCATTTCCATCGCCAGCTCGCGGCCGTGGCGCGCCATCCAGATGTTGTGCCAGGCCAGCATCACCACCGCCAGAAACAGCACGCCGGCGTTGAACACTTCCTGCCCGAGACCCTCGAGGCTGTTGGCAATCCCTTCGGCAAAAAAAGCGACTACCACGGCACCCGCCAAACCACCGGCGATGCCCAGGTTGATCCAGGCGTTTCGCCGGGCGACGCCACGGGTGGCGGCCAGCGCGATGCCGATAATCAACGAGGCTTCAAGCACCTCGCGAAACACGATGAGCAGGGTGGCGGACATGGCAGTGGCTCGTGCGGTCTTACTTGACGATCAACGTGCCCTGGGCGGTGGCTTCGTTGAACTCACCGAAGAACTTGTGCTCGCCCGGCGGCAGCGGCCCGACAAAGATCACGGCCTTGCTGTTGCCGGGAATGACCTTTTCGCGGTTGAGGCTGTGGCTTTCGAACTCTTCCGGCGTCGGGTCTTCGTTCTTCACCAGCAGCTTGACCTTGGTGTCGGCGGGAATGGTGATCGTGGCCGGCACAAACTTGTGATTCTTGATCACGATCTCGATGGTCGGCACTTCGGCGGCTGATACGACAGCACAGGCGGCGGCCAGGACGGCGGCAAGCAAGGTACGCATAGGGCAGCTCCAGTCTCGTTAATGCTAATGAGAATGATTCTAATCCGTGTTTGGCGGCCTTGCAACTTGCCCCCGCCCCGCGAAAGACAAGGCACGACCGGCGCGGCTTTCATGACTCCGAGGGCGCCAGAGTCGGGCGCGGCTTCGCTCTGATCACCAGGGCATCGCCGCTGCGCGAAGGCGCGAAAAAAGCGATGGCAATCGGGGAGATGGCCCACAATAGCGGCACTGTGACCCCCTACTTTGCTACCGCCGCG
>JANNAK010000024.1:0-2900 GCA_031384195.1 Gammaproteobacteria bacterium
AAGACCGTGCGCGGCGACCGCCGCACCGGCACCGTCGCCAGCGTCACCAACGCGAGCGGCGGCAGCAGCACCTTCACCAAGCCGGTGGACAACATTGGCAGCAAGTCGATTCCGGATTACGACGCCTACGCCTCGCAGTACATCTACAGCGTCAATATCCCGGGCTGCATGACGCCGGCCAAGCTGTTCGTCGGCCAGCGCCGTGAAGGCTTCGTGGTGAACCTGGGTCAGGTGTTCGACCTGGTGAACCTCAACCCGCTCGGTGCGCGTGATTCGGCCAGCAACATCATCGGCGACAAGAACGTCACCACGCTGGCGCTTGAAGTCGCGTCCAGCTGCCTGACCAATGGCTCGGACCCGGTGATCGGCGCCTGGACCACCGCCAGCAAGCGGCAGGGACGGTTGCTCAACCCGTCACCGACCGGCCCGTCCCAGTCGGCGGCCGGCCGCGGACCTTCGAAAGAAGGCGGCGCCTGGACTCAGGTCTCGCGTCTTGGCAGCCCGCTGGTGAACGAAGTCGTGATCGGCATCACCGACAAGGACAAGTTCAACGCCAGCAAGCCCAAGGACGACGTCGCCAACTTCGGCGCCTATGTCCTGTACCCGACGCTGCCGGTGCTGGTGAACGCGCTGTTCAACGTGCCGCCCCCGGCAGCGCCGCGCAACGACCTGCTCGCTGCGTTTGTCACCGGCATCACCGCCAACGTGAACGGCAGTCCGTTCAAGTTCACGGCACCTGCCAACCTCACGGTGGCCGGCGAGATGCTGCGCCTCAACACTGCGATCACGCCGGTGGTTCCGGGTGACAGCAGCTACAGCGACCTTGGGTTCCTCGGCTGCGACCTGGCCGGCTTCCCCAATGGCCGTCGCGTCACCGACGACGTGGTCGACATCGCCCTGACCGTGGCCGAAGGCGCGATTGACGGCACCAACGCCCTCAGCCTGCAGACCTGCGACGTCAGCGGCCCGAGCCCGACGGTGGTCAACAGTGGCACGGTGGTCAATGACGGCGCCAAGCCGGTGACCAGCGACTACCTGACCGTCTTCCCCTACCTCAACACGCCGATTTCGGGCTCGGGAGTCTAACCATGACCCAGCGCACCCTCCCACTCCTGACCGCGGCGGCGGCCTTGTTGGCCGCCGGCTGCGGCAGCAACTACGGCAGCGACTACAGCGGCATGGGCGGAACGGAAACCGTCACCCGGATTGTGGCGACTGAAATCGCCACCAACACGGGCGAGGACACCGCTCCAATCCTGCTCAATGACTTGCCCATCTCGACCTCGGATTCGCGCGACAACACCGAGCCCTCGACCGTCTACTAATGCGTCTTCTCCCCCTGTTGCCCCCGCCTCGTGCGGGGGCTCTTTTTTTGGGCTGGCTGCCCATGCTGCTGTCGGCGGCGCCGTATCGTCCGACTGACGAGGCGATGGTGCTGGAGCGCTTGCCGGCCGGTGCGGTCAGTGGTCGTCTGAACGCCGCAACCGCAACGGACGCGGCCACCGCCGTGGTGCTGGCGCGGGCCTGGATTGCGCGTGCCCGGCAGGATGCGGATCCACGCTTCCTGGGCTACGCCGAAGGGGCGCTGGCGCCTTGGTGGGACGCGGCCGACGCGCCGATAGAAATCGCCCTGTTGCGGGCGACCTTGCTGCAATCGCGCCACCGCTTCGACGAAGCGCTGGCCGGAATCAATGAATTGTTGCGCCGTGCGCCAGGCAATGCGCAGGCCGTGTTGACGCAAGCCACCATCCTGCGGGTTCAGGGCCGATTCGAGGAGTCCGCCCGCGCCTGCGAGCGGCTCGCCTCGATTGCTCCTGGCGTGCCCGCCCAAGTCTGCGCGGCCAGCGTGACCGGCCTGCGCGGCCAATTGGGCCTTGCCGCTGACGATCTGGCACGTATCCTGCCGAGCGCCACAGCGCAGTCGGCGCCGATCCAGCTTTGGTATTTTGCCGAGCGCGCCGACATGGCGGTGCGGGCCGGACAGCCCGAGCAAGCGCTGCAGTTGTACCGAATGGCCCTGCAACAGACTGGCGGGGATGCCGGATTGCGCGCCGCCATCGCCGATATTCTGCTGGACCTTGGACGGCCGGATGAAGTCGCGGCCACCGTGGGCGAGGACGCCAACAGCGAGCTCCTGCTGCTGCGCGTGGCAATCGCCGCACGCGACCTGGGCACGCCGCGGCCCGAGCTTGAAGCGCGCCTTGCCGATGCCTATGCCGCCGCACGGCGGCGAGGCGACAGCCCGCATCTGCGCGAGGAAGCGCGGTTCGCGCTGGAGATCCAGTTCGATTCAATCCGGGCACTGGCGCTGGCGCAGGAAAACTGGAAACAGCAGCGCGAGCCTGCCGACGCCCTGATCCTGGCGCAGGCGGCCGTCGCCGCCAAGCGGCCGGCCGCAATCGGAGTGCTGTTGCAGTGGCTGCAAGAAACGTCCTCGCAAGACACGCGTATTGATGCGGTGTTGGCGCAGGTGCGTTCGTGATGCGCCGCCTGCTGTTGGCGCTGGTGCTGCTCACGTGGCTGGCGCCAGCCACGGCACACCGCGCCAGCGATGCCTTCGTCACCGTTAGTCGCGACGGCAGCCAGGTGAACGGCAGCTGGGAGATCGCGCTGCGCGACCTCGAGGCCGCGATCACGATTGACCGCGACCGCGACCGCCAGATCACCTGGGGCGAATTGAGCGCGGCCCGATCGCAACTGGAGCAGCGCCTGCCGCCGTTCCTGACGCTGGCCACCGATGGCGGGCCGTGCACGCTGCGCATCGACGACCTGCAAGTAAACCAGCGCGTTGATGGCCGCTATGCCTGGCTGGGGCTGGCCGGTGATTGCCCGGGCAACTCCGGGCCGCTCTCGGTGCAATACCGCTTTATGTTCGACATCGACCCGACGCACCGGGCGAT
>JANNAK010000059.1:0-17252 GCA_031384195.1 Gammaproteobacteria bacterium
TGGCGGCCCTTGCGGCGCTGCTGGAAACCGGCGTGCCGATGGCTGACGCCTGCAGCGCCCTGTCGGCGGCGCGCACCGTGCCAGGGCGCATTGAGGGCTTTCGCGGCCCGGCGGCCGCGGCCCTGGTGGTGGTCGACTACGCCCACACGCCGCAAGCCCAGGAGCAGGTCTTGCGCGCGGTTCGCGCGCACACCGACGGAAAAATCTGGTGCGTGTTCGGCTGCGGCGGCGATCGCGATCGCGGCAAGCGTCCGTTGATGGGCGCGGCCGTCGCGCGACACGCCGACCACGCGGTCGTGACCGATGACAATCCCCGCAGCGAATCCCCCGCCGCGATCGTGGCCGAGATTCTGTCCGGGCTGTCGGCGGGAGACCGCGCGGCGTTCCAGGTCATTCATGATCGCGCGACGGCGATCAGGACGGCGCTCGCCGCTGCGACTGTCGGCGACACCGTCGTGGTGGCGGGCAAGGGCCACGAGACCACGCAGACCTATGGCCGCGAGGCACGGCCCTTCAGTGACCGCGACGTCGTACGACGACTGGTCGGGAAGGAGTGATGGAGCGCATGTCCGATCTCGCCCGCCGCCTGGAAGTGCCTTTTGAGGGTCGCGACGTCTCGTTTGACCGCGTGATCACGGACACCCGCCAAATTGCCCCGGGCGACCTGTTCGTGGCGCTGAAGGGCGAGCACTTTGACGCGCACGAATTTATCGGGCAGGCCCGCGAGGCCGGCGCGGTTGGCGCGCTGGTGACGACGCCGGTGGCGGGCCCGTTCCCGCAGGTCGTGGTCGGGGACACGCTGAAGGGACTGCAGGAATACGCGCGGTCCTGGCGCGGTGATTTTGAGCTCCCGGTGATTGCCGTCACCGGCAGCAATGGCAAGACCACGGTCAAGCAGATGCTCAGCGCCATCTTCGAATCGCGCGGGCCGGTGCTGGCCACGCGTGGAAACCTCAACAACCACATCGGTGTTCCGCTGACGCTGCTGTCCTTGCGCGAAGATCATCGGACAGCGGTGGTTGAGATGGGTGCCAATCACCTCGGCGAGATCGCGCGGCTGGCGGAGCTGGCACGGCCGCAGGTCGGCGTGATCAGCAATGCCGGAGATGCGCACCTTGAGGGGTTTGGCTCGCGCGAAGGCGTGGCGCGGGGCAAGGGCGAATTGTTCCAGGCACTCGGCGAGAACGGTGTCGCCTGCATCAACGTGGACGACGACTACGCTCCCTTGTGGCAGGGCCTCGCCGGCGAGGCCGGCATCATCACCTTCGGCTTGTCCGAGTCGGCGGCGGTCGGCGCCGAGAATCCGCGACCGGAGCCGGTCGGCGCCACACCGGGAATGGGGTTTGAACTGCGCTTGCCGGAAGGGCGCCTGAGCGCGCAGTTGCCGTTGTCGGGACTGCACAACGTCCGCAATGCATTGGCGGCGGCCGCCGGCGCCTATGCGCTGGGTCTCGACGGACGCGCCATCGTCAACGGGCTGCTGAACGTCCGGCCGGCGCCCGGACGTCTGGCCTGGCATTCGCTCTCCAGCGGTGCACGCCTGCTGGACGACAGCTACAACGCCAATCCCAGTTCACTGCAGGCCGCGCTGGAACTGTTGGCCGCGATGCCCGGTCGCCGCTGGCTGGTGCTGGGCGATATGGCTGAACTTGGTGCCGACGCCGAGGCGCTGCACCAGCGCGCCGGATCCGCTGCGCGCGACCTGGGGTTTGAGCGCCTCTACTCGATTGGCCCGCTGGCGCGTGCCGCTGCGCGCGGTTTTGGGTCCGGCGCTGTGCATTTCGAGGATCTCGATGAGTTGGTGGCCGAGATTCGCCAGCGGCTCGAAGCGGGCGTCACCGTGCTGGTCAAGGGATCGCGCTCTTCACGCATGGAGCGCGTCGTTGCGGGTTTGGCAGGGAAGGAAACCGGGGGAGAGCACTGATGCTGTACCTGCTTACGCAGTATCTTGAAACCGTCGAGGGCACGTTCCGGGTCTTCAACTACCTGACGTTCCGGGCCATTCTTTCGGTGCTGACGGCGCTGGTGTTCTCATTCATCTTCGGGCCGTGGATGATTCGGCGACTGACATTCCACCAGATTGGACAGGTGGTGCGTGACGACGGTCCCAAGTCGCACCTGGCCAAAGCCGGCACCCCGACCATGGGCGGCGCCATGATCCTGGCCGCTGTTGCGATCGCGACCCTGTGCTGGGCCGACCTCACCAACCGGTTTGTCTGGTTCGCCCTGGTGGTGACGATGGCCTTTGGCGCCGTTGGCTTCGTCGACGACTACAAGAAGATCCGCTACGGCAACAGCAAGGGCTTGTCGGCGCGCGCCAAGTACTTCTGGTTGTCAGTGGCTGGCTTTGCCACGGCCGGAGCGATCTACGCCACGGCCCAGACTCCGATCGAGACTTCGTTGATCGTGCCGCTGTTCAAGGACGTGATGATTCCGCTGGGCTGGTTCTTCATACCCTGGGCGTACCTGGTCATCGTCGGTTCCAGCAATGCGGTGAACCTGACCGACGGTCTCGATGGCTTGGCGATCATGCCAACGGTCCTGGTGGCCTCGGCGCTGGCGGTGTTTGCCTACGCCACCGGCAACTTCAAGATTGCGTCCTACCTCGGCATCCCCTACATCAACGGCATCGGCGAGATTGCGGTGTTTTGCGTGGCGATCGCCGGCGCCGGGCTGGGCTTTCTCTGGTTCAACGCCTACCCGGCACAAGTGTTCATGGGCGACGTTGGCGCGTTGGCGCTGGGTGCGGCACTGGGCGTGGTTGCGGTGCTGGTGCGGCAGGAGATCGTGCTGGCGATCATGGGCGGCATCTTTGTCGCCGAGACCGTTTCGGTGATCCTGCAGGTGGCGTCGTACAAGCTCACCAAGCGGCGCATCTTCCGCATGGCGCCGCTGCACCATCATTTTGAGCTCAAGGGCTGGCCCGAACCCAAGATCATCGTGCGCTTCTGGATTGTCACGCTGATCCTGGTCTTGATTGGTCTCGCCACCTTGAAGGTCCGGTGAGCGTGAACGCCTACCGCGGCAAGCACGTCCTGGTCGTCGGCCTGGGCAAGACCGGCGCTGCCTGCGTGCGATGGCTGGTGGACAAGGGAGCACAGGTGACGGTGACCGATTCCCGCGCCGAACCTCCTGGCACGGTCGAGATCCGGGGCTTGCCGGCGACGCTGCGCCTGGGCGGATTTTCGGCGTCGGAGCCGCTGTCGAGCTACGCCCTGGCGGCGATTTCGCCCGGGATTTCACTGGACGATGCTTTTGTTCTCGGATTGCGTGCGGCCGGTGTGCCAACGTTGGGTGACATCGAGTTGTTCGCGCGTGCCGCCGAGGCGCCGGTGCTGGCGATCACGGGCAGCAACGGCAAGAGCACCGTGACCACGCTGGTGGGCGAGATGGCCAAACGGGCCGGCCTCAACGTTGCGGTGGGGGGAAACCTCGGCACGCCGGCCCTGGACCTGCTTTCGCCAGAGGTGCAGCTCTACGTCATGGAGCTGTCGAGTTTCCAGCTGGAAACCGTGCTCAGTCTGCGCTGCAAGGCGGCCGCGAATCTCAACGTCAGTCCCGATCATCTGGACCGGCACCACAGTTTCGAGGCCTATTCCGAGGCCAAGGCGCGCATTTTCATCGGTTGCGAGCTGGCCATCGTCAATCGCGCCGATCCCGAGACGCGACGCAATGTCCGCGCCGCGCACGCCGTCACCAGCTTTGGGCTCGACGCGCCGATGGCCGGACAATACGGATTGGTGAAGTTCGGCGGCGAGGATTGGCTGGCCTGCGGTGCCGAGCGGCTGCTGAAGGTGTCGGGACTGAAGATCGCGGGGCTGCACAACGCCGCAAACGCCCTTGCAGCCCTGGCGCTGGCGGATGCGGCGGGCGTGTCGCGCGCGGCCAGCCTTGCGGTGCTGCGCGAATTCAAGGGCTTGCGCCATCGTTGCGAGTTTGTCGCCGAGCACCTCGGCGTCATTTGGTACAACGATTCGAAGGGCACCAACGTCGGCGCGACGCTGGCGGCACTGGAGGGCTTGCCCGAGCCCATCGTCTGGCTGGGCGGCGGGCAAGGGAAGGGACAGGATTTCGCGCCCCTGCGTCCGGTGCTGGAAAAGAAGGGTCGCGCGGCGATCCTGTTCGGCGAAGACGCCGGGCGGCTTGCCGACGCGCTTGGCCAGGCCTTGCCGGTTTATCGCGAGGCGGATCTCGCCGGTTCCGTGCGTCGCGCCCATGCGCTGGCGCGGCCCGGTGACCGGGTGTTGCTGTCGCCGGCTTGCGCCAGCCTCGACCAGTTCAAGAACTACGAAGTCCGCGGCGAGAAGTTCTGCGCACTGGTGCGCGAATTCGCGGCGGATGACCGTGCCGGCGGTCGGGCGTGAGTACGCTCCCGATCACCGCGCCCATGGGCCTCGCGCGGGCCGGATACGGACTGGACGGGCTGCTGTGCCTGGCGGCATTTTCGTTGCTCGGGACCGGGCTGATGATGGTGGCGTCCGCGTCGGTGGCGGTGGCCGAGAAGTCGACCGGCGTGCCGCTGTACTACTTCTACAAGCAGACCGGTTTTGCGGTGTTGGGCGTAATGCTGGCGGCGCTGGTTTACGCGGTGCCGATCCGGAACTGGGAAAGCTCGGGGTTCTGGCTGCTCACGTTGGCGTTCCTGCTGCTATTGCTGGTCCTGATCCCTGGCATTGGCGTGAAGGTCAATCACGCGCGCCGCTGGCTCGACTTCGGCTTGTTCCGCTTGCAGGCTTCCGAGCCGGCGCGCCTCGCCATCGTCCTGTACCTGGTCGGCTACGTCACCCGGCGACGGGCCGAATTGCAAAACAGCTTCCGCGGGCTGGTCAAGCCGCTGGTGCCGGTGGTGCTGGCTGGCGTGCTGTTGATGCTCGAGCCGGACTTCGGCGCCACCGCGCTGCTGTTGACCGTCACCATGCTGGTGCTGTTCCTGGCCGGCGCGCGGCTACTGCACTTGCTGGTACTGGCCGGGGTTGCCGGGGCGACTCTCACTGGGCTGGTCATGTCGGCGTCCTACCGGATGCAGCGGTTGATGAGCTTCACCGACCCGTTTGCCGATATCGAAAACGGCGGCTGGCAACTCGCGCAATCGCTGATTGCCATCGGCCGCGGCGAATGGACGGGCGTGGGCCTCGGCAACAGCGTGCAGAAATTGCTGTACCTGCCCGAAACGCACACCGACTTCATCTTCGCGATCTGGGCCGAGGAGTTCGGGCTGCTGGGCGTCGTGGTGCTGATGGCGATGTTCGCCTTGCTGGTGTCGCGAGCGTTCCGGATCGGCAACAACGCCGAGCTTCGCGGGCAGCACTTCCCCGCGCACCTTTGTTATGCGATCGGCGGCTGGATCGGGCTGCAGGTCCTGATCAACATTGCCGTCAACATGGGCCTGTTGCCGACCAAGGGACTGACACTGCCCCTGTTGAGCTACGGCGGGTCGAGCCTGATTACGGTCTGCCTGATGGTCGCGCTGCTGCTGCGTGTGGACCACGAAAACCGGCTGGCGCACGCAACCTCGCCGGCTGGAGGGTTGCGACTGTGAACCGCCCCGATCCCGCTCGAACGGCGAGCCCATGAACGTCATGATCATGGCAGGCGGAACGGGCGGCCACGTGTACCCGGCCCTGGCAGTGGCGCAGGTGCTGCGCGAACGCGGTCACGAGGTGGTGTGGATGGGGACCCCCGACTCCTTTGAGTCCCGGGTGGTGCCGGCGCACGGCTACCCGATCGAATTCATTCGCATCGGCGGTCTGCGCGGCAAGGGACCGCTGCGGATGTTCCTCGCCCCGCTGATGCTGGCGCGCGCCATGCTGGATGCCTGGTCGGTGTTTCGACGCCGGCAACCGGCCGCGGTCCTGGGGATGGGCGGATACGCAGCGGGCCCCGGCGGTCTGGTCGCCTGGTTATGGGGATTGCCGCTGCTGGTGCATGAGTCGAATGCGATCGGCGGCCTGACCAACCGGGTGCTGGCGCGAGTCGCCTCGCGTGCCCTGCAAGCCTTCCCCGATACGTTCTCGCGCGGCGAGACCGTCGGCAATCCGGTGCGTCGGGCGATTACTGCGGTGCCGGCCCCGGCCGAGCGGTTTGCCGGGCGCCGTGGACCGCTGCGCGTGCTGGTGCTTGGCGGCAGCCAGGGTGCACTTGCGCTGAATCTCGCACTGGCCCCGGCGGTCGCGACGCTGCCGCTGGCGCAGCGACCCACGATCCGGCACCAGGCCGGCAGGACCCTGGAGCGCGCACGGAAAGCGTACGCAGAGGCGGGCGTTGAGGCCTCGGTCGAGACCTTCATCGAGGACATGGCCGAAGCCTATGCCTGGGCCGACCTGGTGGTTTGCCGCGCCGGTGCCTCCACCATCGCCGAACTTGCGGCCGCCGGTTGTGCCTCGATCCTGATCCCGTTTCCGGCCGCAGTGGACGACCACCAGAGCCGGAATGCACTGTTCCTTGTGCGCGAAGGCGCGGCGCGCCTTCTGCCCGAAGCCGAGATTACGCCGACCACACTGGCAGCGGTGCTGCGGGACCTGGGCGACCGCGAGCACCTGCTGGCGATGGCGATGAAGGCGCGACGCAGCATGTGGCGCGACGCCGAGCAGCTAATCGCAAATGCGATCGAGCAGCAGGCAGCCCCCGGATCCGGAGCGGTGGCATGAGGCGCCGACTGATGGACCAGCCCATGCGCCGTGTGCGCCGCGTGCACTTCGTCGGCATCGGCGGCTCCGGCATGGCCGGCATTGCCGAGGTGCTGCTGAACCTTGGCTACGAAGTGAGTGGATCGGACCTGAAGGCTGGTGCCGTCACCGACCGCCTGAAAAAACTGGGCGCGACCGTCTTTCGCGGCCATCGCGCCAGCAATGTGGTCAAGGTTGACGTCGTGGTGGTGTCCACCGCGGTAAGCGAAAAAAATCCCGAAGTGCAGGCGGCGCGACGAGGCCGTGTGCCGGTGGTTCGGCGTGCGGAGATGCTGGCCGAGCTGATGCGTTTCCGCTATGGCATCGCGATCGCCGGAACTCACGGCAAGACCACCACTACCAGCCTGGTCGCCGCCGTCCTCGCCGAGGGGCGATTGGATCCGACTTTCGTGGTGGGGGGCAAGGTCAAGAGTGCGGACACCAACGCCCGGTTGGGACGCGGTTCTTACCTGGTGGCCGAGGCCGACGAGAGCGACGCGTCGTTCCTGCACCTGACTCCGGTGATGGCGGTGGTGACCAATATTGACGCCGATCACCTGGAAACGTACGGCGGGGATTTCGGCCGGCTGCAGGCGACGTTCCTTGAATTCCTGCAGCGGCTGCCGTTCTACGGACTCGCCGTGCTGTGTGCGGACGACAAGATTGTCCGCAAGATGCTGCCGAAAGTTGGACGACCGGTGGTCACCTACGGCCTTGATGATGCCGATTTTCGGGCCGAGGGCATCCAGCCGAAAGGTGGCGGATGTGACTTTACGGTGGTGACACCGGAGGGCACGCGGCAGCGCCTGCACTTGAACCTGCCGGGTCGCCACAACGTGCAGAACGCACTGGCGGCAGTGGTCATCGCCCGCGAGCTTGGAGTGAGCTTTCCCGCAATCCGCCGCGCCCTGACCAAGTTTGAGGGCGTGGGCCGACGTTGCGAGTCGCACGGCGAGCTGGTAATTGGCGGCAACACCGTCCTTGTGATTGACGACTACGGCCATCACCCGCGTGAAATTGCCGCGACCTTCGAGGCCTTGCGCTCGGCCTATCCCAAGCGGCGCCTGGTGGTGGCGTTTCAGCCGCACCGCTACTCGCGCACGCGCGACTTGTTCGACGATTTTCGCGAAGTGCTGTCGACTGCCGACGCCTTGCTGCTGACCGAGGTTTATCCGGCCGGCGAGTCGCGCATTGCCCACTACGATGGCCGCTCGCTGGCGCGCGCCATCCGGGAGCGCGGAAAAATCTCGCCGGTGTTCGTCAAGAACGTGGCGGCGTTGCCCGGTGTGCTGCCGGATGTCCTCAAGGACGGCGATTTGCTACTCACCATGGGCGCCGGAGACATCGGCGGCCTCGCTCCGCAATTGGCGAAATCCGGAGGCAAGCGGTGATGGCCGCGCTCCGCACAACGCCTCCCGCCCGCGTGCTGACGCGCGACGAGCCGCTGGCCATGCGCACCAGTTGGCGTGTCGGCGGCACCGCCGACCAATACTTTGAGCCCGCCGACCGCGCGGACCTGCTGGATTTTGTGGCCGCGCTGCCAGCGAACGAGTCGATCCTGTGGCTGGGCCTGGGCAGCAACCTGTTGGTGCGCGACGGCGGCTATCGCGGCACCGTAATCTGCCTGCACGGTGCGTTGGACGAAGTTCGCCTTGAGTCCGCGGACGTGATCCTCGCGGATGCCGGCGCGCACTGCGCGCGGCTGGCCAAGTTCGCGCAGCAAAAACAGCGCGCTGGCCTGGGTTTCATGGCGGGAATTCCTGGCACGGTGGGCGGCGCCCTGGCCATGAATTCCGGCGCCTGGAACGGTGAAACCTGGCCCAAAGTGGTGGAGTCCGAATTGATGTTCCGGGACGGACGCACGGGCTGGCTCGACGCCTCACAATTCAGGTTTGGCTATCGGCACGTCGAGCTTCCTGAAGGATTTTGCGGCTTCCTTGGCGCGCGGTTCCGCGTTTCAGACGACGCGGATGGCGCGCACGAACGCTATACCAGGGAGTCACTGGCAAAGCGCAAGTCCAGCCAGCCGGTGGGCAAACCCTCGGCCGGCAGCACCTTCCGCAATCCGCCCGGCGACCATGCGGCGCGGCTGATTGAATCCTGCGGCCTGAAGGGCCACCGGCTGGGCGGGGCCCAGGTTTCGACGCTGCACGCCAACTTCATCATCACCGAGGCCGGTGCTCGCGCTGCCGACGTCGAGGCCCTGATCGGCCACATCCAGGCGGTGGTGAAGGAAAAGTCTGGCGTGGCCCTGCAGACCGAAGTGCGGATCGTGGGCGAGCCCGCCGATGCGTAAGAAAACGTCGAATGCAATGGATTTCGGGCGCGTGGCCGTGTTGATGGGCGGCTGGTCCTCCGAGCGCGAGGTTTCGCAGTGGAGCGGCAAGAACATCGTGGAGGCCCTGCAACGCAAGGGCGTGGACGCCAGCGCCGTGGACGTGCTGGATCCCGAAGTCCTGCTCGGCCTGCGCAACGGCCGCTTCGATCGGGTGTTCAACATCCTGCATGGCACCGGCGGCGAAGACGGCCGCGCGCAGGCGGTGCTCGACCTGGTTGGTTTGCCCTATGCCGGAAGCGGCGTGCTGGGTTCGGCGCTGGCCATGGACAAGTTGCGCAGCAAGCAGATTTGGCGCGCCGAGGGCTTGCCAACGGCGGACTTTGCCGATATCGGCGACGAGGGCGCCGCGCATGCCGCGTCACAGAAATTCGGATTTCCGTTCGTCATCAAGCCTTCGGCCGAAGGCTCGAGCGTCGGCATCACGATCGTCAGGAACGCCGGCCAGGTGGCGAAAGCCTATGCCGACGCGCGCGGATCCGGTCGCGCGGTGATGGCCGAAGTTTTTGTGGCAGGTAGCGAGCTGACGGTTGCGGTCCTCGACGGCCAGGCGCTGCCGTCGATTCGCATTGTCCCGGCGGGTGAGTTTTACGACTACCACGCGAAGTACATCGCCGACGACACCCAGTACCACTGCCCGTCGGGTGTCAGCGCCGCACAGGAGCGGGAGTTGGGATCGCTCGCGCTGCGCGCCTTTGCATTGCTGGGATGCGAAGGGTGGGGTCGGGTGGACTTTCTGCTGGATGCGGCGGGGCGCCCCTGGTTGCTGGAAACCAACACCTTGCCGGGAATGACCTCGCATTCGCTGGTGCCGATGGCAGCCAAGGCGTGCGGCATCGAATTTGACGATTTGTGCTGGGCGATCCTGGAGACCTCGCTGTGAGGGGCGACGCGCTCGCGGTTGCGCAGCCGGTGCCGGTGCTGCGAATGCTGGGCTGGTGCGCGGCCGGCGCGATGATCCTTGCCGCGCTGTTCCCGCAGATCACCCGCATCGGGCCGGACCACGTGCCGGTCACCCTGGAGGTCCGCGGCGACTTCCGGTTCATGGCGCCCGAAGCCGTGCGCCTCGAACTGGCCGGGCAGCTCGACCGGGATTTCTACGAACTGGATCTGGTCGGACTGCGCCAACGGGTGGAGCGCCTGCCCTGGGTTTCGAGGGCCCGCGTCGAGCGGGTCTGGCCGGGGACGGTTCGCGTCGATATTGACGAGCACCAGCCGTACGCGCGCTGGGGCAAGGAGGCGCTGCTGTCGCAGGGCGGCGTGGTGTTTACGCCCGGCGGCGAGCCGCCGGATGGATTGCCGCTGATGGACGGCCCCGAGGGCCGCCAGCAGGCCGTGCGGATTGCGTTTGAGGCATTGCGCGCGCGGTTGGCGCAAACGCCGTTTGTGCCGGTTCGCCTGACCCTGAGTGTCCGGGGCGAGTGGCTGGCATGGACGGTGGACGGAATCGAACTCCGGTTGGGACGGAGTCCGGACGGGGAGGCGCCGCTGGCAGCGGCCGCCACTCTGGCCGGACCGGTCCGGCGGGCCCTGGAAGGACGTTTGCAGGAGGTGTCATATGTCGATCTTCACTACATCCATGGATTTGCGATCGGTTGGCGAGTCGGCGCCGCAGGAGATGCCGACAGTAGCCCCGGGCCGGAGGTCCAGCGTGAATAGGAAAGCCGCTCGCGAGTTGATCGTCGGCCTCGATATCGGCACCTCCAAGGTGGTGGCGATGGTCGGCAGCGTGTCGGCCGACAACCGGATCGAGATCATCGGCCTCGGCTCGCATCCATCCCGTGGCATGAACAAGGGCGTGGTGGTCAACATCGAGGCGACGATCAATTCGATTCGCCGCGCGGTTGAGGAGGCCGAACTGATGGCCGGTTGCCGGATCCAGTCGGTGTACGCCGGAATCTCGGGCTCTCACATCAAGAGCTTCAATTCCCAGGGCATCGTCGGCGTCAGTCACGGCGAGGTCAGTCCGCATGACGTGGAACGCGTCATTGCCGCAGCACGGGCCATGCCCATCGCCGCCGACCAGAACGTGCTGCACGTGGTGCCCCAGGAGTTCATCGTCGATGGGCAGGAAGGGATCCAGGAGCCGGTCGGCATGGCCGGGGTGCGCCTCGAGGGCCGGGTCCACATGGTCACCGGATCGGCCTCGGCGGCCCAGAACATCCGACGCTGCATCGAAGGCTGCGGGCTGCGGGTCGACAAGCTGATACTGGAACAACTCGCTTCCAGTTACTCCGTGTTGCAGCAGGACGAGCGCGAACTGGGAATCTGCCTGGTCGACATTGGCGGCGGCACCAGTGACATCGCGGTGTTCAAGAACGGGACGATCCGCCACACGGCGGTGATCCCGATTGCCGGCAACCAGGTCACCAACGACGTTGCCGTGGCGTTCCGCACGCCGCCGCAATACGCCGAGGAGATCAAGATCAAGCACGGCTGCGCCTTGCCCTCGCTGGTAAAGCACAACGAGGAAATCGAGGTGCCCAGCGTCGGCGAGCGGCCGCCACGCAAGCTGTCGCGGTTGACGCTGTCGGAAGTGGTCCGGGCCCGCTACCTGGAACTGTTCCAGTTCATACGCAAGGAACTGCACCGCAGCGACTTCTATGACGCCATTGCCGGCGGCATTGTGCTGACCGGCGGCAGTTCGAAAGTAGAGGGCATCGTGGAACTGGCCGAGGAGGTGTTCGACCTCCCGGTCCGGATCGGCCTGCCGCAAAACGTTTCCGGCCTCACCGAGGTCGCGCGCAACCCGATTTATTCAACCGCCGTGGGGCTGCTGCTCTACGGACGCCAACAGCAAAACCCCGGCGGGACCGATTCCAGCACGGCCAGTGGGCGCTGGCTTGAGCGGTTGCAAGCCTGGTTCAAGGGTCATTTCTAAATTTCGTTTTCCAATTGCAATGAAAGAGGAGACTGTCATGGCTAGTGAAATGTTTGAAGTAACGGACGGCAAGAGCGATCGGGCAATCATCCGGGTCATCGGCGTGGGCGGCGGCGGCTGCAATACCGTTAACCAGATGGTCGATGCCAACATTGATGGCGTGGATTTCGTCTGTGCCAACACCGATCGGCAACACCTGGAGCGTTGCAAGACCAACGCGATTCTGCAGTTGGGGTCGGCCATCACCCGCGGCCTGGGTGCGGGATCGAACCCGGAGGTCGGCCGGCAGGCGGCGCTTGAAGACAAGGATCGCATCCGCGACCTGATCGAGGGCACCGACCTGCTGTTCATTACCGCCGGCATGGGCGGCGGAACCGGCACCGGCGCGGCGCCGGTTATCGCCGAGATTGCCCGGGAGATGGATGTGCTGACGGTTGCAGTTGTGACCAAGCCGTTTGAATTTGAGGGCAAGAAGCGGGTGCTGGCGGCACTCAAGGGCATCGAGGAAATGGAAAAGTTTGCCGACTCGATGGTGCTGATCCCCAATGAGAAGCTGCGACTGGTTATGGGGCCGCGCACGACCATGGTTGCCGCGTTCAAGGCTGCCAACGACGTGTTGCAGAATGCGGTGCAGGGGATTGCCGACCTGATCACCCGGCCCGGGCTGCAGAACGTCGACTTCGCGGACGTCAAGACCGTGATGCTGAATCGCGGCAAGGCCATGATGGGCCTGGGAACCGGTTCGGGCGACGATCGGGCGCAGAAGGCGGTGGAGATGGCACTGTCGAGTCCGCTGCTGGACGACCTGGAGCTGGCCAATGCACGCGGCGTGCTGGTCAACATTTGCTCCGATGACACGCTGAACCTTGACGAGGTGCAGTTGATCATGGACCGGGTGCGGGCAATTTCCTCCGACGATGTCGACGTCAAGTACGGCACCTCGCTGGATCCGTCCCTCAACGGCGAGATGCGGGTGACGGTGGTCGCGACGGGCCTCGGCGGCAAGTTGCTGCTCCCCAGCGGCGTGGTGACGCCGATTACCTCGGCGCCGATCCGGCGGGTGGTGAATCTGGACGAGCCGGCCATTTCCCGAGTCAACCAGAAGAAGACCATCCCGGAGAACCTGCGCGAGCTGGTGATGGACGAGTCGCTGCTGGACATCCCGGCCTTCCTGCGTGCGCAAGCGGACTGAACATAAGGACTGAGCAAGCGGACAGCCCCCTTTTCGGGGGGGCGACGGCGCTTGCTGGCGCGGCGGATACGGCGGGGTGGAGTGTTATAATTCGGAGTCAATCAGAGGCAGGTATGGTTAAACAATGCTTCGGCAGCGAACGTTAAAGAATTCCATCCGGGCGACCGGAATTGGCCTGCATTCGGGCCAGAAGGTCTACATGTCGCTGCTGCCGGCAGGACCCGACACGGGAATCGTCTTTCGGCGGGTGGACCTGGAGACGCCGGTCGAGATCAAGGCCCACGCCCTGAACGTCGGCGCCACCGAACTGGCGAGCACGCTGGTCAATGGCACCACCAAGGTGGCCACGGTCGAGCACTTGATGTCGGCCATCGCTGGCCTCGGCATCGACAACTGCGTGGTCGAGCTGTCCGCGGCCGAGGTGCCAATCATGGACGGCAGCTCCGGGCCGTTTGTGTTCCTGATCCAGTCCGCCGGAATCCAGGAGCAGGACGCGCCCAAGCGTTTCGTCCGCATCAAGCGACCGTTGCAGGTCCGTGACGGCGACAAGTACGCGCGGTTTGAGCCGCACGAGGGCTTCCGGATCAGCTTCAGCATCGAGTTCCGGCACCCGGTGTTCAACACCAGCCGGCAGACGGCAACCATAGACTTTTCAACCACTTCCTTCGTCAAGGAAGTGTCCCGCGCCCGTACCTTCGGCTTCATGCGCGACGTTGAAACCATGCGCTCGAAGAACCTGGCGCTGGGCGGGAGCATGGACAATGCGGTGGTTCTCGACGAGTACCGGGTGCTCAACAACGAGGGCCTGCGCTATGAGGACGAGTTCGTGCGCCACAAGATCCTTGACGCCATTGGCGACCTTTACCTGATGGGGCACAGCCTGATCGGGGCCTACAGCGCCCACAAGTCCGGCCATAACCTCAACAATCAACTGCTCCGCGCCCTGATTGCCGATCCCTCGGCCTGGGAGGAGGTCACCTTCGAGAGCGAGGCCAAGGCCCCCATTGCGTATGTCCGTGGTCTGGCCGTCGCCACCGGCTGACGGAAAGGGCTGCATTTACTGCTTGCCAGCCCGCGTCAGCCCCGCTTAGACTCCGGCTTTGGTATCAAGTACTTGGCCTGACTTTGACGGAGACTTCAAGGCATGCCGGGTTGTAGCGTTGGCGAACCCAAACCAGCAGGTCTGGGCCGCGAAAGCGCAATTGAGTCGCGGCGGCAGCGTTTGTCGCGTGGAATACGGCCTTGTTTTCGTCGAGGTTGGCAATTCGGACGGAATCAGCCCAGGGTTCCCGGAGCCATTCGCGCAACTCGTGATTTGCACGGTGTAGCCGTTCTGAACGTGACAGCAATGTCACCAGGACGCTGTTCTGCCGGTGCAACCAGTGCGAAAGTTTAGGGGCGTCCAATGTGTATTCTGGGGTGGAGTGAATAGTTTGTAATGGACATAATTCTAGTCAGCAACAGGCGCGGGCGCATGTGGCGCGTCACCCTGACCACCCGCCACCTGCTGGGTTGGTTGCCGGCGGCCGCCTGCGCCGCCGTCGTGTTCTCGATCACGTTGGGGCTTGGATACTGGATCAAGGCCATCGACAGCCGCCTGCCGGTCGACATCGTCGGCGTTTGGGCCGGCGAACTACAGGCCCAGCGTCAGCAACTCGCCAGCACGCGCGAGATGGTTGAGGGTAACACCAATGCGCTGGCGCGCCGTCTGGCCCAGCTTAACGCCCAGATGATGCGACTGGACGCCGCCGGCGCGCGACTGACCGCGATCGCCGGCCTCAACAAGGGTGAATTTGATTTCAGCCAGCCGCCGCCAATCGGCGGTCCGGAATCCGACGCCGAAGGCCAGTCCATGCCGGTGGACCATGTGCTGGCCTCGCTGGACTCTTTTGAGACGCAACTCGCCACGCGCGAACGGCAGATGCGGGTTCTGGAGGACCTGCTGTTGGCCAGCCGCCTGCAGAAAGAAGTGCAGCCCTCGGGCTGGCCAGTCAACGATGGCTGGATTTCCTCAATGTTCGGCATGCGCCTGGATCCATTCACCGGCCTGCGTTCATTCCACGCCGGCATGGATTTCGCCGCTCAACGCGGCTCTGCCGTCCAGTCCGTTGCCGCCGGTATCGTGTCAGATGTTGGCGAGCGCTTTGGCTACGGCCTGCTGGTGGAAATCAACCACGGCAACGGCTACGTCACTCGCTACGGTCACAACGAATTCGCCATGGTCCGGGTTGGCGATCGGGTGAAGAAGGGGCAAGCCATTTCGCGCGTTGGCAACACCGGACGATCGACCGGGCCGCACGTTCACTTTGAAGTGCTGCTCAATGGCCGTACGGTCAATCCGTATAACTACATTCAGGCCGCCCGCTGAAGCGGGCGGGAGCCAGGCGGCGCGCAAATCAAGCCCGCGTTGCGGTTTACCGGGGCCAAGCCGTCACGCGTGCCCATCGGCTCGGGCATAATACGCGCCCTTTCGCGACCTAAGCCCTTGATTTAGCGTCATCTGACGCCACTTTCGACCCATGCTTAATAAATTACTGGCCCGGCTGTTCGGCAGCCGGAATCAGCGCGTCCTGCGAAAGCTCGACGGGCTGGTTGCCGGCGTCAACGCCCTCGAGCCGGCCACTGGCGCCTTGAGCGACGAAGCCCTGCGCGGCAAGACCGCTGAATTCCGCGAGCGCCTGGCCAAGGGCGAAACCCTGGAGTCGCTGCGGCCCGAAGCCTTTGCGGTGGTACGCGAGGCCGGCAAGCGGGCGCTGGGAATGCGCCACTTTGACGTGCAGCTGATCGGCGGCGCGGTGCTCGACGAGGGCCGCATCGCCGAGATGAAAACCGGTGAGGGCAAGACGCTGGTTGCCACTCTGGCCGCGTACCTGAACGCCTTGCCTGGCAAGGGTGTCCATATCGTCACGGTTAATGACTATTTGGCGCGGCGCGACTCGGAATGGATGGGGCGTCTGCACCGGTTCCTGGGCCTGACCGTCGGCGTGGTTGTCTCGCAGCAGCCCACGGCCGAGAAGCGTGAGGCCTACCAGGCCGACATTACCTATGGCCAGAACAACGAATTCGGCTTCGACTACCTGCGCGATAACATGGCGTTCACGCCGGGCGACAAGGTCCAGCGCGGTCTGCACTACGCGATCGTCGACGAAGTGGACTCCATCCTGATTGATGAAGCGCGCACCCCGCTGATCATCTCGGGCCCGACCGACGACAACCCCGACCTGTATCGCAAGATCGACGCCGTGATCCCGGTGCTGAAGCGACAGGCCGATGAGGAAGGCGAAGGCCACTTCCACGCCGACGAGAAAACCAAGCAGGTCCACCTGTCCGACGCCGGCCACGAAAAAGTCGAGGAGTTGATGCGGGAGGCCGGCCTCCTTGGGGACGAAGATTCCCTGTACGACGCGGCGCACGTGGTGCTGGTTCACCACCTCAACGCGGCCCTGCGCGCCCATCACCTGTACAAGCGTGACGTTGATTACATCGTAAACAACGGTCAGGTCGTGATCGTCGACGAGTTCACCGGCCGCATGATGGTGGGACGGCGCTGGTCGGACGGACTGCACCAGGCCATTGAGGCGAAGGAAGGGGCCCCGGTCCAGCAGGAAAACCAGACGCTGGCCTCGATCACGTTCCAGAATTATTTCCGGCTGTATTCGAAACTTTCGGGCATGACCGGCACGGCGGATACCGAGGCGTTCGAATTCTCGAGTATCTACAACCTGGAAGTGGTCGTAATTCCGCCGAATCTGCCGATGGTTCGCAAGGACCATGGCGACCAGGTTTTCCTGAACGCCAAGGACAAGTTCGCGGCGGTCATCGCCGAAATCCGCACCGCCCATGCGCGGCACCAGCCAGTGCTGGTCGGAACGGCGAGCATCGAGACCTCCGAGCTGCTGGCCAGCCTGCTCAAGAAGGAAGGCATTGCGCACGAGGTCCTGAACGCCAAGCAGCACGAGCGCGAGGCGGAAATCATTGCCCAGGCCGGTCGCCCGGGCGCCGTCACCATCGCTACCAACATGGCCGGTCGCGGTACCGACATTGTCCTGGGTGGAAGCCTGGAGGCCGAGCTGGCGAAGCTGCCGGAAGAGGATGCCGCGACTCGGCAGGCGGCGCAGGCGGCCTGGAAGCAGCGCCACGAGGACGTCGTGCAGGCCGGCGGGCTGTACGTCATCGGCT
>JANNAK010000061.1:0-3495 GCA_031384195.1 Gammaproteobacteria bacterium
GAAGCGAAGGCTCGCCGAGGGTGGCTCCGGCCGGGCTCACCAGGCTGAATTTCAAACGATGGCGATAGAGATAATAGTCCTTGGCGATGCGCCAGCCGACCAGCAAGCGGCCGTGGCGCAGCTCCAGCGGCTGAAGTTCAAAGGCCTGGTCGACCGGCAGAAAATCTTGTTTGGCATCCGACTTGCCGAACAGGGACGTCTCCGCCGCCGCCGGAACGGCCAGCAGGGCGATCAGGGGCAGGGCGAAGCGCAAGGCGTAGCGGATCGAAAGCATGGTGTCCTAGCGGGTACTGGCGGCGACCCAGTCAAAACAAGGCGCGTGGCCACGGGCCACAGAGACCGCGATTATCTGCGGAAGTTCGTTGGATACCAAACGGGCCGGAAAATCCCGGCCTTGCGCCACCGGCACGGCGTGACAAGATGCGCGCCATGAAAAAGCCCGTAACTCCGGCGCCGACCCCCGCCTCCGAACCGTTTGTATTTTTCACCCTGCCGTCATCTTCCAGGACCGGGCGGGCCGGGATCTCGGCCGCCTGGCTGGACGACGAAAAGGGGCGGGTTGAGGGCCTGCTGGCGGTGGCCGAGGTGTCGGCCACGCGCACCACCGCCATCCAGGAACAAGCTGCCAAGTGGGTGCGGGGCGTTCGCGAACTGCGCGACCAGCAGTCGCCGCTGGACGCCTTCATGCAGCAATACGACCTGTCGTCCGAGGAGGGCGTGCTGCTGATGTGCCTGGCAGAGGCCTTGCTGCGCATCCCTGACGATGACACCGCGGAAAAACTCATCGCCGACAAGCTGGGCGAGGCCGACTGGGACAGCCATCTGGGCCAGTCCGATTCGTTGTTCGTCAACGCCTCGACCTGGGGCCTGATGCTGACCGGCCGCATCGTCAAGCTCGCGCCCGAGACCACCGGCAACTTCCGTCGCGCGATGCAGCGACTGGTGGGCAAGTCCAGCGAACCGGTGATTCGCCTCGCCATCCGCCAGGCCATGAAGCTGATGGGCCACCAGTTCGTCATGGGCCGCACGATTGCCGAGGCCTTGCGGCACGGCGCCAGCAAGTCGCAGCGGCCCGCGCGCCAGAAGGGCGCGCACCAGGCCATGACCCTGCACTCCTTTGACATGCTGGGCGAAGCGGCGCTGACGGCCGCCGACGCGACGCGGTATCGCGAAGCCTACGCCCGGGCGATTGCGGCCATCGGCGCCGATACACGCACCGCCCGCGATGCCCCGGTAATGAAGCGCGCCGGCATCTCGGTGAAGCTGTCGGCCCTGCACCCACGCTACGAGTACTCACAGCGCGAGCGCGTGTTGCGCGAGCTGCCGCCCGTCCTGCTGGCGCTGGCGCTGGCGGCGCGTGATGCGAATGTCGGCATGACGATCGACGCCGAGGAAGCGGACCGGCTCGACCTGTCGCTCGACGTGTTTGAGGCGGTCTACCGCGACCCCGCACTGGATGGCTGGGACGGATTTGGTTTGGCGGTGCAGGCCTTCCAGAAGCGGGCCCTGCCGGTACTGGACTGGCTGGAGTCGCTGGCGCGCACCCACCAGCGGCGCATTCCGGTGCGGCTGGTGAAGGGTGCGTACTGGGATAGCGAGATCAAGCGCGCCCAGGAGCAGGGTCTGCCGGCGTATCCGGTGTTCACGCGCAAGGTGAATACCGACCTGTCCTACCTGGCCTGTGCGCGCCGCCTGCTCACCGCGCGCGAGGTGTTCTATCCGCAGCTGGCCACCCACAATGCGCACACGGTCGCGGCCGTGCGTGACTACGCCGGTGACTCCGAGGGCTATGAGTTCCAGCGCCTGCACGGCATGGGCGAGGCCTTGTACGACGTGGTACGCGCCGAGGTGCCAGTCCCGTGCCGGGTTTACGCGCCGGTGGGCTCGCACGAGGACTTGCTGCCCTACCTGGTGCGACGGCTGCTGGAAAACGGCGCCAATACGTCATTCGTCAATCGCATCTTCGACGAGGATGTCCTGCCCGAACTGCTGGTGGCCGATCCGGTCACCGCGGTCAAGGCCCTGGCGTCTATTCCGAACCCGGGGATCGCGCTGCCGGCCGGCCTGTTTGGGCAGGACCGCCGCAATTCGGCCGGCCTGAATTTCGCCAGCGACACCGAGCAGGAAGGACTTGCCCGCGCCTTGTCGGCGGCCACCCCTGGAGTGGTGACCGGCAGCGGCCGCGTCGTCACCGACCCGGCCGACCACCGTCGCGTGGTTGGCGAATGGCAGTCCGACGACCCGGTTCGCGCGACCGAGTGGGTTGCGGCGGCGCGCGCGGCCCAACCCAAGTGGAACGCCCGGCCGGTGGCCGAGCGGGCGGCGATGCTGGACAAGGCGGCCGACGCGCTGGAATCCGCGCGCGCCGGGTTCCTGTACCTGCTGGTGCGTGAGGCGGGCAAGACCTTGCCCGATGCCAACGCCGAACTGCGCGAAGCGGTGGACTTCCTGCGTTATTACGCCGCCCAGGCCCGGCGCCAACTGCGGCCGATGGCCTTGCCCGGCCCAACCGGGGAGCAAAACGAATTGCAGTCGCACGGCCGCGGGGTGTTCGTCTGCATCTCGCCGTGGAATTTTCCGCTGGCCATCTTTACCGGCCAGGTCGCCGCCGCGCTGGTAACCGGAAACACCGTCATTGCCAAGCCGGCCGAGCAAACCAACCTGGTGGCGCTGCGCATGGTCGCGCTGCTGCACGCGGCGGGCGTCCCCAGGGATGTGTTGCGTTGCGTGCTGGGCGAGGGTGATGTCGGCGCGGCGTTGACCCGGCAGGAAGACATCGCCGGCGTCGCCTTCACC
Organism: Gammaproteobacteria bacterium; assembly: GCA_031384195.1. GTDB lineage: Bacteria > Pseudomonadota > Gammaproteobacteria > Nevskiales > Nevskiaceae > JACPFV01. Next base: position 2,797 of record JANNAK010000061.1, read on the forward strand.
GGCTCAATGGATGTTGCGCGCCTGATCAACCGCAGCCTTGCAGCGCGCCACGGCGCGCTGGCGGTGCTGGTGGCCGAGACCGGTGGCCAAAACGTACTGATCGCGGATTCCTCGGCGCTGCCCGAGCAGGTGGTCAAGGACACCATCACCTCGGCTTTCAATGCCGCTGGCCAGCGTTGTTCGGCGCTGCGGGTGCTATTCCTGCAACAGGACATCGCCGACAAAGTGGTGGTGATGTTGAAAGGGGCAATGGCCGAACTGGTCATCGGCGACCCGGGCCTGCTGGCCACGGACGTCGGCCCGGTGATCGACGCCGAGGCCCAGGGCAGGCTGGAGCGACACGCAGAGCAAATCAGCAATTCTGGCAAGCTGATTTCGCGGCTGGCGCTGCCGCAGTCCTGCCGGCACGGCACTTACTTTGCGCCCTGCGCGGTGGAAATCGAAGCGCTGGCGCAACTGGCGGCCGAGAACTTCGGGCCGATGTTGCACGTGGTGCGCTACCGATCCAAGGATCTGGAAAAGGTGGTCCAGCAAATCAACGATTCGCACTTTGGACTGACGCTGGGCGTGCACAGCCGCATTGAGTCCACCTGGCGCCGGGTACAGGCGACCGCCCGGGTCGGCAACTGTTACGTCAATCGCAACATGATCGGCGCGGTGGTCGGCGTGCAGCCTTTTGGCGGTGAGGGATTGTCAGGC
>JANNAK010000108.1:0-2024 GCA_031384195.1 Gammaproteobacteria bacterium
AAGCCGAGGTTGCGCTTGATGATGCGGCGTTCGTCCTCGCTGAGCTTGTTCGATTTCCACAGCGCCACGTCGGCCGACATGTTGACTTCTTGCGGCATCCAGTGGTTGGCGCAGGCGTCGTTGTACTTCTTCCACGCCCAGTCGTACTTGAACGGCACCAGCTGGTTCAAGTCAGCGCGGCAGTTGATGATCTTCTTGTCATCGACCTGGATGCGGCGCGCACCCATCTCCAGCGCCTCAAGGCCGGTGGCGCCGGCGACCGGCGACGGCGTCAACTGGAAGCCGGGGTCGCCGGCGGTTGGCACTGCGTTCGGGTCCGGGTGCACGTCGGCCGGCTCAACCATCACGCCGTGCGGCACGGCGGCGACGGCCGCATCGCTGCTGCCCGATCCGGACATCGTGTTGTCGTAGGCCTTGGCCTGCGGCGGTACATCAAATTCGTCCCAGCTCAGCATGTTCATCCTCCTCAGTCCTGCCACCTCCCCAACCCGAAGCCTTGGGCTTCGGTCACGTCCGGGGGCGGCTCGGAAGTGTCAGTACGCCAATACAACCATTAGTTCAGTTTCACGGCGCCGTTGGCGACGTGGTTCTGCACGATTTTTTCATTCGCCGACCGCATGCCGCGCTTGAGGTCGGCACAGACCTTCTCAATCTCTTCAATGCACAGGGCGCGGAACGAATCCACTTCCCGGTCGTTCGCAAGGTAGGCCAGCTGGAAACCGGCCTCGACCACGCCCATCGGGGCGAACGGGCTGCCGCCAGGCTTGGGCGCGAGGACCTTGGGTTTAAACAGCGTCGCATTGGACATTTAGTCTCCCTGGTAAGTGCCGCACTTCAACCCGGTTCCCGCCCGGCCCCGCACCGTCACCGCTGCGATGGCCGGGATCCGGCGGGAACCCAGGATCATTGGCAAGCCTCGCAATCCGGGTCGGTGATGGAGCAGACCTTTGCCCCACCGACGTCGCTGGTCGGGGTTGCGTTGCCATTTGAAAGTCCGGCCGCCGACTTGCCGGTGCCGCCGCCGACCTGGTTCAGCCGGTTGTCGGTGATGGTGGTCTTCTCGGCGTGTGTCGCACCCAGGGTGCGCAGGTAATACGTGGTCTTCAGGCCCGACAGCCAGGCGTGCTTGTACAGCTCGTCCAGCTTCTTGCCGTTCGGCGCGGCCATGTACAGGTTCAGCGACTGGCTCTGGTCGATCCACTTTTGCCGGCGGCTGCCGGCGTCCACCAGGCGCTTGGCGTCGATCTCGAACGCGCACTTGTAGATCTGCTTGAGCGCCTCGGGCACGCGGTCGATCTTCTGCACCGAGCCGTCGTAGTACTTGAGGTCGTGCACCATGACCTCATCCCACAGGTCCATCTTCTTCAGGTCGTCGACCAGGTACTGGTTGATGACCGTGAATTCGCCGGACAGGTTCGACTTGACGTACAGGTTCTGGTACGTCGGCTCGATCGACTGCGACACTCCGGTGATATTGGCGATGGTCGCGGTCGGCGCGATGGCCATGGTGTTGCTGTTGCGGATGCCGGTGGTCTTGACCCGCTGCCGCAGGGCGTCCCAGTTGAAGGCGCCGCAGCTGGCGCTGTCCTGCTGCAGGTACTTGCCGCGCGCATCGGCCAGGAGCTTGATCGAATCAATCGGCAGGATGCCCTGGCTCCACAGCGAGCCCTTGAAGCTTGGGTAGGGGCCGCGCTCCTCGGACAGGTCGGCCGAGGCCTTGATCGCAAAATAGCTGACCGCCTCCATCGACACATCGGCGAACTTGATTGCCTCGTCGCTCTCGTACGGCAGGCGCAGCTGGTAGAGGGCGTCGTTGAAACCCATGATGCCCATGCCCACCGGGCGGTGGCGCAGGTTGGACTGGCGCGCGGTCGGCACCGAGTAATAGTTGTACTCGATGACGTTGTCGAGCATGCGCATCGCGGTGGTGATGGTGCGCTCGAGCTTCTTCAGGTTGAGCTTGCCGTCTTTGATGTGCGACGGCAGGTTGATCGACCCGAGGTTGCAGACCGCAATTTCCTCGT
>JANNAK010000114.1:0-2282 GCA_031384195.1 Gammaproteobacteria bacterium
CGCGCGGCTTTTGCGCCGGGGTGGATCGCGCCATCGAAATCGTCGAACGCGCCCTGGAAACCCTTGGCGCGCCAATTTTCGTTCGGCACGAGGTGGTTCACAACCGTTTCGTGGTCGAGCGACTGCGAAAGCTGGGCGCCGTGTTCGTGGAGGAGGTGGATGAGATTCCCGACGGCGCGACCTGCATCTTCTCGGCGCACGGGGTTTCGCAGGCGGTGCGCGCGCGCGCCACGCAACGGGGCCTGACGGTGTTTGATGCGACCTGCCCGCTGGTGACCAAAGTCCACATCGAGGTGAAGCGCTATTCGCGCGAAGGCCGCGAAGTGGTCCTGATCGGCCACTCCGGACACCCGGAAGTCGAGGGCACCATGGGCCAGTTTGATGATTCGCAGGGCGGCTGCATCCAGCTGGTCGAGACGCCGGCGGACGTCGCTCGCCTGCAGGTGCGCCAGCCGGAGCACATGGCCTTCGTGACCCAGACCACGCTGTCGATGGACGATACGGCGCGCGTCATCGAGGCACTGCGGGCGCGGTTTCCAAACATCCTCGGCCCGCGCAAGGACGACATCTGCTACGCCACCCAGAACCGCCAGGACGCGGTGAAAGAACTGGCCGGCAAGTGCCAGGTCTTGCTGGTGGTGGGTTCACGCAACAGCTCCAATTCGAACCGCCTGCGGGAATTGTCCGAGACGGTCGGGACCCCGGCTTACCTGATTGACGGTCCCGAGGACGTAATGCCCGAATGGCTCAAGGGCACGGTTGCCGTCGGGGTGACCGCCGGTGCCTCGGCCCCGGAAGTGCTGGTCCAGAGTGTGGTCCAGCACCTTAAAAGCCTCGGTGGAACGTCGGTCGCCGAGCAGACCGGGCGCATCGAGAACGTGGTGTTTGCGTTGCCGCAGGCCCTGCGTAAACCAGCCACCAAGGCCGCGCCGCCAGCGGGCGGCTAACGCGTCCAGCAGGATCCGGTCGGCGGCGTTTTCTGGCCGAGGCTGTTTAGCGACAGCGTGGTGCAGCCGCTGTCTTTTGTCTGGCTACCTTTGGCAACGGCCTGGATCGTGAATGACGTCGCGGTCGCTGCCGTCAACGTTACGGAATAGATCGCGCCAGTCGCCGAGGCGCTGGGCGATCCGCCCTTGCCAACAAAAAAGGTATTGGCTGGATAACCCAGATCACTCAAAGTCGTGGAATAGGACTTCCGGTCGGTAAGCCAGCTCTCCTGGCGGCTCGCGACTTCGGCCAGCACCGCCTTGGCCACGGTGCGGTTGCCGCGCCGGACATACTCGGCATACGACGGAACGGCGATCACCGCCACGATGCCCAGGATGGTCACCACAATCATGAGTTCAATCAGGGTCATGCCGTGCTGGCGGTGGGTCATTGGCTTACCGGAGACGAGGGAGCATGGTTGCATTGCAACACAATCAACCTGCGGTGTTAAGGCGCTTCACTCGGCGCGTCGCCAATAGGTGCGAAAGCGGGCACAGGCGCGCACCTCCACAAGTTCCGGGCCGGCGAGCAGTTGCGCCCGGCATTCGGCCGGACTGCCGGTGCTGCGGCCGGCAACGGCCTTGCGCGCCAGAAACATCGGCTGGGCCGGGATGCCCGGGGCGGTCAACGCGCGATGGCGCGCCGCGCCGGTCGCCGGCGGACCCGACGGAAATTCCTGGGAGGCCGGTGCGCCGTCAGCCACCCGGACGGAATAGAGCGAGCCGCGACCGGGATCACAATCCGTGGCGGGCTCGCGTGGGGGCGGTATATAGCTGGTGACGTAGACGGTATGCGCCACCGTAATCGGCGTCGAGAGGATTTTCTCGCCGGGCGTTCCGTCCACCGCCTGCTGCTGCAGGTCCAGGTACCAACCAGCCCTCCCCGGTGGGCAGGATTCATTCGCACAAGGCTTGTTGGCATTTTCGAGCAAGCCGTTGGTGATAATCACGTCACTTGCGGACGCGACGGTTGGTCCCGGATCGGTAATGGCGTAGAGCCGATTCAGCGGAATCGGGCCGCCACGCAATTCCCGGTGTCCTGGATCGCCGGCCGCCGGCGCAAGGTCCAGTGGATTTTCGCGGTCGCCACTTCCAATCAGCACCACGTCCCGGCGCTGCTCACCGTCGCGTAACTGGACCAGGTCGGGCGGATGGAAAAAGCGGCGGTCGTCGCGCTTGTCAGCAAGAGCGGAGCACAAAGGCCCTCCGTGTCGCCCGAGGCAAGCCAGTCGTGCCAGTTGCCAGTCTTTCCCCGCCGCGGTCTGGCCCGCCGCCGGGGTTGGCGCCGGATCGGCG
>JANNAK010000127.1:0-5632 GCA_031384195.1 Gammaproteobacteria bacterium
AACTCGAACAGGCGCTCGCGCAGTACCCGTAGGGCGGGCTCACGACAAGCTCATCCCCTGAGCCACTACCCCCCGCAAGATGGGCCCATGCTGAATATCGAGCCCATCATGAACCAGCCCCAGGCCACCGCAATCCCCGAGTTTGACGACAGCCTGCTCGGCATCCTCGCCGCGATTTCCCTGTCAGTCCTGCTGGCCGGAACGGCCTGGGCCTTCGCCAACTTCCCTTCCGAAGCCCTGCAGTGGTCAAAAATGATCCTGCTGGTCCTCGCCGGCGCCGGCCTCTGGCGAACTGCCCGCTGCCGACGCGGATGGCGAGCGGATTCTGGTTGCTGGCCTAGTCCCTGAAGTTATCGAACTGCAGCGGCAGTTCCAGCTTGGATTCGCGCAGGAACGCGATGGCGGTTTGCAGGTCGTCGCGCTTCTTGCCGCTGACGCGCAGTTTGTCGCCCTGGATCTGGGCGTCGACCTTGATCTTCGACTCCTTGAGCAGGGCGATGACCTTCTTGCCCTGCACCTGCTCGATGCCCTGCTTGATGGTGACCTTCTGCCGCGCTTCGGCGAGGTTGGTCTCGACATCGCCCAGCTCAATGCAGCGCAGGTCGATGCCGCGGCCGGAAATCCGCTCGCGCAGGATCGCCAGCAACTGGGTCAGCTGGAATTCGTTGGCGGCCTTCTGGGTGATGACGCTGCCTTCCAGCTCGAAGCTGGCGCCAGAGCCGCGCAAATCGAAGCGGTCTTCCAGCTTGCGCTTGGCCTGATCCACGGCGTTGACCAGTTCGTGTTGGTCAACCTTGGATACAACGTCAAAGGAAGGCATGGTGCTTAGTGATCCTCGTCGAAGGGGTTCAGTTTATCGTCGGTCTGCAAGTCCACGCGAGAACGGCGCGCGATTCGGCCGGGTCGGCGACGCCGCTTGCCTTTGGAGCCGCTGACGCGCCAGACGAATATCACGGCGATTCCCATTGCCAACAGCATGGAGACCTGGGTGGCAAGGGACGTGGACTCGGGTTTCGGCGCGGCCGGATCCGCCAACACCCGCACCTTGTGCAAGGGCGTTGGCGTGGTGGCCGGGGATGGCGGGCTGGCGCCGAAAACAGCCGTGCCGGCAAGCAACAGCGCAGCTGCCAGCAGTGGCCTGAAACGGGGCAGCGGGTGGTGGTTCCTGATCATCGAAAAGACAGATTCTTTGCTGCGCCCAGAATGACACAGAACCACGCCCGCCTAGGGGGACCGCCGCCGCGGTCTGCGTTGCGGCGGCGCCGGCCGCTCAGGCCCTTTTCAGCAGCGCCTCGGCGGCGTGAAGGATGGATTCCTTCGACGGCAGGGTGCAGGTGGCCGCCACGCCCAGCGGGATGAAGCTGTCTTCGGCCGTGAGGCGCGCCAGGCGGTCCGAGGGCACGCGCCGCTCGGCCAGCGCGCACATCAGTTCCTCGCTGATCGAGCTGCTGCGACGGCACTCGTCCACGATCAGAACGCACTGGCAGTCACGCACGGCTTCGAACACGCGGTCGTGGTGGATGCCGGTCAGCCAGCGCAAGTCCACCAGGCGGGTGGCAACGCCGCGGCGCTGCAACTCGGGCAGCGCCTGGCGTGAGAGGTAGATGCCATTGCCGTAGCTGACGATGGCCAGGTCGCGGCCGTCGCCGTGGATTCCCAGTTGCCCGGGCGCAAGACGATGTTGCGGGCCGGGATCGGTGAATGACCACAGTCCATCGTCGGGCTGGTGCAGGTCGCGGGTGTGGTACAGCGCAATCGGTTCGAGAAACACCACCACGCGCTGTTCCTCATCCGCCAGCCGCACCGCCTCCTGCAGCAGTCCCACGGCGTCCGCGCCGCTGGACGGGCAGGCGACCAGCAGGCCTGGGATGTCGCGCAGCACGGCCAGGCCATTGTCGTTGTGGAAGTGGCCGCCGAATCCCTTCTGGTAGGCCAGCCCGGCCATGCGCACCACCATCGGGTTGGTGAACTGGCCCTGCGAGAAGAACGGCAGCGTCGCTGCTTCGCCGCGAATCTGGTCCTCGGCGTTGTGGAAAAACGCGAGGTACTGGATTTCAACCACCGGCAGCAGGCCGTTGTGCGCAAGGCCGATGCCCAGGCCGAGAATGGATTGCTCGTCCAGCAGAGTGTCGATGACCCGGTGCGCGCCGTGCCGGGCCTGCAGCTTGAGGGTGACGCCATACACCCCGCCCTTGCGGCCGATGTCTTCGCCGGCCATCACCAGGTTCGGGTAATGCTCCAGCATGCGGTCAAGCGCCTGGTTGATCAGCCGCGCCATCGGCTTGGGCTGCGGGTCGGCGGCCGCTTCCGCCGCCGGCGGTCGCGCGCTGCTGTTGCGCTTCGGCGGAATGATGGCGGCCATCACCTGCGTTGCCGTTTGCAGCTTGGGACGCTGGACCGCCTCGGCGGCCACGCTTTGCACCTGCTCGCCGATCTGTTGATAGCGATCGAGGATCTGTTCTGGCGTGAGAACCCCGTGGGCCAACAGCAATCCGGCGCTGTACAGCAGCGGATCCTGCTTTTCCATCGCCTCGATCTGTTCGGCGCTCAGGTAGGCCTCCTGGGCATCGGCGCCGGCGTGCCCCATCAGCCGCACGCAGTGCATGTGGAGGAACACCGGCTGGTGGCGGTGGCGCGCCAGGTGTTCGGCTTGGCGCGCGGCCTTGTAGGAGTCGAGCAGGTTCAGGCCGTCGCACTCGAGGTAGTGGATGGCCGGGCGCTGCGCCATGTTGGCGCGGATCCAGTCCTTCGGCGTTGGCGTGGACACGCCCAGTCCGTTGTCCTCGCACAAGAGGATCAGCGGCAGTGGCACGTTCTGGTAGGCGGCCCAGGCGGCGGCGTTGATGGCGCCCTGCGCGGTGGAGTGGTTGAACGAGGCATCGCCGAAGCTGCACAGCACGACGCTGTCGGCGGGCCATTCGCCACCGCCGCCCAGCCGTCGCCACTGGGCAAGGCTGTACGCCGCGCCGACCGCCTTGGGCAGTTGCGAGGCGACGGTGCTGGTCTGCGGCGGGATGTTGAGCGCCTTGGAGCCAAGGACCTTGTGGCGGCCGCCAGCAATGGGGTCGTCGGCGGAGGCGACAAAGCTGAGCAACAGGTCGAGCACGATGTCATGGCCGGGCCGGGCCTTGCTGCGCTGGATCATGAACGCCGCGTCGCGGTAGTGCAGGAACGCTGGGTCGGTGTGGCGCAGCGCCTTGGCGATGGCGGCGTTGCCTTCATGGCCGGAGCTGCCGATGGTGTAGAAGCCCTGTTTCTGTGCGTGCAGGCGGCGGGCGTGCAGGTCGAGCTGGCGGCTGAGCACCTGCGATTCGAACAACTCGAGCAGATCCGCGCCGGTCAGCGCCGCCTCGTCCAGGCTCGGGCTGGCGGCGGTCGGCGGCAACCTGCCGTCGCGCACCGCGCTGCGGAAGCGCTGTTCGATGGAGGCGCCGGGATCGGCCATGGTGAGCCGAGTCTAGCCCAGGCCTGGCTGCCGGCCCGCCGGCCCTGAACCGCGGGTTTTAGTCCTTCGGCTGGCCCGGTGCAGCGGTCGGCGCGCCGGCCAGGTTAAGCGCCGGCTCCGGCGTCTCCGCCGGTTTCCTCTGTATCTCGAGGCTTTCGTTGATGTCGTGGGGAATGCTCCATTCCTCCATCTGCAAGGCATTGGCCTTCATGCTCTTGATCATGCGCTGGAGCACGCCGCGGCTGCCGCGGGTGCGCAGGCCGGAGCCGTTGCGGGCGATGACGGTTTCAAAGCGGTCGGTGAACGTGGTGCGATCGCGAGCCGCATTGCCGGACGACATGCGGCCCCGTGCCCAGTTGCTGTGCTGCATCAGTTCGGCCGGGGTGGTGGCGAAGGCGCAGGAATGCATGAACACGACCGTGAAGTCGCCATACCGGGCGGTGCGGCCGCCCTGGGCGGTCACGGAGTTGTAAACATTGAGGTTGGCCATCGGCGCTCCCAGGCTGCGTGGCTACACAGGCGTGCGCCGAGGGTGCAAAGCCGGGGGGCGTGTAGGAGCCGGAACGGCTGTTCCGACTCGATTAGCCATTGTCTGCCCCCCCGTCACCAATAGATACAAATGAATACCGTGTGTATACAGCCCGGTAGGTGGCCGATGCGAGACGGCCGCATTCGAAAGCGGGCGCAAACCGGCTAGGATGGTCAGCGGGGGTAACTGCAATGAACAGCGCTGCCGCGAGATTGGCGGGAGACCGGGGCGACGACCGCGGCCCCGACGAGGTATTGCGCCGCTTGTCGGACATTGCCCTGCTGCGCGCGTTGCCGCCGGAAGAAATCCAGGAGCTGGTGGACTCGGTTGAACAACAGGACGTGCCCGCGGGGCATTGCCTGATGCGCGAGGGCGAGCCTGGCGACGCCCTGTACCTGATCGAGAGCGGAACGGCGCGGGTCGAGCGACCGGGCACGGCCGACGTCATCCGCGTCGGGGCGGGCAGCGCGGTGGGCGAGGGTGCCCTGCTGTCGGGCGGTCCGCGCAGCGCCACCGTGTACGCCGACACGCCACTGTCGGTGTGGCGCATTTCGCGCGAATCGTTCACCGGGCTGGTCGCCGCCTCGCCCAACCTGAAGCGGGCGCTCGAAGCGCTGGTGGAGTCGCGCCGTACCGGCGTGGCGCTGGAAACCCCGAGCCAGGTGTATTGGCTGGCCACCGCCCGGCGGGCGATTGAGGCTCGCAACCCCGAACTCAGGCTGTGGGAAATCCTGATGGCGGTGGGCCTGTTGCTGTGGGTAGCGCAGTTCGTCAACAAGTATCTGGGTCTGGTCCACGCCGCCGATCACGAAGTCTGGTTCGCCGGCCTGCAGCTGGCGACCGGCATGCTGGCGATCCAGGGCTCCTGCGAGGCCTTCATCCATGGCGTGGAGCGACTCGGCGCGCGCCTGAAATGGGACGGCTTCATTTCCGGCACCGTCGGATCGGTGTTGTCCACCTTGCCCGAGTTCGTGGTGATTGCGTTCCTGGTACAGGTGAATCCGCTGGCGGCATTCGTGACGGCGGCGGTCACCATTTACAACAACGCCCTCGCATTCTCGATTTACTCGTTCTTCCTGCCCAAAGACCGACGCGGCGCCTTTCGCATGCCCCGTTCGCTGACGGTGGCTGGCGGCGAAATCCTGATTGCCGGCGGCTCGGTGACGCTGATCGTCGGCTTGATCATGCTGCTGTTCCGCGTTGACGGCGCTCGCAGCACCTTGGCCGGCCTGGACCTGATCGTGATCGGCGCGGTCCTGATCGGTATCTACGTGTACTACCTGATCACGCTGGTGCGTTACTACGGCGAGGGCGGCGACGACGAAGAATCCCACCAGCCGGAGCCGTCGCGCCTGGGCCATGACACCCGCTGGAACGCGATCATCGGCATGTTTGTCCTCGGCCTGGTCGGGGCTTACTGCGGCGGCGAGTCCATCGGCGCGTTTGCCGATACCGCGCTTACCGGCCTCGGCCTGCCGACCATCCCGATGGCGGCGGCGCTGGCGTTCTTTGCCGGCATGAGCGAATACATCATCGTCTACAAGTCGCACCGGCGCGGCGAGCTGGGCATTGCGCTGTCCAATACCTTCGGCGGCATGACCCAGGTGCTGTTCCTGCTGCTGCCGTTCGGGCTGTTGGTGATTGGCGGCGCTGGCCTC
>JANNAK010000191.1:0-1782 GCA_031384195.1 Gammaproteobacteria bacterium
GCGGCCGTGCTGGCCGCCGACATCAACATTGCACTCGTCACCTGAGCCAGGACAAACGTGACCTTGCTGGACATAATTCTTGCTCCATTTGCTAGTTCGTCCCGGCCGGGACTCCCCGGTCCGGGTAAATCCTCCACTGCCCTTATTGTTCCAGCACGCGGAAGTCTACGCGCCGCGAGCGCTCGTCGTCGGTCATGCTCTTGCGATTGTCCGGGAAAACAGCCGGCGGCGCCGCGATTCCGTAACCGGCAACCTGCAATTGCGCCGGGTTGACGCCAAGGCCGCTCAGGAATTCACGTGCCGCTTCGGCGCGGCGCATTGAGAGCCGCTTGTTGTAGTCCGCCGGGCCAGTGGGGTCGGCGTAGCCTGCAACTTCCAGCACCACACCGGGGTTTTCCTTGAGCACGCCGGCCAGCGCCTCGAGGGTGTTGCGGTCTTCGTCATCGAGCGCGCTCGCATCCAGATCGAAGTACACGCTGCTCAGCGCGACGCTATCCACCGTCGCGCAGCCGGTTTCGTTCACGGTGTGGATTGAGGAGGTGTCCGGGCACTGGTCGACGCTGTCGACGACGCCGTCGTGGTCGCCATCGGTTTCAGTTTTTGCCTGCATCAGCGGGCAGCCATTGGCATCCGGGCGCAGCGAACGCGGCGTGTCGGGGCACTTGTCCCAGACATCGCGCACGCCGTCGTTGTCGGCGTCGGGCGCCGGCGGTGTCGCGACCAGCGGATCCGGGTGCATGCGGGCGGTCGGGGACCCGCCGACCATCAGTCCTACCAGCAAGCGGATGTCGCCGAGCATCGACTTGTCCGCCACCGCGTCGCTGAACACCGCGTTCCAGCGCAGTTCAAGGCGCAGCAGGTCGCGCGGGTCGTCGTAGCGCGGGTAGTAGCCGATGCCCAGGCCGATGAGCGGCGAAATCCCGCTGCCCGCCGCCGTGCTCTCCTGGACTCCGCCGACGCTGCCGCGCAGGAATGGGTAACCGGCTTCGCGCCGTCCCCAGTTGAGACCCAGGTCAAGTCCGAAAAAACTGTCGCTGCCGCCGGCGTTGCGGCTGCTGCCCGCGCCGAAGGCTTCAACTTCGAGCGCGTGGGTGGCGCCGTAGGGCCGTCCAAAGTAAGCATCGAGCGTAAAGCCCGTGCCGGAATCGCGGCCGGAGTCCGGGATGAACAAACCGGCGGCAAGTCCCTGGTAGTCGTCGTACTCAGCGTCAGCGGCAACCGCGTTGCCGGACAGCAGGGCGCACAGCAAAAGGTGTCCAAAAAATCGCATCACAGCCTCCCAGGAAGTCCCCCGCTTGTCCGAGCTTGATGCCGGATTGAGGCGACGTGCGGCGATTGTAGCTGTTGCCAAGCGCGCCAACGGCGCTCCGTTTAAGCCTCGGCGTTGACAGCGGGGCGTAGCAGGTCTAGTCTTTGAGCTCGAAACCGCATGAATATGCGGCGGGAAGGTGCCTGATATGAAAAGACTTTTTCTCACTGCAGCGACCGCAATCGCGATCCTCGCGGCGCCACTTGTGTCCGCCGAAGATCCGTTTGAAGACAGGCCCTCGGCCGAGGCAATCGTGTTTGACCTTGCGATTGCACGTCCGGTTGGCTTGGTCAGCACAATTGTGGGCGCGGTGATTTTCGTCATCGCCCTGCCCATCAGCATCACCATCGGCCAACCGCCGAGCGCCGCCGCCAAGCGCCTGGTGCTCGAACCGTTCGCGTTCACCTTTACGCGCCCGCTCGGCGATTACTAGTTCAAAAGTTCAAAGGGGACGCTCCCCTTTGAAACTTCAA
>JANNAK010000192.1:0-3366 GCA_031384195.1 Gammaproteobacteria bacterium
GCCGCACTGACGCATCGCAGAAGCAGACCGATGTGGAGGCGTTTGCCGTGCTCGAGCCGTCCGCGGACGGTTTCCGCAACTACGCCCGCAAGGGCTGCGAGGAGTCGGCGGCCGAGATGCTGGTGGACAAGGCGCAGTTGCTGAACCTTTCCGCGCCGGAGGTCACCGTGCTGGTCGGCGGCATGCGCGCACTGGGCGCCAATGTCGGCAATTCCAGCCATGGCGTCTTTACAAAAACCCCCGGAACGCTGAGCAATGACTTCTTCGTGAACCTCCTCGACATGAACACGAAGTGGCAAAAGTCCGCCAAGGAGCAAGGCGTGCTGGAAGGCCGCGACCGGGCGACCGGCGACCTGCAGTGGACCGGCACCCTGGTGGACCTGGTGTTCGGGTCGAATTCCCAGCTGCGCGCTGTGGCCGAAGTTTATGCGGCCAGCGATGCCAGGAAGAAGTTTGTGCGGGACTTCGTGGCGGCGTGGAGCAAGGTGATGAGCCTGGACCGCTACGACCTGCGCTGAGTCCTGTGGAACTGTCTGCGCCGGCCTGACCGGGTCAGCGCAGGCAGTCGCCCCAGTCCAGCGCCATGTGAATCAACAGCCCCAAGCCGGTCAGATGCAAGGCGCGCGGCGTGCGAGCCAGTGGATGCGCGCCAGCCCTGAGCTTCGTCAGCAGTGGCACCGCGAACAAGACCAGGTAAACCGCAATGACGGGCAGGGTGTGCAGCGGGTGGAAGCCGATGGAGCAGCGCTCCGGGGCGTAAATCGGCGTGGCCAGCAAGTGGTCAGCATCCACCACCATCGTACCCACCAGAATCAGGACGGCGCTGCGCCACGGCGGGCGGTAAAAAGCGAGCGCGACCAACAGCGGCACGAACAAGTGCAGGGCGATGTGGAGCATCTTTGCAAGCGCCGAATTGGCTTAGCCAGGCTGGGCCGGCTTGGGCCGTGCACCGCGCAGGCCCATCATCATCGCGTCGAACAGGTCCAGCGGCACGCTCCAGCGAATGCGGCGAATCAGCGCGCCGCGAATGCGACGCTTGCTCGCGCGATGGGCGCGTGAATCCAGTTTGAGGAACTGCTGGGCCCGCTCGCGGGCGCGGCTCATCAGTTCGGCGCCGTCCACCAGTTCGTCGAAGAACCCCGCCTCGCGGGCCGCCTCTACGTTGAAGTATTCGGACAGGGTGACGGCGCGCTGCCAGGCCGCCGGCGTCAGTCGGTTGCGCAGCATCATGGCCGCCACGCGCGGCATGGTCAGGCCAATGGCCACTTCGTTGGCCGAGACCTTGAAGTCGCCGCGGGTGGCGACGATGTAATCGGCTGACAGGATCAGGAACACGCCCATCGCCAGCACATGGCCGTTGCAGGCCACCACCACCGGGTAGGGGAAGCCGAGGATGCGCGCGGTCAGCGAGTACCCCAGCCCCAGCATGCGCAGCGCGTTGACGCCACCGGACTTCATCACCTTGAGGTCGAAGCCGGCGGACAGCACCGACTCGCGCCCGGTGAGGATCACTGCCGCACGGTCTGCCTCGGCGCGCTCAAAGGCCGCGTACAACTCGTGAAGGACAGCGGGCGACAGCGCGTTGCGCTTGCCGTCATCAATGCGGATGGTCGCAATGCGGTCCGAAAGTTCGTAGGTGACTGAGGCCACGATCTGTTGCTCCGCTGTGGAAACTGCCTGAATTGTAGGCGGCGGTGGCGTGGAAAGGGGCATTGTCGCTGTCCGGAATGCGCCGCACCGGTCATTGACGGGCCCACCGGTGACCGATAACGTTCCCGCGACCAGGTTTCCGCGGGACACACATGGGATTTTTCAATCGGATCGGTTTCGGCTGGCGCCTGGGGATGACCCGCCTTGGCGTCGTCGGCCGGCAGCCCGCGAAACCCCGGTGGCGGGCAAGGACGCGGCCTGAAGCAACGTGATCCGCCTCAACAAGTACATCAGCGAGAGCGGCATCTGCTCGCGCCGCGAGGCCGACCGCTACATTGAGCAGGGCGGTGTCCTCCTCAACGGCCGGCGGGCCCGGATCGGGGAGCAGGTCGGGCCGAATGACAGGGTGCGCGTCAACGGCCAGGAGATCGAGCCGCGCGGCGTGGAAGAGTTCATCTTCATCGCGCTGAACAAGCCCCCCGGCATCGTCAGCACCACCGACACCAGCGACAAGGACAACATTGTCGACTTCGTGAATCACAGCACGCGCATCTTTCCGATCGGGCGGCTGGACATGGACTCGCAGGGGCTGATTTTCCTGACCAACAACGGCGACCTGGTCAACAAGATCCTGCGCGCCGGCAACAACCACGAGAAGGAGTACCTGGTTACCGTCAGCAAGCCGATCACTGACGAGTTCATCGCCGGCATGGGCGAAGGCGTGCCGATGCTCGGTACGGTGACCAAGCGCTGCAAGGTCAGCCGCGAATCACCTTTCGTGTTCCGCATCACCCTGATCCAGGGTCTGAACCGGCAGATTCGCCGGATGGCCGAGCACTTCGGCTACGAAGTCACCAAGCTCGAACGCAATCGCATCATGAACGTCCGGCTCAAGGGCCTGCCGCTGGGGGACTGGCGCGAACTGACCAAAGAAGAGCTGGCGGAACTACTGCGGGCGGTCGAGCATTCTTCGTCCGAATCCAGCACCCCGCCGGGCAGGTCACGCAAGCGCAAGGCGAACTCCGGGCCCTGGTGGGACATGAAACCGCCAGGAAGGACGCGCCCCAAGCAATCCAAGTCCTCGAAGAAGCGCGGTCGCTGAGCGCACGGTGCCGGGACGCCGGTTCTTGAACGGCAGGGACATCCGTACTTTTACAAGGCTGGTCGGAGCGACAGGACTTGAACCTGCGACCTTCTGGTCCCGAACCAGACGCTCTACCAAGCTGAGCTACGCTCCGGGTCAGTGCGTTCGCTGGATGGCGAAGCGGGCCAAGCCCTTCAGTGCTTCTTTGAATGGCGAATCGGGAATCCCGCCAAGCGCTGAAATCGCCGCATCCGAGTGGGTCGCGGCGAGCGCGGCACTATACGCAAGTCCCCCGGTCTGTTCAACGGCGGCGAGCACGTCTTCCAGCCAGTCGAGCCGGCCGTCACGAATCGCGGTGCGGATCTTCCCGGCCTGCGCCGGCGTGCCTTTTTGCATGGCGTAAATCAAAGGCAGGGTCGGCTTGCCTTCGGCCAGGTCAGTGCCCAGGCTCTTGCCACTCTCCTCGGGGTCGGCCTTGTAGTCGAGCAAGTCGTCGGCGATCTGGAACGCCAAACCCAAGAAGCGGCCGAAGCGAGCGAGGTTTTCGACGATGTCGTCGGAACCGTCGGCATACATCGCCCCGAGGCGGCACGCGCACGACGTGAAACAGGAAGGGCCCGAACTCGCGGAAG
>JANNAK010000027.1:0-2455 GCA_031384195.1 Gammaproteobacteria bacterium
ATTCCGACCAGCAGCTCCAGCAGCGCGGCGCCCGCGACGCGGATCACGGTCATCTCCACGCCCAGCAGTGGCAGCGAGACAAACAGCGCGGTCAGCCAGCGCAGCACCGGTTCGGGCAGCTCGCCGTAGAGAAATCCGCCAATCACGTAGGCCAGCAGCAGGGCCGGCGCACTTGCCAGCGCCAGCACCAGGAACCGGTTAGACCAGTCGGTCTGGTCCGGCGCCGTGGTGTGCATGGCCGCGATGCCCGCCAGCGCCACCAGCGCCATCACATTGCCAAGGCCCTCGTAGCGCGGCGCGGACGGGGCGTGATCCGCCGCCTCGTGCTCGTCGTGCGGGTGCAAGTGCGGTCGGCCGAACACCACGTGCAGGATGGACCCGGCCACCAGGCTCTGGAACCAGGCCCACGCCTGGGTGCCCAGCAGCTCGCTGATCGAGGCGCCAAAGTGGATCCCGGCCACGGTCCCCAGGCCCATCGCCACAAGCGTCAGCAGCGGCGGCCAGACGCCGAAGCCCGGCGCCAGCAGCCACCACACCGCCATGCCGACCGGCAGGCTGTGCAGCACCACCGACAGCGGCAGCGCCCAGTCGTCCGTGCCCGCGCCGGTTCCCGGTACCAACACGGTGCCGTCCGCCACCGCGTGCAGCACCAGGCCGATGATCGCCAGCACCAGGGTGGCGATGTGCGCTTCGCGCTCCACCGCGCGGAATCCGCGCTCCAGCAAGGTCGGCCCGAACAGGCCCAGCGCGAGGAAGGCCAGGCTCCAACCGCCACCGGCGGTGAAAGTCCCGGGCACCACTTCCAGGCCCACCAGCCCGGCGATGCTCACCATCACAAAGCCGTCGAGGAAGGACAGCAGCGAGGCCTGCCGGCGCGCGACCGTGTACAGCAACGGTCCGGCAGCGAGTGCCAGTAGGGTGGCCAGCAGGAAGGGGGAAAAAATGGTGACAGTCACTAATTTTCTTCCGCGGAAAATAGTGACTGTCACTATTTTCGGAAGTTGGTGGACGGTACAGGGCTCGAACCTGTGACCCCCGCCGTGTGAAGGCGATGCTCTACCACTGAGCTAACCGTCCAAGGGGCGCGCATGGTAGCCAAAAATGGTGTGCGACACCATTTTTTTTGGCGGACGGCCCAATGGGCTATCCTCCCTCCATATAACCAAGCGGCGACGCCCGGTGGGGGGCGACACCCGTCCGGAGGATGTTGGGGTGCTGACGTCATTTGTCGCTGCATCGGCGGTTTCTGCGGTGGTGTGTGTTGCCATACTCCGTTCCTCGGGCTGGCATCTTCATTTCACCGCGGACCATCCGGATGGCGGCCCGCAGAAATTCCACGACGAGCCGACGCCGCGCATTGGCGGCCTTGCGATCCTGTGCGGCCTGCTCGCGGCAGCCGTGCTGGTCAAGCCTGACGTTGCGACGCCCGGCGCATGCGCACTCCTGCTTTTTTGCCTGCTGCCGGCTTTCCTGGGCGGGTTCGCCGAGGACATCACGCGCAAAGTCCCTCCGATCAGCCGCCTGCTCGCCACCATGGTCACCGCCGGCTTCGCCTGGGCGCTGCTGGACGTGCGCTTACTCCGATCGGACGTGGCCTGGCTCGACCTTGCCTTCACCTACACGCCGTTCGCCTACGCAGGATTGCTGCTGGCGGTGGCCGGCATTGCGCACGCAATGAACATCATCGACGGCTACAACGGCCTGTCCGGCGGGGTGGGGACCATCATCCTGCTGGCGCTGGGCGCGGTCGCTGCGGGCCAAGGCGATACGCTGGTCGCCTGCCTGTGCTTCGCCACCGCCGGTGCGCTGTGCGGATTCCTGCTGTTCAACTACCCGTCCGGGAAGATCTTCCTCGGCGACGGCGGCGCCTACCTGCAGGGCTGCATCATCGCCATCGCGGCAGCCATCCTGGTCCAGCGCAATCCCGGCGTGTCGCCGTGGTTTCCGTTTGCGCTGGTGCTGTACCCGATCTGGGAAACACTCTTCTCGATCCTGCGCCGGTTGACCATCCACCACTCGGGCATCGGCCAACCCGATGCGCGCCACCTGCATTCGCTGGTGTACCGGCGCCTTGCGCACCGCTGGATCCGCCGCCGCGACGCGGTCGGCACCCTGCAGCAGAACGCCGTGACCACGTTGCCGTTCTGGGTGATGACTGCGGTGATGGCCGCGCTGGCCGTTAAGTGGTCGGGCTCAACCGGCGCCCTGCAATTGATTTCGGTGCTGTTTATTTGCGCCTATCTGGCCGCCTACCTGCACCTGACACGCGTGCGCCGACCGATGTCGCACGTGGTGGCGAGTTACCTGCGGCGCCGCGCCGAACGCCGCCGGAGTTTCAAAGGGGACAGTTTCAAAGGGGACGCTCACCATTGAACTTTCAAAGGGGACAGTTTCAAAGGAGTTTCAAAGGGGACGCTCCCCATTGAACTTTCAAAGGGGAACTTTCAAAGGGGAC
>JANNAK010000052.1:0-30468 GCA_031384195.1 Gammaproteobacteria bacterium
CGCAGCGGCACACCCGCGCTGGCAGCGCCGGCGCCCTGGCTGCCGCCGCCGGCGTTCATGCCGTCCATCAAGGCCGCCAGCAGGTCGAGTTCCCTGGGGTATTCGTGCTCGGCGCGGTCGTACTTGCGCGAGTTGCGGCGGAAGATTTCGGCCGCGACCTGCTGGGCCTGCTGGACCAGCGGGGCAAACTTGCGCGGCACTTCAAGGTTGATCATCGGATTTCTCAGACCAGGATCGCGCCTTCCATCA
Source organism: Gammaproteobacteria bacterium (assembly GCA_031384195.1). GTDB lineage: Bacteria > Pseudomonadota > Gammaproteobacteria > Nevskiales > Nevskiaceae > JACPFV01. Next base: position 250 of record JANNAK010000052.1, read on the forward strand.
GGCCGGCGGCGCGCAGGTCGCGGTACCAGCGTTCGACCGGGTGCTCGCGAGTGAAGCCGTGGCCGCCGAGCAGTTGAACGCCATCGTTGCCGATCTGCATTCCCTTGTCGGCACACAGGCGACGGGCCAGGGCGGTGGCCTGTACGAAATCCTCGCCGCGCTCGGCCAGGCTGGCCGCACGCCAGGTGAGCAAACGCATGGCGTTGAGCTCGATGCCCATGTTGGCAATCGCGAACGCGACCGACTGCCGGTGGCTGACCGGTTCGCCAAAAGCGACCCGGTCGTTGACGTAGGGAATGACGTAGTCCAGCACCGCCTGGGCGGTGCCAACGGCGAGCGCACACCAGCCCAGACGTGCCAAGGCGATGCACTGGGAATAGGTTTCGGGCGTGGCCGCGCCGAGCAGGGCGCCGGCGGGCAGTGCAAGCTTGCGCAGGTTCAGTCGCCCAGTGGCCGCGGCGCGCAGGCCCATCGCCGGCTCGGCTTCGATGCGCAGGCCCTTGCTGCCGGCTTCGACCAGGAACAATGCCGGCCCCTTGCCTTCAAGCTCGGCGGCGACGATGAACAAGGTGGCGTTGGCCGCGCACGGAACCAGCGACTTGACGCCGTCCAGGACGTAACCGCCGCGAACCTCGCGGGCGGTGGTGCGCAGCGCCAGCGGATCGAACAGGGCACGCGGTTCAAGTATCGCGAGCGCCGCCGCCGGCGGCTGGTCTCCGGCGAAGGCCGGCAGCCAGGCTAGCTGTTGCTGTTCATTGCCCCACAGCACCAGCGCAGTGCTGACGGCCGTCGGTGCCAGGCAGGCCAGCGCCAGGCCCATGTCGCCCTGGGCAAGCGCCTCGGCTACCAGCACGCCGGTCAGTGGTGAGCGCTCGGAGCCGGCGCCACCCAGTTCCTCGGGGATGCCGATCTGGGCCAGGCCCAGATCGGCGCCTTGCTGCAGCAGTCCGGGTGGCGCGCAGGCGGCGGCATCGGCGGCGGTGGCAGCCGGGCGCAGTTGCTCAAGCGCGAATCCGCGCACGCTGTCGAACAGCATCTGCTGTTCAGCGCTGGGCGTGAGGTCGAATTGCTCGCCGCCCGGCGCCGCCGACAACCGGGCAGGGCGCAGCAGCTTGCGCGTCGCCTTGATCCCGCGTCCGACGGCGCCGAGGGTGGAAAACCCGGCGCGAACGGCCTGGTAAACCATCCTTTCGCCGGGCTTGCGCAGTCCGAGCTTGTCGAGCAGTTTCGAGCCAGCCATGCTGTTCATCGCCCGCAGCCCGAGCGCCATGGCCCTCTGTGCCGGGTTCATAAGGAAAAAGCGCGGACGCACACTACTGTTTGGAACCGCGGCCGACCAGGTCCATCATTCCCGGGCCCTCGCCCGAGGGCACGGATACGCCGGCTGCCGGGGCCACCGGCATGGGAATGACCTTGCCACTGGCCACGCCGCTGGCCTGGTTCAGGAAGCCGATGATCTCGGGCATCAGCCGCTGCGGCTTGGTGCGCAGTTCCAGGATCGACTTGGCGACCAGCAAACGGGCGTTGGGGATTTCCTCAGCCAGCATCCGGGCGTCCTTGAGGTTGTGCAGCCAATCGCCCTGGTGTCCCATCACCAGCGTCGGCAGCCGGATGGCGCGGCGGGCGCGACGCGGTGGCACCACCGGTCCCACCAGCACGCCATGCAGGATGGCCTTGATCGCCTTGGGATCCTGTCCGGCGGCGTTCAGGGCACTTTCGTAAATGCCGCGACGCGGCCGTGGCAGCTTCCGCAGCAGGGCCGCCAGCGGGCGGAATATCCAGGGCAGGTAGTGGGTGGCGACCACGATCGGCGCCAGCAGGATGGCGGCAAACACCGTCGATCGCTCCATCACCGGCATTTCCAGCCACAGCCCGGTCAGGCGCTGCGGGGCCGCCACCGCGACCTGCAGGGCAACGATGGCGCCTAGCGAGATGCCGCCCAGCAGGGTCTTTTCGAGCTGCAGGTGGTCCAGGCAGGCCAGCACTTGTTCAGCGAAGAATTCAGCGCGCAACTCGGTGGCGTCGGCTTTGTCGCTGCGGCCGTGGCCCAGCAGGTCCAGCAGGATCACGCGGTAGCCGGAGTCGACCAGTGGTGCGGCGAGGTCGCGGTTCACGGTGGAGTCGAGCAGGATGCCGTGCAGCAGCAGCAGTGGGGTGCCAGTATTGGGGCCGTGCTGTTCGTAGGCGAGGGAGTAGCCCTCGTGCTTGAAGTGGCCGCTTTCAATCCGGTGCATGCAGGAAAACCTCTGTCGTCGGTGTGGCAGTGTGGATTGTAGTGAATGCACTACGCCGCCGGGGCGCTAAAGCTTCAGTCGGCCCTGTTCCAGTTCGGCACGCGTCGCGGCATCCAGCGGCTCGTAGGCCTCGCTGCCGGGGCGCAGGATGTACAGCGGATCGGTCAGGTCTGCCGCAATGCCCTGTTCCCGGAGCGACTGCTTGCGGGTCTTGAAGGTGGCGGTGGTTTCCAGTTCGGGGACCTCGCGCAGGAACACCGGTACGGCGTAGTGCGGGAGGCATTCCCGCAGCCGCTTTGCCAGCGCCGCGCCGTCCAGCGAGGTCCCCTCAGCGAGCCGGATCGCCGCCATGCCCGCGCGACCGTCCGCGCCGGGAACGGTCACGCCATACACCGTGCTATCGGCGATGCCCTCGGCGCTGCGCAGGGTCGCCTCGACCTCGGTGGTGGCGACGTTTTCGCCCTTCCAGCGAAAGGTGTCACCGAGGCGGTCCACAAACTGGATGTGCTTCCAGCCCTGGTCGCGAACCAGGTCGCCGGTGTTGTACCAACAATCGCCCTTGGCCAGCCCGTCGCGAAACAGTTTTGAGTCCCCGGCGTCGGCGTCGGTGTAGCCCTCGAAGGGCGAGGCGTCGGTGACTTCGGTGAGCAGCAACCCAACCTCGCCGCGCCTGACGCGGCTCAAGCGGCCGCGCGGGTTGCGCCGCGGCTGGGCGGTTTCCAGGTCGCACTCGACGATGGCGTAGGAAAACGGGCAAAACCCGGCGGTCTGGTCGAGATTGAAGCCGTTGACGAAGCCCATGTTGCCTTCGCTGGCGCCATAGAACTCACACACTTGCCCGATGCCGAAGCGCTGCTTGAACGTCTGCCACAGGTCCGGCCGCAGGCCGTTGCCGATGCAGGCGCGCACCCGGTGCTGGCGGTCGCCGGGGGCTTCGGGCTGGGCCAGCAGGTAGCGACAGAGTTCACCGATATAGCTGAACGCGGTGGCGTCGAAATGCCGTGCGCGGTCCCAGAAACGGCTGGCGCTGAACTTTCGATCCAGCGCCAGTGCCGCGCCGGCGCCCAGCGCGGCGCTCCAGGACACCGTCAGGGCGTTGTTGTGGTACAGCGGCAGCGCGCAATACAGCACGTCGTCGGGTTTCAGTCGCAGCGCAAGCTGCCCGAGGCCGCCCATCGCTTTCAGCCAGCGCTGGTGGCTCATGCGCGAGGCCTTGGGCATGCCGGTCGTGCCCGAGGTGAGGATGTAGCTGAACGGATCGCGAATGCTGACCAGGCCGGTGCTGTCCGGATTCCGCGAGGCCGCCTGGGCCGCCGCCGCTTCCAGGTCTTGCCAGCCCGCCGGTGCGGCGTCGTCCGCCTGCCCGGCGAGCCACCAGACCGGCGCGGCGTTGCGCAGCCCGGCGTCCTGGAAGGTGGCCACGCAATCGGCGGACACCACGAACTGCGCCGGGCCCATGGTCGCCACGCTGTGCCGCAATGCGTCGCCACGCAAGCCCGGATTCAGCATCCCGGAGATGGCGCCAAGTTTGGCCAGCGCGGCGACGCAGGCCAGGACATTGGCGTGATTCTCGGCGAGGATCGCAACGGTGGTGCCGCGGCGCACGCCGGAATTCCGGAAGGTGGCGGCGAGCCGATTGGCCCAGGCATTGAACTCGGCATGGGTCCAGCGCCGGTCCTCAAACAGCAGCGCGGTGGCCGTCGGCGCGGTGCGCGCCCGCTGCTCAATTACCGCGCCGACGGAGAGTGTGTCGGAGAATCGCGCCCGCAGCAGCGTGCCCACGCCGCGCACGATCTCCGGCGTCCCCGGCAGGTTGGCCACGGCGGCCCGGGCCAGTTGCAGCAGGCTGACGGTGCGCTTGTCCGGATCCATGGTCAGAGGTCCCGGACCGTCAAAAAAAAGGCCCCGCCGCGGCGAGTGGCTGCCGGGGCGGGGCCTGCTGTCATGGTGCGGCTTATTCGACGACCTTCAGTTCCACGCGGCGATTTGCCTCGCGGCCGTCGGCGGATTCGTTGGTGTCGATCGGCTGCACTTCGCCGTAGCCCTTGGCCGCAATGCGCCCGGCGTCGATGCCGCGGCCGGCCAAGTACTTCATCACCGAGTTGGCGCGACGTTCCGAGAGCTTCTGGTTGTAGTCGTCGCCACCCTGGCTGTCGGAGTGGCCACCGACCTCAACCTTGACGTTTGGCGTGGCCAGCAGCGCGTCGGCGACCTGGTTCAGGATGGCGCGGGCATTGACCGTCAGGCGATCGCTTCCGGTTTCGAAGTTGACGCCCTTCAGCACCACGGACTCGCCGGTTGCGCAGCCTTCAAGGCTGATCGGTTCGCCCGGCTTGGGCGGACGGCAGCCCGGCTCCGGCGCGCATCCGGTCTCGGTAACGGTGGTGCCCACCGCCGTGTCGGGGCAAGTGTCCTTGTCATCCGGAATGCCGTCGCCGTCGGCGTCGCCGACGCAGCCGACTTCATTGACGGCAGTACCCACCGGGGAATCCTGGCAGGCGTCCTTGTCATCGGGGATGCCGTCGGCGTCGGCATCACCGACGCAGCCGACTTCATTGACGCCGGTGCCGGCCGGTGAATCCGGACACTGGTCGAGGCGGTCAACAATGCCATCGCCATCGGTGTCGGCTTCGCAGCCGGTTTCGCTGACGGCAACTCCGGCCGGGGTGCCGGGGCAGGCATCGGCGGTGTCGGCGATGCCGTCACCGTCGGCGTCGGTCGGGACCACTTCAACGGCCGGCGCTTCGGGCAGGACAACCGTGCCCAGCGGAATGTGGATGCCGACGTTCAGGACGCCGTCGTAGGAATCGTGTTCAGGTGCGGCCTTGCGGTTGTGCTGGTCCATGCGGTAGCGGCCTTCGACCCGCAGGAAGATGTCGTTGGCGATCGGGAACAGGTAACCGACACCGGCGTCGAACACGGTTGTGGTGTAACTGAAGTCTACCGCCTTGACCTCGCCCACTCCGCGGTGAAGGGCAACGATGCCGTACAGGTTGGGCAGCGACTGCGACAGGAACAGCATGGCGCCGACGCCAAAGCCGCTCAGGGTCTGGGACTCGCCATCCAGCGCGTTGCCGGGGAAGTCGAAGTCGGCCTGGGTGTAGAAGCCGGTCAACTCGAGATTCAGGCCCGAGGTCATGCGCTTGCCGATGGCCACGGTGCCGCCATAGCCAGTGCCCAGCTCGCGGTGCTTGTCGCTATGCCAGCCGGAAAGCATGCCGGAGAAGTACAGGCGGCGATCCGAGCTGGAGTCGTCGACGCGACTTTGCTCGCTGTCGTCCTCCGTCACCTCGTCCTGTGCAACGGCGGCCGCGAACGGCATCAAAAGGCACAGGCCCAGGATCAGGCTTGGCAGGCTGGAACTCTTCATATTGTCTCCCCGAAAGTCGGCGTGATAATCCGCGCGTACGCGGAGGAACTATAACAGTGAGCCGACGCGGAGGAAAAGCCTTGGCTCTGGATTCGCCGGTCCGGCGCGCGAACAAACCCTTCAGGTAGACTGCGCGCCCGGCCGGGTCAGACCCCCGCCGCCGGTGCCAGGACATCATGGATATTTCACAGATCAAGACGGAGATTGCGGCCCTGCGGGAGCGTTTCGACGCTCTCCGGGGCTATCTTTGACTACGCCAGCAAGCGAGACCGGCTGCTGGAAGTGACCGCCGAACTCGAGCGCCCCGACATCTGGAACCAGCACGCCAAGGCGCAAGACCTCGGCCGCGAGCGCGCCCGGCTGCAGGAAGTCATCGGATCCCTGGACCGCGCCGACACGGGCCTGCGGGAATCCGGCGAGTTGCTGGCGTTGGCACAGGCCGAGAATGACCAGGGCACGGTGGGCGAGATCGGCCGCGAAGTCACCGAACTGGGCAAGCTCGCCGCGCGGATGGAATTCCAGCGCATGTTCAGCCGTGAAATGGACGCCCACAGTGCGTTTTTCGACGTCCAGTCCGGCACCGGGGGCACCGAGGCACAGGACTGGGCGGAAATGCTGCTGCGCATGTACCTGCGCTTCTGCGCCGCCAAGGGCTTCAAGACCGAGATCCTGGAGTGCTCCGCCGGCGAGGTGGCCGGGATCAAGAGTGCCTCGGTGTTTGTGCAGGGCGATTACGCCTACGGCTGGCTGCGCACCGAAATTGGCGTGCACCGGCTGGTGCGCAAGTCGCCGTTTGACTCCAACGCCCGCCGCCACACCTCGTTCGCGGCGCTGTTTGTGTCGCCGGAAGTCGATGACGACATCAACATCCAGATCAACCCGGCCGACCTTTCTGCCGTGACCTACCGCGCCAGCGGCGCCGGCGGCCAGCACGTCAACAAGACCGAGTCGGCGATCCGCATCACCCACGCGCCCAGCGGGATCGTGGTCGCCTGCCAGACCGAGCGTTCGCAGCACGCCAACCGCGACCGCGCAATGAAGATGCTGAAAGCCAAGCTCTACGAGCGCGAGATCGAGAAGCGCAACGTCGAGAAGGACAAGCAGGAGGCGTCAAAATCCGACATCGAGTGGGGCTACCAGATTCGCTCGTACGTGCTCGACCAGTCCCGCATCAAGGACCTCCGCACCGGCGTGGAAGTCGGCGACACCCAGCGCGTGCTGGACGGCGACCTCACCCGGTTTATTGAAGCAAGCCTCAAGCAAGGGCTTTAAACTCACGACCCATGTCCGAACCAGAACCGCCACAGGACGATAACTTCCTGATTGCCCAGCGGCGCGAGAAGCTGGAGAAGCTCCGCGCGCGGGGCAATGCCTACCCGAACGGCTTCCGGCGCAATGCGCTGGCCGAGGATCTGCGCGGCAGCTTCGGCGAGCGCTCGGCCGAGTCGCTGGAGGGCGAGACCGGCGTGTTTGCCGTCGCCGGGCGACTGATGGCCAAGCGGATCATGGGCAAGGCCAGTTTCGGCCAGCTGCAGGACCAGTCGGGGCGCCTGCAAATTTTCGTCCAGCAGGACGCGATCGGGCCCGAGGCCTACGCCGAGTTCAAGACCTGGGACGTCGGCGATATCGTCGGCGCCGAGGGCGTGTTGTTCAAGACCCGCACCGGCGAGCTTTCGGTGCGGGTGTCAAAAGTCGTGTTGCTGACCAAGTCCTTGCGCCCCCTGCCCGAGAAGTGGGCCGGGCTGACCGACACCGAGACGCGCTACCGCCAGCGCTACGTCGACCTGATCATGAATCCCGGGGTCAAGTCCGTATTCGAGTCGCGCGCAAAGCTGTCCCGCTTCATCCGCAATTACTTCGACGCGCTCGGGTTTACCGAAGTCGAGACGCCGATGATGCAGCCGATTCCCGGCGGTGCCGTGGCCAAGCCCTTCATCACCCGCTACAACGCGCTGGATCGGGATTTTTACCTGCGCGTCGCGCCGGAGCTGTACCTGAAGCGGCTGGTGGTGGGCGGCATCGAGCGGGTTTACGAACTTAACCGCAATTTCCGCAACGAAGGCCTGTCGACGCGCCACAACCCCGAGTTCACGATGCTGGAGTTCTACCAGGCCTACGCGGATTACCGCGAGCTGATGGACTTGCTGGAAAACCTGGTCCGCGACGCGGCCCTGGCGGTCTGCGGGGCGACGGTGCTCAGTTACCAGGGCCACGCCTGTGACCTGGCGGCACCCTTCCAGCGCCTGACCATGTCCGAGGCGGTGCTGCAGCACAACCCGGGCCTGGATGCCCAGCGGCTCAAGGACCGCGAAGCCCTGGCCGAGTACGTCCGCAAGGCCGGCGGCGACGTGAAGCCTGAATACGGCTCCGGCAAGCTGCTGACGGAAATCTTCGAAAAAACCGTCGAGGCCAAGCTGCTCGACCCGACCTTCATCACCGCGTATCCGACGGAGGTGTCGCCGCTGGCGCGCCGTAGCGATGCCAACCCGGACGTCACCGACCGGTTCGAGATGTTTGTGGGCGGTCGCGAGATCGCCAATGGCTTTTCGGAGCTCAATGACCCAGACGACCAGGCCGCGCGCTTCCGCGCCCAGGCGGCGGCGTATGAACGCGGTGACCAGGAAGCGATGGTCTACGACGCCGATTACATCCGCGCGCTGGAGTACGGCATGCCACCGACGGCCGGCGCGGGCCTCGGCATTGACCGGCTGGTGATGTTCCTGACCGACAGCCCGTCGATCCGCGATGTGCTTCTTTTCCCCCAGATGCGGCCGGAGGCATGATGCGCGCATCCGGGGTCGCAATGGCCGCAGACGAAAGCCGGGCCGGCTGAGGGCGGGCAGATATTCAATGGCGACGATCCTGGTAATCGACGACGACGCTGACATGCGCAACCTGGTGCGCGCATTCTTGCTCGCCGAAGGACACACCATCGAGACCGCCGACAACGGCAAGGTGGCGATGCGCGTGGCGCCCGACCTGCTGCCCGACCTGATCATTTCCGACATCCTGATGCCCGGGCTGGACGGATTCGGTTTGTTCGAGGCGATCCGCGCCCACCCCAAGACTGCCAAGATCCCGGTCATCTTCCTGACCGCGTCCAACGACCGCGAGACGCTGCTTCGTGCCCTGCGCATGGGCGTCGACGACTATGTCAGCAAGCCCTTCGACCAGGCCGAACTGGTGTCCGTCGTCACCCAGCGCCTGCGTCCGTCTGCCGGGACCGATGCCCAGTCCGATCCCTGGACTCTGGAGATGCCGGTGTCGGGAATCCGGTTGCAGCCCGTCGGTCGCAAGAAGGCGATATCCGAATTCGTCCCGAAAGAGGCTCGCGAGAAGCCGGCGCCAGAGCCCGCCGTGCCGAAGGCCGCGGACGTTGCCGCCTGGCAGAAAGCGCCGGATTCCGCACAGCCGTCGACGACCGGGCCGGCCTCGACGGCGCCGGCCTGGAAACCAACGGCTCCGGCGGAAAGTTCAGCGCCGACCGCTACGGCGAAGCCCGGGATCGCGCGGCCGCGTCCGGCCCCGTCGCCGCTGGTGACGATTGCCAATGATGACGCGCCGATCCGGTTCTCGATGTCCGACACGGCACTGGCGAATATCGACGCCGCGACCGAGCGCAGGGAAGCGACCGCGACCCTGTTGTTTTGCGATGTTCGCGGCTTCCAGAAGTTCCGCGAGGGCCTGAACGGGATGCAGGTGGTTGAGATTCTCACGCAGTTTTTCCTGAGTTCGCGCAACACGGTCACCAAGCAGGGCGGATGGTTGGTCAAGTTCCTCGGCGACGGCTTTGTCGCTGCGTTTGAGGACTCGACCGGTCAGGCGGAGAGCCAGCAAGTCCGCGCGCTCAAGGCGGCGCTGATGATCGTGCTCGCCGCCCAGCGGCTGAAATCCTGGTTGCGCACCCGGTTCCCGGAGCGGGCGTTTCCCGAATTTGCAATCGGCATTGGGCTGCACACCGGGCCGGTCACCATCGGCAAGCTGCCGGACTCGTTCGTCGAGCGCTACACCGTCGCCGGGGAACCGGTGGCGCTCTGCTTGCGGCTGGAGCAGATGACCAAGGAGCTTGGCTGGAGCATCGTCGCCTCGCAGGCGACGTTTCTCAGTGCTGCCGAAATCCTGTCGCTGGGACGTGGCGCCATGGCCCCCAAGGTGGGCCAGACCGCAAACCTGCTGGTGGCCGAGGTGCGCGGGCCCTTGCCCGACGCTGCGGCTACCCAGGAACAGCAGAAGGTGTTTTCGCTCATCGACGCCGCGGTTGAAAGCAACACCGCCGCCATCGTCGCCTATTCCCAGTTGTCGCCAGCCGCGCCGCCGCCGGCGAAATAGTCGGTTCGTCCGGATTCAGTTGCCGGGCGGGGACGGCGCCACCACCAGCGCGCGGCAACCGCCGTCGGCGGCGGCAACGGCATCCACGACCTCGGCACCTGCGGGTTCATCGAGTCGGGCGCCGGCGCGCAAGTCGGCGTCAGGATGGTCGATCGCCGTCATGCGGCGCTTGATCGCGCCGCGATAGTGAATCCTGGCGACGATTTCCTGGCCGGTGTAGCAGCCCTTGTCGAAGCTGATGCCACCCAGATGGTCGAGGTTGCACATCTGCGGCACGAAGTGATCGCTGGTTTCCGGCAGGACCGTCGGCACGCCCGCTTCGATCTCAAGCCGCCGCCAGGCGCGGGTTCCGGCCGGGATGGAGTGGCGCGACAAGGCCGCCCAGACGTCCACCAGCGCGCTACTCGGCGGATGGACCGTGAAGCGCGGTTGGCCTAGCGCGTCCTGGCGTCGAATCACGCAGGTGTCCTCGCTCCAGGCAGCGCCCAGCGGCGCTTCCGGGCACGGCAGGCCAGCCGCCGCCAGCGCGGCGATCGCCGCCGGCCCGGACAGGCCCAGCGCCGGGCGCTGCGGGCTGTCGTCCGCCAGCGTGACCTTGGATCGCAGCACATACATCCGCAGTCGTTTCAGCACGGCCGGAAGTACCGCCGCGTTCAACTCAAGGAAGATGGTTTCGGAATCCCGAAACAGCTGCAGCACCGCCAACATTCGCCCCTTGGGGCTGTTGTACGACGATAACTGCGCCGTGGTCGGCGACAGCTTGCGGACGTCGTTGCTGAGCTGGCCCTGCAGGAAGGGCACGGTGTCCGGTCCGCGTGCCGCAAGCAGGCCCAGGTGCGCCAGTGGCACGACGACCGTTTCAACCAGTGCCGCACGGGCCTCGGCGCGAGCATCGCCAAAATCCATATTGCCCGCGCCGTCCTCGCGCAAATTTGGGATGGAAACTGGCCAATTCATGATTTCATTGACGCGTATGATCGCTGCGGGTCCGTCGAAATTCGTTGCGGACCGTGGGCCAAGTTTGTCACACTAAACTGCGGTTGACGGGGGTTCCATGACGGCGGAGGCTGATTCCAGTGTGAAACGCGATCGTCCGTCGGCAGAGCCGGTGGGCGAGGTGCGGGAATCCCGCGCAAAAGAGCACGGCGGTCGCAAGGACGGACCCGAGCCCACCCGGTTCGGTGACTGGGAAAAGCACGGCCGCTGCATCGACTTTTGAGCAATAAACCGACCACCATGACCTCGCCCAGCCCGAACCGCGAACGGCCCCTGTCGCCGTTCATGCTTGGACCGTATTACCGGTTCCAGCTGACCTCGGTCCTGTCTTTCATCCATCGTCTCACCGGAATTGGCCTGTCAATCGGCAGCTTTCTGCTGATCGGCTGGCTGGTGGCCCTGGCCAGCGGACCGTGGGCGCACGCGGCCTGGTCCGGCCACCTGGGCGCCTGGTACGGACAGGTGCTGCTGGCCGGCTGGAGCTGGGCACTGATGTACCACCTGTGCAACGGCATTCGTCACCTGTTCTGGGATGTGGGCCTGGGTTTCGACCTGAAGACGACCTACCGCTCGGGTTATGCGGTGGTGGCGGTCTCGTTCCTGCTCACCGCCGGCGTCTGGGCGCTGGCCTGCCTGGGTTGATGTCATGACGCCGACCAAGTCCTATCGTTCGCCGCTCGGCCGCGCCCGCGGCCTGGGTTCCGCCAAGCAGGGCGTCCACCACTTCTGGATGCAGCGGGTGTCCGCCATCGCACTGGTGCCGTTGACGCTCTGGTTTGTGTTCAGCGTCGCGCAACTGCCGGGCGCCAGTTATTCCGCCGCGCGTCACTGGGTGTCGGCACCCTCGGTCGCCGTCTTCCTGCTGCTGTTGATCGCCGCCCTGTGCTACCACTCCATGCTCGGCATTCAGGTTGTCATCGAGGATTATGTCGGTCGTGAAGGCCGCAAGCTGGTCCTGCTGCTGTTGTCGAAATTCATTCACATCCTGGCTGCGGTGTCCGGCATCTTTGCCGTGCTCAGCCTTGCCCTTGGAAAATAAATGAGCGCGGCGTACCCGATTACCCACCACGAATACGACGTCGTCGTCGTTGGTGCCGGCGGCGCCGGCCTGCGCGCCGTCGTTGGCCTGGCCCAGGCCGGCCTGCGCACCGCCTGCATCACCAAGGTGTTTCCGACCCGGTCGCACACGGTAGCGGCGCAGGGCGGCATTTCCGCGGCGCTCGCCAACATGGGCGAGGACGACTGGCGCTGGCACATGTACGACACGGTCAAGGGCTCCGACTGGCTCGGCGACCAGGACGCGATCCAGTACATGTGCCGCGAGGCGATTCCGGCGGTGATCGAACTGGAGCACTGGGGCGTTCCTTTCTCGCGCACCGCCGAAGGCAAGATTTACCAGCGTCCGTTTGGCGGCATGACCACGCACTATGGCGAAGGCACCGCCCAGCGCACCTGCGCCGCCGCCGACCGCACTGGCCACGCCATGCTGCACGCGATGTACCAGCAGTCGCTGAAAGCCAAGGGCGAATTCTTCGTCGAGTATTTTGCGCTCGACCTGTTGATGGACGACGATGGTTCCTGCAAGGGCGTGCTGGCGTGGGATTTGTCCACCGGCCAGCTGCACCGCTTCCGCGCGCAGACCGTGATCCTGGCCACCGGTGGTTATGGCCGCGCCTATTTCTCCTGCACCTCGGCCCACACCTGCACCGGCGACGGCGGCGGGATGGCGCTGCGTGCCGGCGTGCCGCTGCAGGACATGGAGTTCGTGCAGTTCCACCCGACCGGCATTTACGGTTCGGGCTGCCTGATCACCGAGGGCGCGCGCGGGGAGGGTGGTTACCTCACCAATTCCAAAGGCGAGCGCTTCATGGAGCGCTATGCGCCCAACCGCAAGGACCTGGCTTCCCGCGATGTTGTGTCGCGTTCGATGACCATCGAAATGCGCGAAGGCCGCGGCGTCGGCCCGGAAAACGATCACATCCACCTGCATCTGGAGCACCTCGGGCCCGAGGTGCTGCACAAGCGCCTGCCAGGCATCTCGGAGACGGCAAAGATTTTTGCCGGCGTGGACGTCACCAAGGAGCCGATTCCGGTCCTGCCAACCGTGCACTACAACATGGGCGGCATCCCGACCAATTTCCACGGCGAAGCCGTCACCCTGAAGGATGGCAATCCGGACAGCGTGATTCCCGGCCTGATGGCGGTGGGCGAGGCGGCCTGCGTGTCGGTGCACGGCGCCAACCGTCTGGGCAGCAACTCGTTGCTGGACCTGGTGGTGTTCGGCCGCTCGGCCGCTTTGCGCTGCGCCGACGTGGTCAAGCCGCGCGCGCCGCACAAGACCATCGCCAACGCCAGCGAGGAGAAATCGCTGGCCATGCTGGACCGGGTCCGGAACGCGAACGGCTCGCTGCCGACGGCCAAGGTTCGGCTCGACCTGCAGAAGACCATGCAGAATCACGCGGCGGTATTCCGCACGCAAAAAACCATGGACGAGGGACTGTCCAGGCTCAAGGGCGTCATCGCCTCGTTCGACGACGTCAAGGTCACCGACCGGTCGATGGTCTGGAATACCGACCTGGTGGAGACCCTGGAACTCGACAACCTGCTCGGGCAGGCGCTGGTGACCCTGGCCTCGGCCGCCAACCGCAAGGAATCGCGCGGGGCCCACGCCCATGAAGACTTCCCGGATCGCGATGACGCCAACTGGCACAAGCACTCGCTGGCCTGGCGCCAGGGAGCTGCCGACGTGAAGCTCGACTCCCGCCCGGTGCACATGTACACCCTCGATTCCGAGACGGAAGTCGTTCCGCCGAAGAAGCGCGTTTACTGAGACGGATACCGCCATGGCCCAGTTTTTCCTGCCAAAGAATTCCACCATCGACAAGGCGGCGGGCAAGTCGCATCCGGCGCCGGCCGGTGCCAGGAACGTCCGCACCTTCAAGATTTATCGCTACGACCCGGATTCGGGCGCGAACCCGCGCGTCGATTCCTACGACGTTGACATGGCCAGCTGCGGGCCGATGGTCCTCGACGCGTTGATCAAGATCAAGAACGAAGTCGACCCGACGCTGACTTTCCGCCGCTCTTGCCGCGAGGGCATTTGCGGCAGCTGCGCGATGAACATCGACGGCAGCAACACGCTGGCCTGCACCAAGGGCTGCGACGAGGTGAAAGGCGACGTCAGCGTGTTCCCGCTGCCGCACATGCCGGTGGTCAAGGACCTGGTGCCGGACCTGACGCATTTCTACGCCCAGTACGCCTCGATCGAGCCGTGGCTAAAGACCGACACCCCGGCGCCGACCCGCGAGCGGCTGCAGTCCGAGGACGAGCGCGCCAAGCTCGACGGCCTGTACGAGTGCATCCTCTGCGCCTGCTGCTCAACCAGTTGCCCGTCTTACTGGTGGAACGGGGACCGCTACCTCGGCCCGGCGATCCTGCTGCAGGCTTATCGCTGGCTGGCGGATTCGCGTGATGAGGCGACCGGCGAGCGGCTGGACGCGCTCGAGGATCCGTTCAAGCTCTACCGCTGCCACACCATCATGAACTGCACCAAGTCTTGTCCCAAGGGCCTGAACCCGGCCAAGGCGATTGGCGAGGTGAAGCGGATGATGGTCGAGCGCCAGACGTGAGGCCGCTCTCGTTGGCCTCGGACCTGGAATTCCAGGCCGGCGATCCCCTGCAACTGGCCCTGGTCGGCGACCCGGATCACCAGCAGCACGACGTGACCGTGCTGGGTGGCCAGCGCGACCGCAGCCTGCTGGTCACCGCACCGCAGCGCGCCGGCCAGCCGATCTCGATTGAGGAGGGCGCCGGGGTGAAGGCGCGCTTCTTCGTTCGCGGGCATGCGCTGGGCTTCTCCAGCAGCGTGTTGCGGGTCTGCCAGCAGCCCTACCCGTACCTGCACCTCAGCTATCCGACCAAGGCCGAGCCCTTGCAGGAGCGCAAGACGGCTCGCGTCCGCTCGGCACTGGCCGGCACGGTGCGCCGCTCAGGCCGGCTCCCGGACGAGCCGGACACGCCCGCGATCGTGCGCGACGTCAGCGTACTCGGCGCGCTGTTGCTGACGCCGGTGCCGGTGGGTGTCAACGGTGACTCCCTGCAGCTGCATTTGCGGCTGCCGCTGGAAGAGGTCGGCGAGCAGGCGGTCAGCATGCGCGTGACCATCCGCAACGTGCAGGACGAAAGCCAGGCCTCCGGCAGCCCCTGGCAGCACCGCTACGGCGTGACCTTTGGCGTGCTGGAGCCGCAGGCGACCATCCTGCTGCGCGCCTACCTTTACGAGCGCTTCGCCGGCGGCTAGCGGCTGCCACGGCCGCGCGCACCGGAGGGTCCCGATGGAAAACAGCCTGCGCTGGCGCTTGCGCCGCGGCATGAAGGAACTCGACGTGCTGTTCGAGCGCTATGCGAAGCTTCGTTACGAAACCTCCGATGCGGCCGAGCGGCAGGCGTTTGAGCAGTTGATCACGCACGAGGATCCCGAAATCTACGCCTGGCTGATGAACCAAGCCACGCCCCCCGGTGAATATGGACATGTCCTCGCCCAGATTCGGCGACACGATTGAGTTTGAACCGGGCGCCTCGGCCCGGGCGGTGATTGCCCTGTTCTGGGTGCACGCCGTGCCGCTGGCACTGGTGCTGGCAACGCCGCTGCAAGGCCCGGTGATGGCCGGCCTCGCGCTGCTGGTGGGCGGCTCCTGGCTGTGGCTGCGCCGTCACCCGGTTTTTGGCTTTGGGCCGCGGGCGCTGGTGAAATTTCGTTGGGAGGCGGACGGTGGCTGGGCGCTGACCAGCGCCACCGGCGAGCAACTCAAGGGACGACTGGAGGGCAACAGCGTCTTACTCGGCCCGGTCCTGGTGTTGAGCTTCCGCCTGGACGGCGGCGGAGGTCGCACCCGCCTGCTGATGGGGGATGAAACCCCGCCTGCGATCCAGCAGCGCCTGCGCGCGCGACTCAGCGTCGCGGCTTCGGACCCGGCCTGAGCCGGCCGTCGAGCACGGTGGGGCGGGCGCGCGCCAGGGTCCGCGGGTAGTCCAATGTGTGGTGCAGGCCGCGACTCTCCCGGCGCTGCAGCGCCGAGCGCACGATGAGGTCGGCCACCACCACCAGGTTGCGCAGCTCAATCAGGTCGGCGCTGACCTTGTAGTTGCCGTAGTACTCCTGGATTTCCTGCTTCAACAGGTCGACCCGGTGCTGGGCGCGCTGCAGGCGCTTGTCGGTGCGCACGATGCCGACGTAGTCCCACATGAAGCGGCGCAACTCCTGCCAGTTGTGCGAGACCACCACGTCCTCGTCGGAGTCGGTGACCCGCGATTCGTCCCAGGGCCGCACGCGTCCGGGCGCCGGGCGCCGGGGCAAGGCCTGGTGCAGGTCGGTCGCGGCGGCTTCGGCAAATACCAAGCATTCCAGCAGGGAGTTGCTGGCCATGCGGTTGGCGCCGTGCAATCCGGTGCAGGCCACCTCGCCAATCGCGTACAGGCCCGGAACATCCGTGCGCCCGGCGAGGTCGGTCATGACGCCGCCGCAGGTGTAGTGCGCCGCCGGCACCACCGGGATGGGCTCGCGGGTGATGTTGAGGCCCAGTTCCAGGCAGTGGGCGTAGATCGAGGGAAAGTGCGACTTCACAAACTCCGGCGGCTGGTGGCTGATGTCCAGGTGCACGAAGTCCAGGCCCAGCCGCTTCATCTCATGATCGATGGCGCGGGCGACGATGTCGCGCGGCGCCAGCTCTGCGCGCCGGTCGAATCGCGGCATGAAGCGTTCGCCGTCCGGCAACTTGAGCAGCGCGCCTTCACCGCGCAAGGCCTCGCTGATCAGGTAGGAGCGCGATTCCTTGTGGTACAGGCAGGTCGGGTGAAACTGCATGAACTCCATGTTCGCGATGCGGCAGCCGACGCGCCAGGCCATGGCGATGCCGTCGCCCGAGGCGCCGTTCGGGTTGCTGGAGTACAGGTAGGCCATGTTGGCGCCGCCGGTGGCCAGCACCACGGCCTTGGCCGGTACCGCTTCCACCCGGCCGCGACCGATGTCCAGCAGGTAGGCGCCCTGCACCGAGCGCGTCCGGCTGTCGACAATCAGGTCCACCGCGATATTCTGGATCCGGACCGTCACGCGTGGATGCGCGGCGGCGAGGCCAGCCAGGGTCGTCTCCACTGCCCGTCCGGTGGCATCGTCGGCATGCACCACGCGCCGGTGGCTGTGCCCGCCCTCGCGGGTCAGGTGCAGGCGCTCGCGGCCACCGACGGTGCGGGGGCCGTCGTCGTCGACCGTGAAACTGACGCCGCGGTCCATCAGCCAGCGGATGCAGGCCGGGCCCCGCTCGACCGTAAACCGCACCGCTTTTTCATCGCACAGACCGGCGCCGGCATCGAGGGTGTCGCGCACGTGCGCATCGACCGAGTCGTTCTCGTCAAATACCGCGGAGATTCCGCCCTGTGCCCACAACGTGCTGCCGCCTGACAAGTCGCCCTTGGAAACGACCGTGACCGTGTGGCCCAGTTCGGCAAGTCGCAAGGCGCAGGACAGCCCGGCCGCGCCGCTGCCCAGGACCAGGACGTCTGGAATTACGGTGCTCTTGGTTGCCTTGCGCCGCCGGGAAGCCGCCATGGATTGCTAGAATGCCTGCGCCGCGAAGTTCGGCGGGGAAGTTTAGCCGTTTCGCGCCGGGGTCCAACTGGAAAAGCATGGGCGAAGATCAAACCGATGAGCTGCTGGTCGCCCGCGCGCAGAAGGGCGACCGCCGCGCGTTTGACTTGCTGGTGCGCAAGTACCAGCACCGCATCGTCCAGCTGGTTACCCGTTTCGTCGGCGATGGCGATTCGCAGGACGTTGCGCAGGAAGCCTTCATCAAGGCGTACCGGGCGCTGAAGGGATTCAAGGGCGATTCGCAGTTCTACACTTGGCTGTACCGCATCGCCATCAACACTGCCAAGAACTACCTGGTGGCCCGCAAGCGGCGGCCCCAGGACCAGGACATTGACGTTGCCGACGCCGAGCAGTTTGGCCACACCCTGCAGATGAGCGACGGCGATACCCCCGAAGCCCTGCTGCTGACCGCCGAAATCAAGCAGAAAGTTGGCGAGGCCATCGCAACCCTGCCGGACGACCTGCGCCAGGCCATCACCCTGCGGGAGCTGGAGGGCCTGTCCTACGAGGAAATCGCCGAGGCGATGGACTGCCCGATCGGCACTGTCCGGTCGCGGATCTTTCGTGCACGCGAGTCCATTGACGCCGTGCTGCTGCCCCTGATCAACTGAGGTACCGATGGGAACTTATCGCCAGAATCGTGGTTTAAGCTACATCGCGGATGGCTCCGGCCGTCCCATGGAAGCAGGATGTGCCCATGACGCATGACACGCTGTCAGCGCTGCTCGACAACGAATGCAGCGCCGAAGACCTGGATCGGCTCCTCGACCAAATGGAACAGGACCCCTCGATTGCCGCGCGCTACAGCCGCATGGTGCTGGCCCGCGAGGCGCAAAGATCCCGCATCCGGGCTGCCGACCCGGGCTTCGCCGACCGCGTGCTGGCCGCCCTCGACCAGGCCGGCGAGGTTTCCGGGAGCAGGGTGCTGCCGTTCCGGCTCCCGGGTCGGGTGCTGCGCCAGTATTTGGCACCGGCCGCGGGCCTGGCGATGGCCGCCGGTTTCGGCGCAGTGGCCTTCCTGACCCTGCGTCCGGATGCGGTCTCCCCCGCCACCGAAACCCAGGTCGCGGTGGCCGACACCGCGCCGGTGGACCCCGCCGATACCGCGGGTCGGCAATGGGACCAGCTGGACCCCGGTGATGCGGAGCGTCTCAACGCCTACCTGATCTCCTATAGCCAGTCCCGCGCCCAGCAGGGTATGGGCAGCACCCTGGGGTATGCCCGGTTTGCAGCGCATACCGCCGAATACCGGCCGCAGCGCATCCAGGGGCCGACCGCCCAGCCCGTGGCCCTGCGCGAAACCCGTTGATGCGCAGCGTCCTGCTGGTTGCGGCGCTGCTGGCGCTGCCGTTTGCGGTCCACGCCGAAGGGGAGGAGCTTTCGTCCCAGGTCGAGGCCATCAACTGGTTGCTGAAGGTCAGTGAGGCTGCGCGCCATGCGAGCTATCAAGGCGTGGTGGTGTATCGCGACAGCCAGCGCATGGAAACCATGCACATCGTCCATCGCGAGAAGGATGGCCGCGAGCAGGAACGGCTGACGTCGCTGAATGGGGCACCGCGCGATATTTTTCGCGAGGACGACCACGTCACCTGCATCCTCAGCGACGGGCACTCCCACGATGCGCTGGCCGGTCCGCTGCCCAAGGCACAGCGGGTGTTTCCCGAGATGTCCCGGGAAACGCTCGACGAGGTCGCACCGCACTACCAGTTCACCGACCTCGGCCGGGCGCGCGTTGCGGGCCATGAGTGCCGGGGCGTGGCGATCCAGCCGCGTGACGGATTCCGCTACGGCTACGTGATCTGGGCGGATTCGCGAACTTTCGTGCCGCTCAAGGTCAGCCTGACCGGGCATCGGGGCCAGGTCGTGGAAGAAATGATGTTCACCCGCGCCGAGTTTCCGGCGTCGATCCCGGACCAGGCCCTGGCGATCCCGGCCGGCCGACGCGGAGTCACACCGCCGCCCGAGCCGGAAGCAGAGCCGGTCGCGCTGAGCTCACCGCCGCCCCGCTGGCTGCCGCGGCGCTTGCCGCCCGGCTTCCGCGTCACCATGCGCAGCTTCAAGCCGTCCCCGGACGGGCGCGGTATGGTCGAGCACGTCCTGCTCTCGGACGGCCTGTCAGCGGTGTCGGTGTTCAGTTCGCGAATGGTGGCGTCGCAGCACGAGTTTCGCGGCATGTCGAGCATGGGCGGCATCAATGTCTACGGCCGGATGCTGGGAACCCTGCACTTCACCGTGGTCGGCGAAGTCCCCTCGACAACCGTGCGCTACATCGGCGATGCCCTGGAGCCGGAAGTTGCCGGGCAGGAAGCCGGCCCCGGCGCCACCCCGGAAAACCCGGCGCCCTGATCGGCTGAGCCGCGAAGTCCCGTCGGCACTAGAATGGCGTCCGCCGGCCCGCGTGCCGGCCTAACGTCGAGACGAGGGAGTGTCATGAAAGCTGTCGCCCCATGGGCCCTGTTGCCCGCCGCCTGCCTGTTTCTGCTGAGCGCCTGCGGGCGTTCGGCGCCCAACGCCGGATTCCCGAATTTCGCCGACCTGGTCGAGCAGGTCAGTCCGTCGGTGGTAAACATCAGCGCAGTGGCAGCGCCTGCCGCCGCCGGTGAGCCGGCGGCAGACGACACTCCGCTGAATGATTTCTTCCGCAAGTTCTTCGGCGAGCGCGACTCGCCGCCACCGGTCGAGGACGAAGAGATGCCGCAGGAACAGTCCCTGGGGTCGGGGCTGGTGCTGTGGGAGGACGGTTACATCCTGACCAACCGGCACGTCATCCGCGACGCGCAGGAAGTGATCGTCAAGCTGTCGGACCGGCGCGAATTGACGGCCAAGGTCATAGGCACTGATGAACGCAGTGACCTCGCCTTGCTCAAGATCGACGCCAGCGGTCTGCCGGCGGTGAAGATTGGCGACGTCCGCAAGTTGCGTGTCGGCGAGTGGGTGCTGGCGATCGGCTCGCCGTTCGGGTTCGATTATTCGGTGACGGCGGGCATCGTCTCGGCCAAGGGTCGCGCCCTGCCGAACGAGAACTACGTGCCGTTCCTGCAGACCGACGTGGCGATCAATCCTGGAAACTCCGGCGGACCGCTGTTCAACGTCGCGGGCGAGGTCGTCGGCGTGAACTCGCAGATCTTCAGCCAGACCGGCGGATACATGGGCGTGTCGTTTGCGATTCCCATTGACGTCGCGGCCAAGGTCGCCGAGCAACTGAAGCAGCACGGCAAGGTGCGCCGCGGCTGGCTGGGCGTGGTGGTGCAGGAGGTAACCCGCGATCTGGCGCAGTCCTTTGGCCTGGACAAGCCGCAAGGTGCGCTGATTGCCCGGGTGGTTTCCGGTGGCCCGAGCGAGCAGGCCGGTTTGCGAAGCGGGGACGTAATCCTGAAATTCGAAGGGCAGGAGATTGCGGTCTCCAGCGCCCTGCCGCCGATGGTGGGCAATACCGATCCCGGCACGACCGCAACGCTCGAGGTCTTGCGCGAGGGCAAGAAGGTCATGATCAAGGTGGAAGTCGGCGCCCTGGAGGGCGACGACCTGGCGGTGGCGGCGCCGGCGCCGGCCAGTACGGCGACGCTGGGCATCCGGGTCGAGGCGCTGACGCCGGCGCAGCGCAGGGCGGCCAAGATTGTCTCGGGCGGCGCCCTGGTGCTGGAGGTCGGCGAGGGTGCGGGTCGCGAGGCCGGGTTGATACAGGGCGACATTGTGCTGACGATCGCCGGCAACGAGATTGATGGGCCGGAGCGCATGGCCGAGGTGGTTGGGCGGGCGACGCCGGGCCAGACCGTGCCGATGCTGGTGCAGCGTCGCGGCGCGCCGACGTTCCTGGCACTCGAGGTTCCCGGGAAGTGAAGCGGGCGACGCTCACGTTGCTGGGGCGCCCCGGCTGCCAGTTGTGCGAGGAGTTCCGGGAAGAGCTTGAAGCGGTCTATCCAGGCCGCTTTACGGTCCAGCAAGCCTGTGTCGATGACCGCCCGGACTGGAAGGCGCGCTTAGGCACGCTGATCCCGGTGCTGCTCGATGTGGACGGCCGGATCGTGTGCGCCACGCGGTTCGACCGGGACGCCTTGAAGTAACCGCGCTCCATGGGGGCGGGGACCGGGAGCGCCCTGTATACTGCGCGCCCTTTAGCGCCGTCTCCGGTTATGCAGCAGTCCCACATCCGCAATTTCTGCATCATCGCGCACATCGATCACGGCAAATCGACGCTCGCGGACCGCTTCATCCAGCTCTGCGGCGGCCTCGAAGAGCGCGAGATGACCGAACAGGTCCTCGACAACAACCCGATCGAGCGCGAACGCGGCATCACCATCAAGGCCCAGGCGGTCTCGCTCAACTACACCGCTCGCGACGGGCAGCAGTACCAGCTCAACCTGATGGACACCCCCGGGCACGTCGACTTCTCCTATGAAGTGTCGCGCTCGCTGGCGTCCTGCGAAGGCGCGCTGCTGGTGGTCGATGCCACCCAGGGTGTCGAAGCGCAGACGGTCGCCAACTGCTACACCGCGCTCGAGTTGCGACTCGAAGTCCTGCCGGTACTGAACAAGATCGACCTGCAGAACGCCGAGATCGAGCGCGTGCGCAAGGAAATCGAGGAAATTATCGGCATCGATGCCTCCGAGGCCCTGCAGATTTCCGCCAAGACCGGCCTGAACGTCCCGGACGTGCTGGAAGAAGTCATCCGCAAGCTGCCGGCGCCCACCGGCAATCCGGACGGCCCGCTGCAGGGCCTGATTGTCGATTCCTGGTTCGACACCTACCTCGGCGTGGTGTCGCTGGTGCGGGTGGTCAACGGTTCGGTCAAGCGCGGCCAGAAGATCCGCGTCATGTCGACCGGCCGCGACTACGAAGTCACCATGCTCGGCGTGCATACCCCCAAGCGCGTCGCGCGCGAGGAGCTGGCCACCGGCGAGGTCGGCTTCCTGATTGCCGGCATCAAGGACATCTTCGGCGCCCCGGTCGGCGACACCCTGACCGACGCCAAGCGCCCGTGTGCCGCGGCGTTGCCGGGTTTCGCGGAAATCCGGCCGCGGGTGTTTGCCGGTGTGTTCCCGGTCGACGCCGAGGACTTCGAGGACTTTCGCGAGTCGCTGCAGAAACTGCGCCTGAACGATTCGGCGCTGCAGTTCACGCCGGAGAATTCAACGGCGCTGGGCTTTGGCTTCCGCATCGGCTTCCTGGGGCTGCTGCACATGGACATCGTGCAGGAGCGCCTGGAGCGCGAGTACGACATGAACCTCATCACCACCGCGCCCAGCGTGGTGTATGAAGTGCTGAAGAACGATGGCGAAGTCGAGCAGATCGACAACCCGGCCAAGCTGCCGGACGGTGGCTTGTTCCGGGAAATCCGCGAACCCATTATCAACGCCCGCATCCTGATGCCGCCCGAGTACGTGGGATCGGTGATGCAGCTGTGCGTCGAAAAACGCGGCGCGCAGAAAAACCTGCGTTACCTCGCCACCCAGGTGCAGATGGACGTCGAGATGCCGCTGGCCGAGGTGGTCCTGGACTTCTTTGACCGGCTGAAAAGCGTGTCGCGCGGGTACGCCTCGTTCGAGTACGAGTTCGTGCGCTTCCAGGCGGCGGACCTGGTGAAACTGGACGTGCTGGTCAACGGCGACAAGGTCGACGCGCTGGCCACCATCGTGCACAGCGACACGGCCTACAACCGCGGCCGCGACTTGTGCGAAAAGATGAAGGAAGTCATCCACCGCCAGCAATTCGATGTTGCAATCCAGGCCGCGATTGGTGCGAAAATCATCTCGCGCAGCACGGTCAAGGCGCTGCGCAAGGACGTCATCGCGAAGTGCTACGGCGGCGACATTTCGCGCAAGCGCAAGCTGCTTGAAAAGCAAAAAGAAGGCAAGAAACGCATGAAGCAGGTGGGCACCGTGGAAATCCCGCAGGAAGCCTTCCTCGCAGTGCTTGGCGTGGAGCGGAAGAAATGAACGAGTTCGACTTTGATTTTGCCGTGCTGCTGACCGTGCTCACGGCGGTGACGGGCGTGATCTGGGCGCTGGACCGCTGGTGGCTGGGGCCGCCACGCCGGGCGGCACTGGGGCGTGGCGTGGCAGACCGGCCTGGGGCAATCGTCGACTTCGGCCGTTCGTTCTTCCCGGTCATCCTGCTGGTGCTGTTGCTGCGCTCCTTGCTCGCCGAGCCGTTCCGGATCCCTTCGGGGTCGATGATCCCGACGCTGACGGTGGGGGACTTCATCCTGGTCAACAAATTTGCCTACGGCCTGCGGGAACCGGTGCTTAACACCAAGTTCCTGAAGGTTGGCGAGCCCAAGCGCGGCGACGTGGCGGTGTTCCGCTACCCGCGCGACCCCAGCCAGGATTACATCAAGCGCATCATTGGCCTGCCGGGCGACCGGATTGCCTACCGCAACAAGCAGCTGGTGGTGAACGGCGAGCCGGTGCCGGTGAGCGCGGACGGTGTATATACTGTTTCCGGTTCACAGTCGGGCGTGGCGTACCGGTTTCGCGAGGATTTGGGCGAGGTCCAGCACCACATCATCGTGAACCCGTCACGGCCGGCGGACGATTTTGATTTTGAGGTTCCGGAGGGCGAGTACTTCGCGATGGGCGACAACCGCGATGGCAGCAGCGACAGCCGCGTCTGGGGCACGGTGCCCGAGCGCAACCTCGTCGGTCGCGCCTTCTTTGTCTGGATGAGCTGGGACGGCGAGCGGCACCTGCCGGCCTGGAGCCGAATCGGGCACCCGATCCACTAACGTTCAGGAGTACAACATGCAGCTTGCCAATCGTCAGCGCGGACTGGGCTTGTGGGGATGGATCTTCGTTCTCGGCGTCATCGGATTCACAGCCATGGTCGTGTTGCAGCTCACGCCGATTTACCTGGCCGAGATGGCGATCCAGCGGGTGGTCAAGTCAACCGCTGACAGTGGCGGTTCGTCGCTGGTTGAAATTCGCAAGGCGATGAAGACACGCTGGGACGTCGAGGGCATCACCACCCTGCGGGTCGATGAGATCCAGCTGGTGAAGACCTCTTCCGGTCGCGCCCTGCACTATGAATACGAGGCCCGCGCGGCCTTGTTCTACAACCTGTCCATCGTGGCGACGTTTGACCAAACGTTCCCGATGTCTGGCGGCGGCTCGATTGAATGAGCGACTGGGCCCGCTTGGCCGCGCCCTCGGTTACTCGTTTCGTGACCCGGCGCTGCTTGAACGCGCGCTGACCCACCGCAGCGTCGGTGCGGAAAACTCTGAGCGCCTGGAGTACCTGGGCGACGCCTTGATCAATTTCGTGGTGGCAGACGCGGTGTTCCGGGCCTGCCCGGAAGCCAGCGAAGGCGACCTGTCGCGGCTGCGGGCCAGCCTGGTGTGCGAGGACGCCCTGGCCTCACTGGCCGAGCGCCTGCCGCTTGCCGATGCCCTGGTCCTGGGACCGGGCGAGCTGAAGAGCGGTGGCTTTCGGCGCCAGTCCATCCTTGCCGATTGTTTCGAGGCGCTGTTGGGCGCGGTCTATCTGGACGGCGGATTCGTCCCGGCGCAGGACTGCTGTCACCATCTTTTTGCCGACGCGCTGGCCAACCTGCCGGATCCTGAGACCCTCAAGGACGCCAAGACCCGCTTGCAGGAACAGTTGCAGTCGGGCGGACGGCCACTGCCCGTTTACGAACTTGTGTCGGCGCAGGGACCGCCGCACCGGCAATCGTTCCGGGTGGAGTGTCGATTGCCGGACGATGAAACCCGAACCGAAGGAGCCGGCAGCAGCCGGAAGCTGGCCGAGCAGCAAGCGGCTGAGATGATGCTGGGGCAATTAAATGCGTAGTGGAATGGTGGCAGTGGTGGGTCGGCCGAATGTTGGAAAGTCTTCGCTGGTCAATGCATTGGTCGGGACCAAGATCAGCATCGTCACGCGCAAGCCGCAGACCACCCGACACCGCATCCAGGGCGTGGTGCACCGGCCGGAAGGGCAGATCGTGCTGGTGGATACCCCCGGAATGCACTTGAAGTCCGGGCGGGCGCTTAACCGATACCTGAATGACACCGCGGTGGCGAGCCTGAGCGGCGTCGACCTGGTGTTGTTCGTGGTCGAAAGCGGCCGCTGGAATGACGAGGACGAGGCCGTGTTCCGCCGGCTGGCGCTGGTCAACGCGCCGGTGGCCTTGGTCATCAACAAGGTCGACAAGCTGAAGGACCGCGGCGTGCTGCTGCCGGAAATCCAGGCGCAGGCGGCGCGCCGGGACTATGCCTTCATCATCCCGCTGTCGGCGCTCAAACGCGAGAACGTGGACGCCCTGATCCAGGAAGTCCTGAAGCGCCTGCCCGAGGGGCCGCCGCTGTACCCGGAGGACCAGATTGAAGGCCAGGACCGTTCCTTCTACCTCGCCGAGATCGTCCGCGAAAAACTGATGGAGCGCCTGCAGCAGGAGCTTCCCTATGCGCTGACCGTGCAGATTGAGACCTTGAAGGACGAGGAAAAGCTCACGCGGGTTGAGGCGGTGATCTGGGTCGAGCGTGAAAACCAGAAGGCCATCGTGGTCGGTGCCGGTGGCCGGGTGCTGAAGTCGGTGGGCACGGCGGCGCGACGCGACATGGAGCAGCGGCTGGGGCGTCCGGTATTCCTGAAGCTGTGGGCGCGCTGCGGCAAAGACTGGACCGACGATCCGCGCCTGATGGCGCAGTTTGGTTATCACCAGAGCTGACGGTCGTGACGCGCGTCCAGCTTGAGCCGGCCTACCTGTTGCATCACCGCGACTACCGCGAGAGCAGCGTGCTGTTGGAGATCTTTTCCGCCGGTCGCGGGCGGGTGGGGTTGGTGGGGCGCGGGGCGCGGTCGCCAAAATCGAAGTGGCGCAGCCTGTTCCAGCCGTTTCAGCGCCTGCTGCTGTCGTGGAGCGAGCGCGGTGAACTGGGAACCCTGACCGGCGCCGAGGCCGATGGCCCGCCTGCGCCGCTGGGCGGCGAGGCGGTCTTTTCCGGCTGGTACCTGAATGAACTGTTGCTGCGCACGCTGACTCGCCACGACGCGCACGCCGAACTGTTCGATCACTACGCCACCACGCTGCGCGAACTTTCCGCCGGCGCAACGCCGGCCTCGCTGCGGCGGTTTGAATTGCGGTTGCTCGAGAACCTCGGCTACGGCCTGCCTCTCACGCCGGACCTCGACCCGGAGGGCTGGTACGACTACCACGCCGAGACCGGCGCCCGTCCCTGCGGCCCACAGCCGGGCGCGATCCGCGGCGCCAGCCTGCTGGACCTTGCGGCCGAGCGCTTTGACTCGCCGCAGACCCTGCGCGATGCGCGCAATGTGCTGCGGGCGGCGCTCGCCCCGTACCTGGGCGACCGGCCCCTGCAGACTCCGCGCCTGCTGCGTGCGCTGCGCGCGGCCCGGGGTCCGCGCGCGGAAGCCCTGCATGCCTAGCCCGCGCCGCCCGAAACTCCGGCTCGGGGTCAATGTTGACCACGTCGCCACCATCCGCCAGGCCCGTGGCACACCGTACCCGGATCCGGTGCAGGCGGGACTGGCCTCGGCCCGCGCCGGTGCCGACAGCATCACCATTCACTTGCGCGAGGACCGCCGGCACATCCAGGAACACGACGTGACCCGGATGCTGAAATCCTCACCGGTGCCGGTGAACCTGGAAATGGCGGTCACGCCGTCAATGCTGCGCCTGGCCTGCCGCGCGAAGCCGACTTTTTGCTGCCTGGTGCCCGAACGCCGGCAGGAATTGACCACTGAAGGCGGCCTGGATGTCGCCGGCCAGCGCAAGGCGGTGGCGGCCGCCTGCCTGCAGCTGGAGCGCGCCGGAATTGAAGTGGCCCTGTTCGTTGATCCGGATCCGCGCCAGCTGGCCGCCGCCTGGGACACCAGCGCCCCG
This sequence comes from Gammaproteobacteria bacterium, assembly GCA_031384195.1. GTDB lineage: Bacteria > Pseudomonadota > Gammaproteobacteria > Nevskiales > Nevskiaceae > JACPFV01. The sequence goes on from JANNAK010000052.1 coordinate 27,660, forward strand.
GCGCTGGAGATCCACACCGGCACCTACGCCGACGCGCGCACCGCATCGGCGCGCCGGGCCGAACTGAAGCGCATCCGTGATTTCGCCGGCGAGGCACACGCCGCCGGCTTCGAAGTCCACGCCGGGCACGGCCTGAACCTCGACAACGTCGGGCCGGTGGCCCGGATCCCCGAGATCGTCGAGCTCAACATCGGCCACAGCATCGTGGCGCGTGCGCTGTCGGTCGGCCTGCCGACGGCGGTGCGGGAAATGCGCCTCGCCATGCGGGCGGCGAGGGCGGCACACCGGTGACCACAGGCAGCATTTATGGCACTGGCGTCGACCTGACGACCGTCGCGCGGATTGCGACAGTGCACGCGCGCCACACCAAGCGCTTTGTCACGCGCCTGCTGCACCCGGCAGAACGGACCGCCATTCGCAACGTGAAAGACCCGGCACGCTTCCTGGCCAAGGCCTTCGCCGCCAAGGAGGCTTTCGTGAAGGCGCTGGGTACCGGATTTCGTGGCATTGCACATTCCGACGTCGGGCTGCGGCGCGACAAACTGGGGCGGCCGGAACTGGTTTTCAGTCCGGCATTGAAACGGCGGCTGGAAAAACTGGGCGTAACGCATTCGCACGTGTCGCTTTCTGACGAAGGCGACCTGGTCTGCGCCATGGTGGTCCTGGAAAAATAGCCCGATGGCCTACCCGACACTCGCCGACTGCATCGGCAACACACCCTTGGTCAGGCTGAGCCGCCTGCCGGGCATCGGCCGCAACACCCTGCTGGCCAAGCTCGAAGGAAACAACCCGGCCGGGTCGGTCAAGGACCGGCCCGCCTCCAGCATGATTCGCCGGGCGCAGGAGCGCGGCGAGATCAAGCCGGGCGACACGCTGATCGAGGCCACCTCGGGCAACACCGGAATTGCCCTGGCGATGGCGGCGGCCACCCTGGGCTATCGCATGGTTCTGATCATGCCCGAGCACCTGTCGCTGGAGCGCCGGGCCGTCATGAAGGCGTTTGGCGCCCAGATCATCCTGGTCACGCAGCAGCAGGGTATGGAGTACGCACGTGATCTTGCGTTGGCGATGCAGTCCGACGGCAAGGGACGGGTGCTGGATCAGTTCGCCAATCCGGACAATCCGCGCGCCCACTACGAAGGCACCGCCCCGGAAATCTGGCGCGACACGGACGGCAAGTTGACGCACTTCGTGGCGTCGATGGGGACCACCGGCACCATCATGGGCTGCTCGCGTTACTTCCGTGAACAAAATCCGGGCGTCCGGATTGTCGGTGTGCAGCCGGACGGCGAGTCCTCGATACCCGGCATCCGCAAGTGGCCCGAGGCCTACCTGCCAAAAATCTTTGATCCGCGCCGGCTGGACCAGGTGATCGAAGTTTCCGCGCCGGCGGCGTTGGAGACCATGCGCCAGCTGGCGGTGCGCGAGGGATTGTTCTGCGGTCCGTCCTCGGGCGGGGCGGTGTGGGCGGCGCTGCAGCTGTGCCAAAACCTCGAAGGTGCGACGCTGGTGACCATCCTCTGCGATCGAGGCGATCGCTACATTTCAACCGGGGAGTTCCCGCCATGATGCGCGAGCCGGTGCTGGTGTTTGATATCGAGACCGTGCCCGACGTCGAGGCGGGGCGCAAGATCCTGGGCCTTGAGGGGCTGTCGGACGAGGCGGTCGCGCAGGCGATGACCGCCCAGCGCCAGCAGCTGAAGGGCAGCGACTTCCAGCCCTCGCACCTGCACCGGGTGGTGGCGATCTCGATCGCGCTGCGGCGCGGCGAGGAATTTCGGGTCCTGTCGCTGGGCGAGCGCGACACCGGCGAGGCCGAGCTGGTGCGCCAGTTCTTCGGCGGCATCGACAAATACCGGCCGGTGCTGGTGTCCTGGAACGGCTCCGGCTTCGACCTGCCGGTATTGCACTACCGCGCCCTGCGGCATGGCATCGCGTCGCCACGTTACTGGGACACCGGCACCCTGGACCGCGACGCCAAGTGGGACAACTACCTGGGGCGTTACCATTTCCGCCACACCGACGTGATGGATGTGCTGGCCCTCTACAACGGCCGCAACTACGCACCCCTGCACGAAATCGCCGTCCTGCTCGGCCTGCCGGGCAAGCTCGGCATGGACGGCTCGCAGGTCGCGGGCGCTTACCGCGACGGCAAGATTGATGCGATTCGCGCCTACTGTGAAACCGACGTCCTCAACACCTACCTGGTTTACCTGCGCTTCCTGCTGATCCGCGGACAGCTGGAGGCCGCCGACCATGCTGCCGAAGTGGAGCGGGTGCGCGGCTTCCTGAAGGACAGCAAGGCTGCGCACTGGCAGGAATTCCTGGCGGCCTGGGCATGAGGGGAGCCGCAAAGCGCGTTGCGGCAGAGGAACGGCAGGCCGAAATCATCGACCTCGCCGAAGACGGACGCGGGGTGGCGCGCGCGGACGGCAAGGTGGTCTTTATCCGCGGCGCACTGCCAGGCGAGCGGGTGCGCTACCGCCTGCTGCGTTCGCGCAAGCAGGCCGACGAGGGCGATCTGGTCGCGGTGGAATTGGCCTCGCCGGAGCGGCGCGAGCCGCTGTGCGCCCACTTCGGGACCTGCGGCGGCTGCTCCCTGCAGCACCTGTCGCCCGACGGCCAGCGCCTGGCCAAGCAAAAACATTTGCTGGACGCCCTGCAGCGCATCGGCAAGGTGCAGCCGGAGCAGGTCGCCGCGCCGGTGATTGGGCCGGACTGGGGCTATCGGCGCCGCGCACGGCTGTCGGTCAAGCATGTGCCCGTGAAGGGCGGGGTGCTGGTGGGCTTCCGCGAGGTGGACAGTCCC
>JANNAK010000068.1:0-4095 GCA_031384195.1 Gammaproteobacteria bacterium
AGAACCTCCATTACGCCCACGTGGATTGCCCGGGGCATGCGGACTACGTCAAGAACATGATCACGGGTGCCGCGCAGATGGACGGCGCGATCCTGGTGGTTTCGGCGACCGACGGCCCGATGCCGCAGACCCGCGAGCACATCCTGCTGGCCAAGCAGGTCAACGTGCCGAAGATTGTGGTCTGGCTGAACAAATGCGACCTCGTCGACGACGCCGAGCTGCTCGACCTCGTCGAAATGGAAGTTCGTGACCTGCTGACCAAGTACGGCTTTCCCAGCGACGAAACCCCGATCATCCGCGGTTCGGCGACCAAGGCGATTGCCGGCGAGCCGGAGTGGGTTGCCAAGATTGAGGAGCTGTACGACGCCCTTGACACCTTCATCCCGGAGCCGAAGCGCGAAATCGACAAGCCGTTCCTGCTGCCGGTGGAAGACGTGTTCTCCATCTCCGGTCGCGGCACGGTCGCCACGGGCCGCATCGAACGCGGCATCGTGAAGGTTGGCGAGGAAATCGAGATCGTCGGTATCCGCGCAACCACCAAGACCGTGGTGACGGGCGTCGAGATGTTCCGCAAGCTGCTGGACGAAGGGCGCGCGGGCGACAACGTCGGCATCTTGCTGCGCGGCACGAAGAAGGAAGACCTCGAGCGCGGCCAGGTACTGTGCAAGCCGGGCAGCATCACGCCCCACACCAAGTTCGAGGCCGAAGTCTATGTCTTGAACAAGGAAGAAGGCGGCCGCCACACGCCGTTCTTCAAGGGCTACCGCCCGCAGTTCTATTTCCGCACCACCGACGTCACCGGCTCCATCGAGCTGAAGCAGGAAATGGTGATGCCGGGCGACAACGTGAGCATCACGGTGGAATTGATCAACCCGATCGCGATGGAAGCGCAGGTGCGCTTCGCCATCCGTGAAGGTGGTCGCACCGTCGGCGCCGGCGTTGTTACCAAGATCCTCGCGTAAGCGCGGCTCCCACACCCAGTCCAGTACCCTTACCCTACCGAGCACGAGCATGGCCGCGACGAGTCAGTCCATCCGCATCCGGCTAAAGGCCTTCGACCACCGGCTGATTGATAAATCAGCCAAGGAGATCGTTGAGACTGCCAAACGTACCGGCGCGTTGGTTCGCGGGCCGATCCCGCTGCCGACACGCAAGGAACGTTTCACCGTCCTGGCGTCCCCGCACGTCGACAAGATCGCCCGGGACCAGTACGAAATCCGCACGCACAAGCGCCTGATGCAGATCATCGACCCGACGGAAAAAACGGTCGATGCGCTGTCCAAGCTCGACCTGCCGGCCGGCGTTGAAGTACAGATCAAGTTGAGTTAAGCCATGGCCCTTGGAATTGTTGGCAGAAAGGCGGGCATGACCCGCATCTTTACCGAGCAGGGAGAGTCCATCCCCGTCACGGTGATCGAGTGCACGCCCAATCGCGTGACCCAGATCAAGACCGTCGAGAATGACGGTTACGCCGCGGTGCAGGTCGCGTTCGGCTCGCAAAAGCCGCAGCGCGTCAGCAAGGCGTTGACTGGGCATTACAAGAAGGCGGGCGTTACCGCGGGACGTGGGCTGTGGGAGTTCCGCCTTGCCGACAAGGAAGGCGCGGACCTCAAGCCGGGCGCCGAGTTGAAGGTTGAGCTGTTCAAGGACATCAAGCGGGTTGATGTCAGCGGCACCACCATCGGCAAAGGCTTCCAGGGCGTTATCAAGCGCCACAACTATGGCGGCGGTCGCGCCACCCACGGCAACTCGCTGTCGCACCGCCACGGCGGATCGATCGGCCAGCGCCAGGACCCGGGCCGCGTATTCAAGGGCAAGGGCATGGCCGGACAGATGGGCAACACCAACGTGACCGCACTGAACCTGGATGTGGTTCGTGTGGATATCGAGCGTCACCTGCTGCTGGTCAAGGGCGCCGTCCCCGGCGCGAAGAACGGCCACCTGGTCGTTCGGCCTACCGTCAAGTAATCGCCATGGATCTCCAACTAATCAACAAGTCAAAGCTCGGAGTCTCCGACTCCGTGTTCGGCGTCGAATTCAACCAGGCGCTGGTGCACCAAGTCGTGACGGCCTACCTGGCCGGCGGACGCGCGGGCACCAAGGCGCAGAAGACGCGCGCCCAGGTGCGTGGCGGTGGTCGCAAGCCGTGGAAGCAGAAGGGTACCGGCCAGGCCCGCGCGGGCACGATTCGCAGCCCGCTGTGGCGCAAGGGCGGCAAGATTTTCGCCGCCGTTCCCCGGGATTTCTCGCAGAAAGTAAACCGCAAGATGTATCGCGGCGCGCTGCGCTCGATCGTGTCGGAACTCGCCCGCCAGAACCACCTGATGGTGACCGACGATTTTCAGGTGTCCGGTCCCAAGACCAAGGCCCTGCTGGCGCAGCTGACCAAGCTCGAGATCCTCGACGTCTTGATCATCACCGAAACCGTTGACAAGAACCTGATGCTGTCCTCGCGCAACCTGCCGCACGTCGACGTGACCGACATTGAGGGCATCAATCCCGTGTCGTTGCTGTCGCGCGAAAAGGTGCTGATGACGCAGGGTGCGGTCAAGAAACTGGAGGCCTGGCTGTCATGAGCAAGATTTCCGTGGGTCCGGAACGCCTTCACCGGCTGATTCTGGCGCCGATCATCTCGGAGAAGGGCACGCGTGCGCTGGAGTCTGGCAACCACGTGCTGTTCCGCGTACTGCTGGATGCCGAAAAGTCCGAGATCAAGATTGCGGTTGAAAAGCTGTTCAGCGTCAAGGTGCTTTCCGTCAGCACCTTGCGCGTCAAGGGCAAGGCCAAGGGCAAAGGCGGGCAGAAGTTGCCTGGCCGCCGCTCGAACTGGAAGAAGGCTTACGTGAAGCTGGCACAGGGCCAGACCATCGATTTCACCGCCGGCGTCAAGGCGTAAGGACGAATCATGTCACTGCAAAAGATGAAACCGACGTCGCCCGGCCGCCGCCATCAGGTACGCCCGTCGACTGCGCACCTGTACAAGGGTCGTCCGCACGACGCGCTGGTCGAGAGCAAGTCCGGCCAGGGCGGCCGCAACAATGCCGGCCGCATTACCACCCGTCACCAGGGTGGCGGCCACAAGCAGCACTACCGCCTGATCGACTTCAAGCGCGATAAGGACGGCATCATGGCCAAGGTCGAGCGGATCGAGCACGATCCGAACCGCAGCGCGCACATCGCGTTGCTGTGCTACTCCGACGGCGAACGTCGCTACATCATTGCGCCCAAGGGTGTGGTGCCGGGCGACACGCTGCAGTCGGGCGCCGATTCCCCGATCAAGCCGGGCAATTGCCTGCCGCTGCGCAACATTCCCATCGGCAGCAACATTCACTGCGTCGAGATGCGCCCTGGCAAGGGTGCGCAGATTGCGCGCGCCGCTGGCGCCGCGGTGCAGCTGGTCGCACGCGAAGGCGAGTACGCTTCGCTACGCCTGCGCTCCGGTGAAATCCGCAAGATTCTGTCGACCTGCCGCGCCACCATGGGTGACGCGTCGAACGAAGAGAACAACCTGCGGACCTACGGCAAAGCCGGCGCCATCCGCTGGCGCGGCATTCGCCCGACGGTTCGCGGCCTGGCCATGAACCCGGTTGACCATCCGCACGGCGGTGGCGAAGGCAAATCCGGCCAGGGCAACCCGCATCCGGTCAGCCCGTGGGGCCAGAAGGCCAAGGGCCTGAAGACCCGCAAGAACAAGCGCACGCAGCCGTTCATCGTGCAACGTCGCAAAAACAAGAAGCAGAAGTAAGAGACCACCATGGCACGCTCACTCAAGAAGGGCCCGTTCGTCGACCACCACCTTGCAAAGAAGGTGGCGGAGGCGTCGGCTGCCCGCAGCAAGAAGCCGATCAAGACCTGGTCGCGTCGCTCGATGATTACGCCGGACATGGTCGGGTTGACCATCGCCGTGCACAACGGCCGCGCCCACATCCCGGTTTTCGTCACCGAAAACATGGTCTCCCACAAGCTCGGCGAGTTCGCCGCGACCCGGATGTTCAAGGGCCACGGCGCCGTCGGCGACAAGAAGTCCGACGCCAGTGACAAGCCCGCCGCCGCGCCGGCAGCTGGCGCGGCCGCCCCCGCAGCCGCGCCGGCCAA
>JANNAK010000085.1:0-24133 GCA_031384195.1 Gammaproteobacteria bacterium
TCCTCGTCGCGAAGGTACTTGTAGGCGTATTTCGCTACTTCCTGCGAACCCAGATCCTCGAACGCAAACTCGCTCCCCATGAACGGCCCGGACTTGTTGCTCGAGGCAATGCGCTTGACCCGCTTCAGCGCCGGCAGGTACAGCCAGCGCTCGTCGTCGGCCGCCCTGTGGGTGAAGGTCAGCAGCGCGGTCCCGGCCACGTCGCGCGGCTCGTCGAACACAATCAGGGACTTGTCGCCGTCGCCCTTCACTTCCAGCGACTTGCTGCGGATTTCGCGGCTGGACTCCTCGCCCTGCCGGTTGCGCAGGACCATTTGCATGGTGGTGCTGGAATCGCCGTAGCCGTCGCCGCGACGATCGGCCTCTTTTGCGATTGCCAGGCCCTTTTCCGCGGGCGTTTCGGCCTGCGCGGGCCAGCCGGTCCCCAGCGTCAATGCGAGAATGAATGCGGCTTTACTTGACCGTGACAGCTTCATGGTTCGGCTCCTTGATTGAAATCGCATTTTCGCGTCCGGCCATGTCGTTATCCGGCACCTTGTCGCGATCCACCGCCAGCACCAGAAGCGGCAGCAGCAGCAAGTCCACTGGCAGCGCCAGCAGGATCGCGATGGTGGTCAGTTGCGACATGGTGGCGTTGGGCAGGAACGAGGACATCGACAGGATGCCAAACCCGGATGCCAGGATCAGGGTCGTTACGATCATGGCCGAGCCGGCCTCGTGGAAGGCGTAACGGATCGCGTCCTCCTGGTTCAGCTTGTGCTCGCGACGCGCGCGCAGGTACTTGTTGAGAAAGTGAATGGTGTCGTCGACGATGATGCCGACCACCATGTTAATCACCACCGCCATGGTGAAGATGATCTCACCGCTGACCAGCGCCCACACCCCGAACGCCATGCCCAGCGGCACCAGGTTCGGAATCAGGGTCAACAGGCCCATACGCCAGGAGCGCAGCCCCGGCAGCAGCAGCAGCGAGATGCCGGCCATGCACAGCGGCAGCGACATGAAGTTCTGCTCGATGTTGCGCTTGGCAATGTGCGCGAACATCAGTGGCGGACCGGTGCCGTGGGTTTCCATCTCGGGGGCGTTCTCGTGCAACCAGGCGCGCGCGCGGTCCTCGTATTCGCGCGTCTCGCGCGACTTGAGGTTCTGCATGGTCACGATGAATCGCACCGACGACTTGTCGACATTGACCTGGTTGTTCAGGTCCAGGCCGAACGGCAGCGACATTTCGTACAGCAGGAGGTACTGCGCCGCCAGCTCACGGTCCTCCGGCAACGTGTAGAAGGCCGGGTCGTCGCCGTGCATCGACTTGTTGAGCCGCTTGAACACGTCGGCAAAATTGCCGACCCATATCACCTTGGGCTGGGCCTTCCACCATTGCGAAAAGGCCTCGACCTTGCGCAGGAAATCCGGGTTGGAAATGCCGTTCGGCTCGCCGGACTTGAGCGAAAACTCCATGAAGTAGAAGCCGACGCCGTTCTTGATGACCTCGTCGGTTTCACTGCGGAAGCGCACGCTCTTGTCGAAATAGTGCAGGAACCGGTCGTTGGCCTCGTTGAGCGGCGCCAGCGCGCTCAATCCCAGGATGACCACCAGCGAGCCGATCAGTACCGGCCTTTTGTTCGACAGGACGAACTCGGCGTGGCGATCCATCAGCCGCTTGAGGAACGCGACCTTGCGCTCGCGCGGGACCCGCGCCGGCAGGATCGCCAGCAGCGCCGGCAGCATCGAGATCGCCAGCGCCCATGACAGCATGCCGCCGATGGAGCTGATGTTGCCCAGGGCGGTCAACGGCGGCGAGTCGGTGAAGTTGGTGCCGAGGAAGCAAATCGAGGTGGTGGCGCTGACCAGGAATACCGGTGTGAAGTTGATCCGCAGCGACTCGATGATCGCGTCATGCTTGGCCCAGCCCTCGCGCATCAGCGCGAACATGGTCAGGCAGATATGCACGCTGTCGGCGACCGCCAGCACCATGATGATCTGCGGCGCCTGCACCACTGGCGGCGTCAGTCCGATGCCGATGTAGCCGGCCAGTCCCATGGCCGACAGCGACGAAAGGAACACCACCGTCAGCGTTGCCAGCACCGCCCAGCCGGAGCGCAACATCATCCACATGATCAGGAAAATGATCGCGTACATGCCCGGCACCAGGCTGCTCATATCCTTGATCGCCGCCTCGGTGAAGGCGTTGCTCATCATGTTCGAGCCGGTCATGTAGATGTCCAGATCCGGGTAGCGCTCCGCGTACCGGTCGCGCAGCTCGCGGCCTTTCGCCACCATCTGCGGCAATTCGTCCGATGCGGCCTGCGGGAACATGGAATTGACGTTGACGATGGTCATGCGCCCTGCGGGATTGACCAGCCGGTTGACCAGCGCCGGCTCGTTCAGCGCAACCTCGCGGGCGCGCGCGACCAGCGCCGGCGTCACCTCGGCGTCGTCCGGCACCAGCGCGCCAACGACCAGGTCGTCGGCGCTGGCCTGGGTGTGCTGGAAGTTGGTGATCGAATCCACCCGAACCGTGTAGGGCAGTTTCCAGGCGTCGGCGGTGAACTCGCGAACAGCCGTGAGCGTGCGCGCGTCGAATATGCCGGCCGGTCCGGCGACCTTCGGCGCGAAGGCAAACAAAATTGCATCGCTCTTGGCGTAGACCTTCTGCGACTCGTCGAACGCCTGCAGCTGCGGGTTTCCCGGCCCAAAATAGGCGCGAAAGTCGGTGTCGAACTTCAGGCGCCCGACACCGGCCGTCATGGCCGTGATTGCCGCCAGGCAGGCCAACACCACCCAATACCGGTATCGAACCAGGAAGCGCGCGTAAGCAACGACGTTGCGATCGTACCGCGACAAGTTCCGGGCCGGTTCAGTCATGGGGTCAGCGCTCAATGGTCGTCACAGGACGGCCGCAGGTGTTCGAGATAGTCGATCAGGCCGGTCATGCCAGCCTGCAGGAATTCCTTGCTGCGCGAGGCCTTGGCCATGCCGATGCAGCCCTCGACGCCGGCGATGATGAAGGCGGCCGCGGCGCGCGGATCCACATCCTTGCGCACCGCGCCGTTGGCCTGCCCGCGCTTCAACCCCTCGATCGTGGAATTGCGCCAATCATCCAGGATCGCGTTGAGCCGCTTGCGGAAACCCTCGTCCACCGGCGACATTTCCTGGCACAGGTTGTTGAACGGGCAACCCAGGCTGGCGGCCATGTCCGCGCGGGTCATGAGCATCTCCTTCACGATGCCGATGCCGGCGCTTACCGGATCCAGCGATTCGACGGCCGGGCGCCAGCGCGCCTCGACGAACGGCCGCACCACTTCCTCGACAACGGCGTAGCCCAGCTCGAGCTTGCTGCCGAAATGGTGGTACAGAGCGCCCTTGGTCACGCCGGAGTTTTTCAGGATTGCATCGAGGCTCGCGGCCCGGAATCCGTTGCGGTGAATTTCCTCGAACGCGCTGCCCAGCAGCTTCTGGCGAGTGCGGTCCGGCTGCCGGCGGGAGGCCGGGCGTTGCGGACGGAGGGCGCGGGCGGCGCGTGAAGGCTTGGGCATGGGAAGCGGCGGGCAAGACAGCGGGGCCTACATACCGACTAGTATGAATGTAATTTTGGCGGTGTCAATCCGGGGCGCTGGCGGCGGCGGTCGCACCAGGGTCGGACGATCCGGCCACAGCGACACCGGTGTTCTGGTTATGCTGGTGCCGCCGAAATTGCGGGGGATTGATTCATGGCGGCACAGCGCGACAACACCAACGACGAAATCCGGGAACTGCTGCGCGCCGCGCGCGCGCGGGTTCCACTGGATGCCGCAGAACTGCTGGCGCAAGAGCCGATCGCCCGGATCGAGGCGGTGCTGCGCAAGCTGCCGCCGGCCATGTCGCGCCTGATCCTGGCCGAGCTTCCCGAGGAATTGCGCCCGGAGATCACGTTTACCAACTTCACCGAGCCGCCGGTTCCCGGCGAAGTCAGCGAGTTGATGGAGCCGGCCATCGGCGTCCTGACCAGCGGCACGACCATCGAGGCCGCGATTGAATACTTGCGCGGGGCCGAGTCGGCGTCAGACATTACCTACCTGTACGTGGTCGACAACAATGCACAGCTGCTGGGGTTGATCGTGATCCGTGACTTGTTGCTGGCGCAACCCGGTCAGGCGGTGGACCAAATCATGATCCGCCGGCCGTTTTCCCTGCGACCGGAGCAGGAAATCAAGGACGCCATCCTTGCCGCAATCCGTCGCCACTATCCCGTCTACCCCGTGGTCTATGCCGAGGGCGCACTGGTGGGCATCGTGCGCGGCTGGCGGCTGGCCCAACGCCAGGTGATTGAGGTGTCGGCACAGGCCGGCCGCATGGTCGGTGTCACCGGAGAGCAGATCGACACGCCGATCTGGGAAGCCTTTCGCAAGCGCCACATCTGGTTGCAGATCAACCTTTGCACGGCGTTCCTCGCCGGCCTCGTGGTCAGCATGTTTGAGGAGACGATTACGCAGGTCGTGGTGCTCGCGGCGTTCCTGCCCATTCTGGCCGGACAGAGCGGCAATACCGGCTGTCAGGCACTCGCCATCTCATTGCGCGGACTCACGCTGGGCAATTTCGACAAGATTCCGCGACACAAGCTGATTGTCAAGGAGGCCATGCTCGGCGTCATGAACGGCCTGGGCACCGGCCTGGTGGCGGCCGTGGCCATGTTTTTTTATGCCGGCTCCCAGCCCGGCGGCAATGCGCTGATGTTGGGGCTGGTCATCCTGCTGGCGATGGTTGGCGCCTGCCTTTCGAGCGGGGTGTCGGGCGTGCTGATTCCACTGATCCTGCGGCGCTTTGGCCATGACCCCGCCACGGCCTCATCCATTTTCCTGACGACGGTCACGGACATTGTTGGAATGGGGCTGATGCTGTTACTGGCCACCACCCTGGTGGTCTGAGGGCGCGATCGCGCCCAACCGGCGATGTCCGTCCTGACGCTCGCCATTGCGGCGGTCGGGTTCCTGACCGCGGCACTGTCGGGCGTCGCCGGACTGGGGGGCGGCTCGATCCTGATCGGGGTTTTGTACGCCGTCGGGCTGACGCCCGCGGTCGCTGTTCCCCTGTTTGCGGCCGTCCAGTTCGTCTCCAATCTTTCAAGGACCGCGGCGTACTTCCGGCACGTGGAATGGCGCGCGGCCGGTTGGTTCTTGCTGACGGGAATTCCCGCACCGTTCCTGGTCGCGCCCTATGTTGCCGACGCGAACGTCAACGTGATCCTGCTGCTGCTCGGGGGCCTGATCCTGGTCTCGCTCGTCCCGACCCGCAGTGGCGCCGAGCCGATTCGCGCAACCCCGGCGTTTATGTTGGCTGGCATCCTCAATGGCAGCGTCGGCATGTTCGTCGGCGCAACCGGACTGTTCGTCGGCCGGCTGTTCCTGCGGCCGGAGTGGCCCAAGGAGAAGGTCATTGCCACCTTGGCGATGACCCAGACGCTCGGCCACCTGCTGAAGGTGCTGGGCTACGCCTCGATTGGGTTCCTGGTGTCGTCGCGCAGCGACCTGCTGCTGCCGCTGGTCATCGCCGTGATCGCAGGGACGTTTGCCGGACGCGGCTTGCACCGGTACCTGGACGAAGCGCGCTTTCGCTGGCTGTTCCGCGCGATCCTTGTGGTGCTGTCCGTGAAACTGCTGTGGGACGGCGCGACTGGATTGCTAGCCTGAGCTCAGGCTTTGGCGGCGAGGATGCTGGTCGCCGTCCCCTCACGGTTTGCCCCCGGGCGCCTCCGCCCGGTAAGGTGACCCTGCCATCCAGCTTGCTCTTTTCCCCATGCAGCTCAAATTGAAGCCGGCCGAAGTCGAGGGCCTGTTGCGCGGCGCCTTCCCGTCAGCCAAGGGCGATTGGGTGAAGATCGAGGAATTGCAGCCGGGACTGGCGCGCATCCGCCTGCTCTTCCGGCCCTCCATGCTGCGCCCGGGAAACACCGTCTCTGGGCCGGCCCTGTTTACGGCCGCTGACACGGCGATGTACGCCTGCGTAATGGCGCACGTCGGACCGGAAGTCATGGCCGTCACCTCGCAGCTGAACATGCATTTCCTGAGCCGCGGAAAACCGGGCGACGTCATCGCCGAGGCGCGCCTGTTGCGCCTGGGCAAGCGCAGCGCTGTAATGGAGGTTTCCCTGCGCACCGGTGACGATGAGGCGCTGGTCGCGCATGTCACCGGCAGTTATGCCATTCCTTCCAAGTTCCCGGAGCCAAGATGAATACCCCCGTCCGCTCGTTGCTGCTGATTGCCGCCATCGCCCTGTCGGCTTGCGGTCCAAGCGAGGAGAAGGCCGCCGACGCGCCGGCGCCGGAAGGTCGCGCCGAAACCCAGAGCATCCGCAACACCGAGGCGGTGGGCTACGGCGGCAACGCCGTCGCCGATAAGGTCGACGGCGCGCTCGACGCCAGTGGAAAGCGAAAAGAGGAAGATGACCGCGCCATTGAGGAACAAACCCAATAGCAGCTCGGAACGTGCGGGAATACTCTCCAGGCGGCGCGCGGCCGGAAAATCAGATGTCGAGGTTGCCGACTTGCAGCGCGTGCTTCTCGATGAACTCGCGGCGCGGCTCGACCAGCTCGCCCATCAGGGTGGAGAAGATGTCGTTGGCACCCGCCGCGTCGGCGATCTTGACCTGGACCAGGCGCCGCTTGGTCGGGTCGAGCGTGGTTTCTTCCAGCTGCTCGGGATTCATCTCGCCCAGGCCCTTGTAGCGCTGGATGTGCATGCCGCGCTTGATCTCGGTCATCAGCCAGTCGTAGCCGTGGGCGAAGGTGTCCACGGCTGACTCACGATCGCCGCGCGAAATCCGGGCGCCCGCACCGACCACGCCGCGCAGCGCGGTTTGCAGTTCGACAATGCGGCGGTATTCAGGGCCAGCCAGGAACTCGGGGCTGAAGTGCACGACCTGCTCCGCCCCGTGCGCCTTGCGCGTCACGGTCAGCCGCAGGCCGCTGCCCTCGGCTTGCGCCGCGACAAGGTAGCGGCCATTCAGCTTGCCGAGGTCATTCAGGTCGGCAGAAAAGTTTTCCGCCCAGCTTGAGAGCGCGGCGGGATCGGTCGGCAATGGCACATGCTCGCGCAGGCGCTCCAGCACGAACAGGTCGTAGCGACGGCTCAGGCGATTGAGCAGGTCATTGATGCCGGCGTGTGCGCGCAACAGCCGCTCCAGTTCGGGCGCTGCCAACGGTTCGGCACCGGTGTTCGAGATCCACAGCGTGCCGTCGAGTGCCGCCTTCAGCAGCCAGTCATTCAGCTCGCGATCGTCCTTCACGTAGGATTCGGACTTGCCGGCTTTCACCTTGTACAGCGGCGGCTGCGCGATATAGATGTGTCCGCGCTCGACCAGTCCGGGCATGTGCCGGTAGAAAAAGGTCAGCAGCAGGGTCCGGATGTGGGCGCCGTCGACATCGGCGTCGGTCATGATGATGATGCGGTGGTAGCGCAGCTTCTCGACCTTGAATTCGTCGGCGCCGATGCCGGTGCCCAGGGCCGTAATCAAGGTGGCGATTTCCTGCGAGGACAGCATTTTCTCGAGGCGCGCCTTTTCCACGTTCAGGATTTTTCCCTTCAGCGGCAGGATCGCCTGGAAATGGCGGTCGCGGCCTTGCTTGGCCGAGCCACCCGCCGAGTCACCCTCGACCAGAAACAGCTCGGACTTTGCCGGGTCCTTTTCCTGGCAGTCGGCCAGCTTGCCCGGCAAGCCCGCAAGGTCCATCACGCTCTTGCGACGGTTGAGTTCCTTGGCCTTGCGGGCGGCCTCACGTGCGCGAGCGGCTTCGACCACTTTTGACGCGATCATGCGAGCTTCTTTCGGGTTCTCCAGCATAAAATCGTGCAATTTGCTGGTAATTGCGCCCATCACCACAGGCGTAACCTCGGAGGAAACCAGCTTGTCCTTGGTCTGCGAGGAGAACTTCGGGTCACGCAGCTTGATCGACAGGACGGCGGTCAGGCCCTCGCGGGTGTCGTCGCCCAGCATGGTGACCTTCTCGCGCTTGGCGATGCCCTCGGTCTCGAGGTAGTCGCCCAGGGTGCGGGTCAGCGCATTGCGGAAGCCGGTCAAATGGGTGCCGCCGTCCCTCTGCGGGATGTTGTTGGTGAAGCAGTACACGGTTTCGACGTAGGAGTCGTTCCACTGCAGCGCGGCTTCGACCACGATTCCGTCCTGCTCGGCGAACAGGTTCAGGGTGGTTGGGTGCATCGCCGACTTGTTGCGGTTGAGGTACTGCACGAAAGCGGAGATGCCGCCCTTGTACTCGAACACTTCTTCCTGCACCGCGCCTTCGTCCTTGAGCACGATGCGCACGCCCGAGTTGAGGAAGGACAGCTCGCGCAGGCGGCGGGCCAACACGTCGAAGTCAAACTTGCGCTGCGTGAAGACCGCGCCGCTGGGGTAGAACCGCACCAGCGAACCGCGGCGCTCGGTTGGGCCCATCTTGGCCAGCGGCGCCTGCGGCGCGCCGTCGCGATATTCCTGGTGGTGATGGAAGCCGTCGCGCCAGATGTCGAGGATCAGCAATTCCGACAGCGCGTTGACGACCGAGACGCCGACGCCGTGCAGGCCACCCGAAACCTTGTAGCCGCTGCCGCCGAATTTCCCGCCGGCGTGCAGGATGGTCATGATCACTTCGGCGGCCGAGCGGCCCTCGCCTTCGTGGATGTCGACCGGGATTCCGCGCCCGTTGTCGGAAACCGACACCGAGCCGTCCGCGTGCATGATGACGCTGACCTCGTTGCAATGGCCGGCCAACGCCTCGTCGATCGAGTTGTCGACCACCTCGAACACCATGTGATGCAGGCCGCTGCCGTCGTCGGTATCGCCGATGTACATTCCGGGCCGTTGGCGTACGGCTTCCAGTCCCTTCAGCACCCGGATGCTGCGGGAATCGTAGGCTTCGAGGTCGGACATTCTGGGTGTGTTTTGCGAAAGGAAAATTATACCTGTTTCAGCGGCCGAACGGACCCATGTTCCACGTGGAACACCGGGATTTTCGCCACCGCCAGCATCGCGGCGCTGGGCTCGATGGCGCTGATGAAGACCTGCCCCGGATAGTCGCCAAGCGCGGCCAGCAACGCGGCCTGGAACGCCGGCCCCAGCTCAGCCGGGAAATCGTCCACCAGCAGGACGGGCGCGCTGCCGCAGGCCGCCGCAATCAGCCGAGCCTGGCTCAACAACAGGGCGGCGACCAGCAGCTTCTGCTGACCACGACTGGCGTGGCGACGCGACGATCGCCCCTCCCGGCGCAGACGCAGCTCCGCGCGGTGCGGCCCGGCACTGGTCTTGCCCTGGCGCCGGTCTTGCTCGTAGTGCGTCTCCAGCGCCTCACCGAGCGACTGCTGCGACGGCCATCCCCTCGCAAGCTCCAGGGTCCAGCCCGGTTCGCCGATCAGTCGCTCGATCTCGGCGGCAACGCCGGTACGCAAGGCGGCGACATGGCTTTCCCGGTGGGCGGTGACCTCCAGGCCGGCGCTGGCCAGTTCACCGTTCCACGCTTCAACCACGGCCCGATCGTGGCCCTGCCGAAGGGCCTGATTGCGCTGTTTCAGCGCCCGCTGGTAGCGTCGCCAGGCGTCGAAGAACGGATGTTCCACGTGGAACACTCCCCAGTCCAGGTAGCGGCGGCGGTAGGCCGGACCTTCTTCCAGCAGCCGGTGGGAGTCGGGTTCCAACGCCTGCACCGGCAGGCGGCGCGCGAGTTCAGGTAGTGCGACTTCGTTGCGGTCCACCCGCAAGCGCAATCCTCCTTGATCCGACCAGGCGACGCCGGCACCGCCCGGCGCACCCGGGCCGGCCGCGACCGCATGCACCACCCACTCGGATGCCCCGTGCCGAAGCAGCTCCTCGCCCTTGCCGCGGAAGCCGCGGCCGCGGCCCACCGAGTGGATCGCTTCAAGCACGCTGGTCTTGCCGCTCGCATTCGCACCAAGGATGTAGTTCAGCCGCGGCCCCGGCTCGAACTCAAAGCGTTCGAACAGGCGGAAGTCACTGGCGGCGATACGGGTCAGGTGCATGCAATCAGCTTGCCGGAAATAAAAATGCCGTTCGCGGCCGCGGGGCCCACGAACGGCTTGGCGTTGCCGCGGTCGATCAGAGGCGCATCGGCATGACAACGTACTTGCTGTTGCCGCCGCCGGCCGCCTGAATCAGCCCGCTGGCATCCGGTCCCTTGAGCTCCATCTGGAAATCGTCGGTGTTCATGACGCCGAGGGCGTCGAGCAGGTAGTTCACGTTGAAGCCGATTTCCAGCGCCGCGCCGTTGTAATTCACTTCCAGCTCTTCCTCGGCCTCTTCGTGGTCGGGGTTGTGCGTGGACAGGCACAGCTTGTTGGTCGACAGCTGCAGGCGCACGCCGCGGAATTTCTCGTTGGACAGGATCGCCGCGCGCACCAGCGCCTGACGCACCCGCTCGCGGCTGGCGGTAAGCTTCTTGTCGCCGCCGTCGGGAATGACGCGCTCGTAATCCGGAAAGCGGCCGTCGATCAGCTTGCTGGTCAGCCGGATCACGTCCAGGTCCGCCTGGATCTGGTTGTCACCGATCCGCAACTCGACCATGTCGTCGCTGGGCTCCAGCAGGCGCATGAGCTCCAGCACCGCCTTGCGCGGCAGGATGATCTGCGACTCTTCCTTGAATTTCGTGTCGATCGCCAGCTCGCTCATCGCCAGGCGATGGCCGTCGGTGGCAACCGCGCGCAAGCGCTTGGGCGTGAAGTGAAGCAGCAGACCGTTGAGGTAATACCGCACGTCCTGGTTGGCCATGGCGAACTGGGTGCCTTCGAACAGCGCCCGCAAATCTTTTTTCGGCAGCTTGAGGACGCGGGGCGTGTTGACGGCACCCAGGGACGGGAACTCGTCGGCCCGCAACGTCGATAGCGTGAAGCGGCTCTTGCCGGATTTCAGCGTCAGCTTGTCGCCGCTGCTGTCGAGCGTCAGCTCAGCACCTTCCGGCAGGCCGCGGCAGATGTCGAACAGCTTGCGCGCCGGCACCGTGGTCTTGCCCGAAGCCTGGCACTTGATCACGGCGCGACTGACCAGCTCCAGCTCAAGGTCTGTACCTGTGATCACCAACTCGTCGCGCTGCGCATCGAGCATCAGGTTCGACAGGACGGGCAGGGTCTGGCGACGCTCAACCACACCGATGACCGCCTGCACCGCACTGAGCAGCTCGTTTCTCCCGACTTGAATCTTCATCGTCTCACCTGTTTTTAAAGTCTCTTTAAGATAAAGAAAAAAGCAGCAGCAGTAGCTGAGGCCCTATTCCCTTAATAACTCGTAAAAATCTTTTTTAATCATAACCTTGAATCACTTCAAAGGGTCTTGAAAACAGCCCTTGAACACCGCCCGCGACCGGTGCATAAGGTGTGCGCAAAGCGGGGGACACTTTTTCCCCACAGCTCATCCGATGCTTACACACAGCTTTCTACGCCCCTTACTAATAGCTGAGCAAACGCAACAGGTTTTCATAGTCTTCCCGCACCCGGGAGTCTTCCTTGCGCAGCTCGGCTACCTTGCGGCAGGCGTGCAGCACCGTCGTGTGGTCCTTGCCGAAGCCGTGGCCGATTTCCGGCAGGCTGTGCTGGGTCAACTCCTTCGCCAAGGCCATCGCAATCTGTCGCGGGCGGGCCAGTGAGCGGGTACGACGAGGCGAGGAGAGATCGGCAACACGGATGTTGAAGTAGGTGCTGACCTGGCGCTTGATGTTGTCGATGGTTACCAACCGCTCGTAGGCCGCAAGCATGTCCTTCAGCGTCTCGCGGGCGAAATCGACCGTGATCGGGCGCCCGGTGATCTGCGCCGAGGCAGACAGCCGGTTCAACGCGCCTTCGAGTTCGCGCACGTTGGAGCGGATGCGCTGGGCGACAAACAGGGCGACATCGTCGGGCAGCTTGGTCTTGTTGCGCGCGGCCTTGGACAGCAGGATTGCCGCGCGGGTCTCCAGCTCGGGCGGCTCCACCGCCACCGACAGGCCCCAGGTAAATCGCGACTTCAGCCGCTTGTCGAGGTTGTCGAGCTCGGCTGGGTAGCGATCGCAGGTCAGCACCATCTGCTGGCCGCCGTCGAGCATTTCATTGAAGGTGTGGAAGAACTCTTCCTGGGTCGAGGCCTTGCCGGCGAAGAACTGGATGTCGTCCAGCAGCAGGGCGTCGGCCGAGCGGTAATAGGTCTTGAAGTCCTCGGTTTTGCCGCGCTGGATCGCAGTGACCATGTCGCGGAAAAAACGCTCGGCGCCGAGGTACAAGACGCGGCGCCGCGGACCTTGTTCGAGGACCCGATTGCCGATGGCGTGCATCAGGTGCGTCTTGCCCAGGCCGGACTCGCCGTAGATCAGCAGCGGGTTGAATTCGCCGCCAGGGGCGTCAGCCACGCGGCTTGCATAGGCGCGGGCCTGGGCGTTGGACTTGCCTTCGATAAAGGCGTCAAAGGTGTACTTGGGATCCAGCCTGCCGCTGTCGCGGTGCGCGGCCGGCTCTTCATCGGCGACATCGGCACCGGCGCCGCGGGCCGGTGCCGACAGGGAAATCTCGACTTCGGGTGCGTCGCCACCGGACAGCGCGTCCAGGTTCTTCAGGATCTGCGGCAGGAAGTCCTCGCGGACTTTCTTCAACACCACGCGGTTGGGGGCGACCAGCACCAGGCGGTTGTTGCTGAGGCGGGGTTGCAGCGGGCGCAGGTAGGTGCTGAGCTCGGCGTTGGAGATTTCACCCTCCATGCGACGCAAACACTTGTGCCAAAGCTCAACCACGCCGCGCTCCAAATAAAGAGGGGGAAAAAGGGATCCAGCCGTATGGGGGTGCCGCGAAGGGCGCTCAGTCTATACCCCGAGCCTGGACTTATCCACAGACCCGATTTGATGTTGCCGGTTGTACCCGGCGGGCGCGACAGATACAATCCGCCGCCTTTTTCGCGCCATTGACGGCCATGAAACGTACCTATCAGCCCAAGAAGAAACGCCGCAAACGCACCCACGGATTCCGCGCGCGGATGAAGACCCCTGGCGGCAAGCGCGTGCTGGCCCGGCGCCGCAAGAAGAGCCGCGCCAAGCTGATCCCCTGAAGTTGCGTCGGGACTTTCCGCGAGAGGCGCGACTGCGCCGGCCGGAAGAGTTCCGCGTGGTGATGAGCGGCGGTCGGCGAATCCATCAGGCCACCCTGACCGCTGTCGCCAAGGCAGGTCTGGGCGCCGAGGCCCGAATGGGGTTGGCGATTTCCGCTCGCGCGGTTCCGCGCGCTGTTGACCGAAACCGGATCAAACGCATGGCCCGCGAAAGTTTTCGTCACATCCGCGAACGACTCGGGCCATTTCACGTGGTGATACTGGCCCGCAACGGTGCGGGCCAGGCGCGACCCGCAGAGACGGCCGCCGCACTCGATGCGATCTGGAACAAGTTCCTGGCACGACCGCAGACATGAATTTCGCCGCCCTGCCCCGCGTTTTCTTGAGCGCGCTGGTTCGCGCTTATCAACTGCTGATCAGTCCCTTGCTGGGGCCGCGCTGCCGTTTTTATCCCAGCTGTTCAAATTATGCGATCGAGGCCTTGCATCGCCACGGCGCCGTCCGCGGCAGTTGGCTGGCCGCCCGCCGAATCAGTCGTTGCCACCCATTAAGTGAAGGCGGCGTAGACCCCGTCCCGGAGCGCAGTACTCAATGAGCACCATCGAAAGCCGTCGTTTCGCCCTGCTGGCTGCCTCGGGCGTGATCTTGTTCCTGTCCTACCAGGCCTGGAAAAAAGATTTTCCGGATGCGCCCCCTCCGGCTGCGACGCAAGCCGCCGCGCCGGCCACTCCGGTGGCGCCGGCCGAGGGCGACAAACTGCCATCACCACCCGCTGCGCTAGCCGCGCCGACCGCGGCCACCGCGTTGCCGGAACGGGTCGCGCCCGAGCCCAAGTCGCAGCGCGTCAGCGTCGAGACCGACCGCTATCGGGTCGAGCTCAGTACCCTCGGCGGCGACATCCGCAGAGTTGAGTTGAAGGGCTACCCGCTGGCCAAGGCACTGCCCGACAAGAACGTAGACCTGCTTGATGATCAGCCAAATCGATGGTTTGTGGTTCAATCAGGGCTGGTTACACCGACAGGCCCGATAGCTTCACACACGGACAGCTACACGACGGCTGCGACCAGCTACAGGCTGGCTGACGGCGCAGACCATATAGATGTCCCGCTCGAGCTCCAGACCAGCGACGGATTGCGGGTGCGCAAGGTCTACCGCTTCAGCCGCGGCAGTTACGTGATCGGCTTGCAGCACAAGCTGGTCAACGCCGGCACCACGGCGGTCTCCGCCAGTCCCTACGTCCAGCTTTGGCGCACGGCGTTTGCGGTCGGCGAAGAGCCACCGTTCATGAAGACGTTTACCGGGCTGGGGCTGTACGAAAAGAAAACCAGTGGCAGCTACCGTTTCCGCAAGGTCGCGTACGACGATCTCGCGGACGAGCCGGTAGACCTCAAACAGACCGGCGGCTGGCTGGCGATGTTGCAGCATTATTTCGTTGTCGCCGTAATTCCCCCGGCCGACGAGGCGGCCAGTTTTGCCGGCAAGCCCAGCACTACCCGCGGCTTCGTCGGCCAGTACATCGGCGCCAGCCAGGAAATTCCGGCGGCGTCGGAAAAGAATTTTGACACGCGACTCTACATCGGGCCGAAGCTGCAGCAATCGCTGGCCGCCATTGCGCCAGGCCTGGAGCTCACGGTGGACTACGGCATCCTCACGCCGCTGGCCGAGCCGCTGTTCTGGCTGCTGGACTGGTTCCACAAGCTGACCAAAAACTGGGGCCTGGCAATCATCCTGCTGACCTTCGCGGTCAAGCTGGCAATGTTCAAGCTGTCCGAGGCCCAGTACCGCGGCATGGCGAAGATGAAGAAGTACGCGCCGCGCATCCAGGAGCTGAAGGAGCGCTACGGCGACGATCGCGAGCGCATGCAGAAGGCGATGATGGAGATGTACAAGAAGGAGAAGTTCAATCCGCTGGCGGGTTGCTGGCCGATCCTGGTCCAGTTCCCGGTGTTCATCGCCTTGTACTGGGTGCTGCTGGAGTCGGTGGAGTTGCGCCAGGCCGATTTCTTCCTGTGGCTGAACGACCTGTCGGCGCCGGATCCCTACTTTGTCCTGCCGGTGCTGTTCGGCATCAGCATGTGGGCGCAGCAAAAACTGTCCGGCCAAGTGATGACCGACCCGATGCAGCAACGAGTCATGAGCATCATGCCGGTCATGCTCACCGCGTTCTTCGCGTTCTTCCCGGTTGGCCTCGTGCTGTACTGGCTGGTCAGCAACCTGATCGGCATTGCCCAGCAGTGGTACATCACGCGCAAGCTGGAAAAAGAAGGCTTGTCGCACCGCTAGAAGAAGCAGGGTCGTTCATCACTTTCGGCTACGCTCGGGTGCCGAACTCCGAATCAAGGCGGAAGTGGTGAACGACCCTGCTTATTCCGAAACCATCGCCGCCGTCGCCACCGCACCGGGTCGCGGCGCGGTCGGGATCTTGCGGCTGTCGGGTCCCGCCGCATTTTCGATTGCGGAAAGCCTCGCTGGATCGTTGCCGGCTCCGCGCCTGGCGACGCTCCGGACCTTTCGCGGGAAGGACGGCGCCGCGATCGACCAGGGCTTGTTGCTGGTGTTTCCGGCGCCGAACTCCTACACCGGCGAAAACGTGGTGGAGCTGCAGGGACACGGCGGGCCGGTGTTGCTCGACCTGTTGTTGCGCTGCGCCTGCGCCCATGGCGCACGCATAGCCCGGCCCGGCGAGTTCTCCGAGCGGGCATTCCTGAACGGACGGCTGGACCTGGTCCAGGCCGAGGCGATCGCCGACCTTATTAATGCATCGACGCGACAGGCGGCGCAGGCCGCGCACCGCTCGCTGGAGGGCGAGCTTTCACGCCACGTCGCCGCGCTGCTCGAGGAACTGACGCAGCTGCGGGTGTATGTCGAGGGCGCGCTGGATTTCTCCGACGAGGACGTCGACTGGCTGGCCGATGAGCGCCTGCGCGGCGGTTTGGCGCGGCTGTGCCAGCACCTGCAAACCCTGTTGGCCCAGGCCGACCAGGGTCGGCGCCTGCGCGAAGGCCTGGTGGTCGCGCTGGCCGGCCCGCCGAATGTCGGCAAGTCCACCGTGCAGAACTGCCTGTCCGGCAACGATTCGGCCATCGTCACCGAGATTCCCGGAACGACTCGCGACCTGTTGCGCGAGGTCATTGATGTCGATGGCTTGCCGGTGACGGTGGTGGACACCGCCGGCCTGCGCGACAGCGAGGACCCGGTCGAGCGTATTGGGATCGAGAGGGCTTGGGACGCCGCACGCCGCGCCGACCTGTTGCTGTTCATGGTTGAAGACCCGCGCGGGATTACCGCTGCCGATAGGGGCTTGCTGAAAAAACTCGCGGGCGCCGATCGGCCGACAGTCGTGGTGCGCAACAAGTGCGACCTGAGCGGCGGCGTTCCGGGCCGCAGCGACGGGCCGACGGGCGTCGAGTTGCGGCTGTCCGCCCACACCGGTGCGGGTCTTGACCTCCTTAAGTCCGAAATCCGCGCGGCCGCCGGCCTTGAAAGCGGCGGCGAAGGCCTGTTCTCCGCGCGCGCGCGACACGTCGACGCGCTGCGCCGTGCACTGGCATTCGTTGTCGACGCGAGCGGGCGGGTCCGCGAAGGCGCAACCCCGGAACTGGCCGCGGAGGAACTGCGCCTGGCCCAGCAAGCGCTGGGCGAGATCACCGGCGCGTTCACGCCGGACAACCTGCTGGAAAAGATCTTCCGTCAGTTTTGTATTGGCAAGTAGGCGCCCCAGCCTCGTCGGGGCGTCCTTTCCACTGAACCAGCCCGCCGGAGGGTACGGTCTGCCCCGGGCGACCGGGGCCGTCGAAAGCGCGATTGGTCGGCGTCGGGGCCCTGCTGTATGGTGCGCGACCGCCCCGTGATTGCCGTCGCCGTCCCGCATGAGCCGCCCGTACAAATTCTGTCCGCGCTGCACAAAGCCGCTCGAAGTCCACCTCGATACCAGCGACGGTGGCTCGAAGGAGCGGTACCGCTGCCCGGATTCCCGCTGTGGATTCGTGCACTGGGACAACCCGGTTCCGGTGGTCGCGGCGATCGTCGAGCACGAGGGCCAAGTGGTGCTGGGACGAAACCGCAGCTGGCCGGCGGGAATTTTCGCGCTGATCACTGGCTTTCTCGAGCGCAACGAGAATCCCGCCGAGGCGGTGTTGCGCGAGGTTGAGGAAGAGCTCGGCCTGAAGGCGCATACGCCGGTGTTGGTTGGCCACTACACCTTCGAACAGCTCAACCAATTGATCATTGCCTACCATGTGCAGGCCGAGGGCGAGGTCCGCCTCGGTGAGGAACTGATCGAGTACCGGCGCGTTGATCCGATCAAGCTGCGGCCGTGGCCGGCCGCGACCGGCCTCGCACTGCGCGACTGGATGCTGTCGCGCGGCTACACCCCTGAAATCCGCCCCTTGTCGCCGCTGCAGGCCATCCACAATTTCCTGCCGCTGGGCGACCGATTCGGGACCGGCGGCCAGCCGACAGCCGATCAGTTCAAGCTGCTCGAGGCGCACGGGTACAAGACCGTCATCAACCTCGCATTGCCCAGTTCCACCAATGCCCTGCCAGACGAACCCGAGATCGTTCGTGGCCTGGGCCTGCGCTTCGAGCACATCCCGGTCCAGTTTGATGCGCCGACCGACCAGGACCTGAAGCGGTTCTTCGGCTTGCTGGACGAGCTCGGCGAGGAAAAAGTATTCGTGCACTGCGCGATGAACATGCGGGTCTCGGCATTCATGTTCCTGTACCGCGTGCTCAAGCTCGGCGTGCCGGTATCGGAAGCCGAAATGGTGCTGCATCGGATCTGGACGCCGGATTCGGTATGGCAGGAATTCATCGACCGGACATTGCGCAGCGGCTGATGCCGCGCGCCTGGAGAGCCTGATGCTGTTGCTGCTGCTCGCAAAGCCGGCTGCCGCGCGCGCGTCGGATCTGGTGCCGGCCCCGACCGCTTCGCCTGCGCCGGGAATTGCCCTGGCGATTGCACCTGAAGCGTTGGACCTCACGCTGGATGACGGCCGCGTGCTGTCGGTAGCCTTGCGCGTTCCGGCTGGCGCCCGCGGCCCACTGCCAGTGCTGATGGTCTGTGGCGGCTTGCGCCGCGGCACCAAGGTGATGGACCTGATTCGCCCCGACCGCCCGATGATCCTCGCCAGCTTCGACTACCCGTATCTGCCGCCGCGGAAATTTCGGTTCCCCGGCAGCCTGACGCATGCGCCGAAACTGCGCCGCGCCATTCACGGAAGTGTGGAGAGCGTTGAAAAGCTGTACGCGACGCTGCGCCAGCGGCCCGATGTGGATCCGGCGCGCATCACCGTGATGGGCGCCGGCGACGGCGCTCCGTTTGCGCTGGTCGGCGCTGCGCGCACCGGGATCCCGGGCGTCGTTCTGGTCCACGGATTTGCTGACGTTTCGGCGGTAGTGCAGAACCTGTTTGATCGCCGCCCGCGCAGCAGGCTTGGCAACTGGATGACGCTGCCGGCACGGTGGCTGGCGCGGCGGGTGATTCAATATTGTGAGGTCCCGGATAGGGGCGCACAGGCGCGGGCGCTCTCGGGCGCACAAAAAGTGTTGCTGCTGACCGCGCACGACGATGAATTTATTCCGCGCTCAGCCAGTGATGCCGTGTGGAAATCGCTTCAGGACTCCCCCGCGCACAGCGAGCGACTGTTGCAGCCGGGCGCTCATTTTCAACCCACCAATGCCGGCGACCTGGACAAAGTAATGAAGCCCGCCTTCGAATGGATGGAACGGCAGGGATTGGTTTGATGGTTTCTTAAGGGAACCAACAGCCCCCCAAAGGACGCGCGGCCCGCTACCATGCCGGACATGAGCAAGGACCCAAGCGGCGCACCCGGCGACATTGATCCTGAGGAAACCCGCGAGTGGCTCGATGCCCTCGAAGCCGTGCTCGAGCGTGAAGGCCCGGAGCGCGCCCACTACCTGCTTGAAGCGCTCACCGAAAAGTCCCGACGTTCGGGTGCGCACTTGCCGTTCGCCGCCGAGACGGCGTACATCAACACCATTCCGCCGGACCGCGAGCAGCGCTCGCCGGGCGACCATGCGCTGGAATGGAAGATCCGCTCGATTATCCGCTGGAATGCGCTGGCGATGGTGGTCAATTCCAACCGGGAGCACGCCGGCATCGGCGGACACATCGCCTCCTTCGCCTCGGCCGCGACTTTGTACGACGTTGGCTTTAACCATTTCTGGAAAGGGCCGGATCACCCGCAGGGCGCGGACCTCGTTTACATCCAGGGCCATTGCACGCCGGGCATTTATGCCCGCGCCTTCCTTGAAGGCCGGCTAAGCCTGGAGCAACTGAAGAATTTCCGAATGGAAACCAAGGGCAAGGGCTTGCCCTCGTATCCGCACTCCTGGCTGATGCCGGACTTCTGGCAGTTCGCTACCGTGTCCATGGGGCTGGGCCCCATCACCGCGATCTACCAGGCGCGTTTCATGAAGTACCTGCACAACCGCGGATTCGCCAACACCGAGGGCCGCAAGGTGTGGTGCTTCTGCGGTGACGGCGAGATGGACGAGCCCGAATCGCTGGGCGCGGTCGATATCGCAGAGCGCGAAAAACTCGACAACCTGATCTTCGTCGTCAACTGCAATCTGCAGCGCTTGGACGGCCCGGTGCGCGGCAACGGAAAGATCATCCAGGAGCTCGAGGGCGTGTTCCGCGGGGCCGGCTGGAACGTGATCAAGGTGGTTTGGGGCGCCGGCTGGGACGGCCTGATCGCGCAGGATCGCAGCGGTGAGCTGTTGCGCGTCTTCAACGAGACGGTGGACGGCGAGTACCAGAACTTCAAGGCCAAGGGCGGCAAGTACACCCGCGAGAACTTCTTTGGCAAGTCTCCCGAGCTGCTGCGGCTGGTCGAGACCATGTCAGACGAAGACATCGCCGCACTCAACCGCGGAGGTCACGATCCGCACAAGATTTACGCCGCGTACCACGAGGCGGTGAACAACCCCAATGGTCGGCCGACGGTCATCCTCGCCAAGACCGTGAAGGGTTACGGCATGGGCGAGGCCGGCGAGGGTCAGAACATCACCCACCAGCAAAAGAAAATGGGCGAGGACGAGCTGAAGGCTTTCCGCGACCGCTTCGAGCTGCCGATCTCCGACGACCAGATTGCGTTGACGCCGTTCTACAAGCCGGCCGACGATTCGCCGGAGATCAAGTACTTGCGCGAGCGCCGCAAGGCCTTGGGCGGATTCCTGCCGGCGCGGCGCGCGTCCAAGGAGAGTCTCGAGATTCCCGCCCTGTCGACCTGGCAACGACTGCTCGAGTCCAGCGGTGAGCGCGAGATTTCCACAACGATGGCGTTCGTGCAGTTCCTGCAAGTCCTGCTGCGCGACAAGACCGTCGGACCGCGCGTGGTGCCGATCATTCCGGACGAGGCGCGCACCTTTGGCATGGAAGGCATGTTCCGGCAACTGGGGATTTTTTCGATCGTCGGCCAGAAATACAAGCCCGAAGACTCCGACCAGCTCGCGTTCTACAAGGAAGACGTCAAGGGCCAGATTCTCGAAGAGGGCATCACCGAGGCCGGCGCGATGTCGTCCTGGATAGCGGCGGCCACCAGCTACGCCACCCACGGCACGCCGATGCTGCCGTTCTTCATCTTCTACTCAATGTTCGGTTTCCAGCGCGTGGCCGACCTGTGTTGGGCGGCGGGCGACATGCGCGCGCGCGGCTTCCTGCTCGGCGCCACCGCCGGCCGCACCACCTTGAACGGCGAGGGCCTGCAGCACGAAGATGGCCCGTCGCATGTGTTTTCGGCCGTGGTACCCAACTGCCGCTCCTACGATCCGGCGTTCTCGCACGAGCTGGCGGTAATCCTGCACCACGGCATGCGCGAGATGTACGTCGAGCACAAGGATCTTTTCTATTACATCACCCTGTACAACGAAAACCACCTGCACCCTGCCATGCCGAAGGGAGCGGAGGACGGCATCCTGCGGGGGATGTACCTGCTGGCCGAGGCGAAGAAGCCGGCCAAGCTGCACGTGCAGTTGATGGGTTCAGGATCAATCCTGCGCGAGGTGATCGCGGCCTCCGAACTGCTCAAGGAAGAGTTCGGCGTTACCAGCGATGTGTGGAGCGCGACGTCGTTCACCGAGCTGGCGCGCGACGGTCAGGATATTGAACGCTGGAACCTGCTGCACGCCGACAAGAAGCCAAAGACCAGCTACATCGCTGAGCAGCTGGCGGGACGCAAGGGCCCGGTCATTGCCAGCACCGATTATGTGAGGGCCTACGCCGAGCAGGTTCGCCCGTTCGTTCCTGCGCCGTATTACACCTTGGGCACCGATGGCTACGGCCGTTCCGACAACCGCCCCGCGCTGCGCGACTTTTTCGAAGTGGACCGGCGCTGGGTCACGGTCAAGGCGCTGAAAGCCTTGGCCGATGTCGGCGCAATTGATGCGGCCAAGGTGACACAGGCGATGAAGATTTTCGGAATTCGCGCCGACAAGCCTAATCCGGTGACGGTGTAGCCCGTGGCCAAGACCGACGTAAAGGTTCCGGATATCGGCGATTCGAAGGACGTGCCGATCATTGAAATCCTGGTCAAGGATGGCGACCGCATTGAAAAAGACGCGGCCTTGCTGGTCCTGGAATCCGAGAAGGCCACCATGGAAGTGCCGGCCCCGTCGGCGGGCATCGTGCGTGGCATCAAGGTCAAGGTCGGCGACAAACTCAATTCCGGCGACGTAATACTTGCGCTGGAGTCGGACGATGCGCCCGCCGTCGCGCCGCCGCCGGCAGCGACGGAAAAAGCGGCTCCCACTCCCCCGTCGGCCACAGCGCCAGCCAAGGATCCGGCCCCGGCCCCGTCTGTGTCACAACCGTCGGCAGTGCCGATACCGGCTGCCCGGCTTGTCGTTGCGGCAGCAGCGGCGACCAGCGGGAAAACTCCCTGGGAAGCGCAGGCCGGCGCTCTTCCTCACGCCTCGCCTTCCATTCGCAAGCTGGCGCGTGAATTCGGCGTGGACCTTTCCGGCGTGCGCGGTACCGGGCCCAAGGAGCGCATTACGCAAGAGGATGTGCAGAAGTTCGTGAAGGGCCGATTGGCCGGTGCGCCCGTTGCGGCGGGCGGCAGCATCCCGGCGATTCCCGCGGTGGATTTCTCGCAGTTCGGGGAAATCGAAAACACGCCGCTGGCGCGCATCCGCAAGATTTCAGCGCAATACCTGCACCGGGCCTGGCTCAACATCCCGCATGTCACCCAGAACGACGAAGCGGACATCACTGACCTTGAAGCCTTCCGCAAAGCGCAATCGGATGAAGCCGGAATAAAGCTGACCCTGCTGCCCTTCGTGATGAAGGCAGTGGCGGCGGCGTTGAAGCAGTACCCCGAGTTCAATTCGTCGCTGGCGCCAGACGGCGAAAGCCTGATCCTGAAAAAGTATTGCCACATCGGATTCGCTGCCGATACACCGAATGGACTGGTCGTGCCGGTGGTCCGGGATGCCTGGAGCAAGGGCATCGTGCAGCTGGCAACCGAGTGCGGAGATCTGGCGAAGAAGGCCCGGGACGGCAAGCTCAAGCCCGACGAAATGAAGGGCGGCTGCTTCTCAATTTCTTCGCTGGGCGGCATCGGTGGCAGCCACTTCACCCCGATCGTGAATGCGCCTGAAGTCGGCATCCTCGGCGTTTCGCGCGCGCAGATGAAACCCGTCTGGGACGGCAAGGAATTCCAGCCGCGCCTGATGTGCCCGCTGTCCCTGTCCTACGACCACCGGGTGATCGACGGTGCCTATGCCGCGCGATTCATCGTCGCCCTCGTCAAAATAATGGCGGATCTGCGCCGGCTGGCGCTTTAAGGCCGTCTGAAAGCTCAATTAGGATTTCGGGGCCTCGTACCGTATAGTGCGCGCCTGTTTGCGGCGGTCAGCGTCCGGTTCGCCGCGGGAAAACCAGTTTTCTGGGCTCCCGCCTCCCGCAAACGTCGTGTTTAAGCCATCTGGCTTGCCCTCGATCCACTCATAAATCAGCTGCCTGAACCGGTTTCCTGACGCATTCACTTGCAGGGGACGGGCACATTTCAGGAGCTGTAACCATGTCGTTTTCAGAACTCGGCCTCGCCGACGGGCTGCTTCGCGCCGTCGCTGACGAAGGCTATACCACCCCCACCCCTATTCAGGCCAAGGCCATCCCCGAAATCCTGGCCGGCCGCGACTTGCTCGCGGCGGCGCAGACCGGCACCGGCAAGACCGCGGCCTTTACCCTGCCGTTGCTGCAAAAGCTGTCGGCAGTCCAGCCCGAGGGCGTGCGCCGCATCCGTGTCCTGGTGCTGGTGCCGACGCGCGAGCTGGCCGCTCAGGTCAACGAAAGCGTTCGCACCTACGGCCGCCATCTGCCGAAGATCAACACCGCGCTAATTTTTGGCGGCGTCAGCTTCAACCCGCAGGCCGACCTGCTGCGCCGCGGCGTCGACATCGTCGTCGCCACGCCCGGCCGCCTGCTGGATCACGCCCAGCAGCGAACCGTGAACCTTTCCGCCGTTGAGTTCCTGGTGCTGGACGAAGCCGACCGCATGCTGGACATGGGATTTATCCATGACATTCGCCGCGTGCTCAAGCTGCTGCCGGCCAAGCGCCAGAACCTGATGTTCTCGGCGACTTTCTCCGACGACATCCGCAAGTTGGCCACCGGCATCCTGAACAACCCGGCATCCATCGATATCGCGCCGCGCAACGCCGCGGTCGAGACCGTGACCCAGCGCCTGGTGCATGTCGGCAAGCACGACAAGGCCGGATTGCTTTCGCACATGGTGCAGCAGGGCAACTGGCGCCAGACGCTGGTGTTCACGCGCACCAAGCGCGGCGCCAACAAGCTGGCCGAGCGCCTCGCGCGCGACGGCATCACCACCGACGCGCTGCACGGCAACAAGAGCCAGAACGCCCGCACCCGCGCACTGGCCGGCTTCAAGGCCGGAAACGTGGCCGAGAACATGAGGTTCTGGCGCTGCTTCGGCAGCAGTCCGATGATGCGGCGGATGTCGTGGATGAAGCCCATGTCGAGCATGCGGTCGGCTTCATCCAGGATCAGCATTTCCACTTGCGACAGGATGGCCACGCCCGAGTTCATCAGGTCGAGCAGACG
>JANNAK010000095.1:0-27017 GCA_031384195.1 Gammaproteobacteria bacterium
TTTAATGGCATTGGGAGAAGGAGAGAGTGCATGACTGGGGATCGCACGAGAGAAATTGATCGGACCACGCCGCCGGAAAACTGGCGGCTGCGCTTCGCCGGCGCTTTGGAGCAGGAATTCCGCGACGAGCACCGGGAGGAGGTGCTGATGCAGCGCCTGCTGCTGCTGCTGATCGGCGCCATCCTCGTTGCCTGCATGCCCTTTGTTGATGCCTGGCTGCTGGATCCGCCTGACGAATACATCCTTCCGGCGCGCCGCGTCGAGTTCGGCTTCATCCTGCCCGCGCTGCTGCTCGCCTTCGCGTTCAATGCCGATCAGCGGCTGCGCAAATGGTCGGACACCATGGGGCTGGTGGCGCTGTTCGTCGTCGTCTCCGGCTGGTCCTACTTGCGTCACCTCGGCGCCGAATTCGGCTATGAGGTTCCGACGCTGCTGATTGGCGTGGTGCTGGCCGGCGCCTTTGCCCTGGCCGGACTGTTTTTCTGGGCCGTGGCCCCGGTCGCCACCCTCGGTCTGGTGGTTTTCGCCACGCTGGAGGTCTGGACCCGCGGCCCGTCGGTCGAAAGCCTGTTCAACATCCTCGCCATCATGCTGCTTGCGCTGATCACGGCTCTGGGCGGCTACCTCCAGGAGCAGCGGGCACGGAGCAACTGGTGGCAGCGGCACCAACTTCGCGAAATCTCCCTGCAAGACGCCCTGACCGGCCTGTCGAACTACCGCGCGTTCCAGAACCTGTACGGACCGCTGTATGCCGCGGCCGCCGCCGAACGCTATCCGCTGCTGGTGATCGAGCTGGATATCGACTACTTCAAGCACTACAACGACCGCTACGGCCACCTGCAAGGTGACGAATGCCTGCGCCGCGTCGCCAGCGTCCTCGGTGATATTTCGCGCCGCAGCAGCGATGTCGTGGCCCGCACCGGTGGCGAGGAGTTCACCCTGGTCACCAATGTCGCCAGTCCTGTCGATGCCCAGCGCTGGCTGGACGCATTGCTGCAACGGGTACGCGATTTGGAAATCCCGCACGAGGGACATCCCGAGCTCAGCGGGGCCAACGTAACCATCAGCGTCGGGGCGGCCTGGGGCGTACCGGACGACCGTTTCTCGCCGCACTCGATGCTGCGCCTCGCTGACGAGCAGCTGTACCTCGCCAAGCGGGGCGGGCGTGACCGGGTCACGATGTCGCTGCTGGATCCGGCGGCTGAGGTTCCAGCAACGGACCGCCCCCGCCTTCATTTGGTCCGCGCCGCCAAGGTTGCCGCCGTCCCCTAGCCGCGCGAACCGGTGTTGCAGCGCAGAGTGACCCTGTCGCGGGTTTCTTGTATCGTTCCGGGCCATCGCGCCTGTGAGGCGCTCCCAGAGACCGGTTCCCAAAATGACCCAAGCCACCTGGCTGGGCCACCCCCGTGGCCTCGCAACCTTGTTCTTTACGGAAATGTGGGAGCGATTCACCTTCTACGGCATGCGCAGCCTGCTGGTCCTGTTCATGACCGCTGCCGTGATGGACGGCGGCCTCGAGATGAGTTCGCAGGATGCAACGGCCGTCTACGGCCTCTATCTGGGCTGCGTCTACCTGTTCGCCTTGCCGGGGGGCTGGGTTGCCGATCGCCTGATCGGTCAGCGCAATGCGGTTATTGCGGGCGGCCTGGTCATCGCGGCGGGCAATTTCCTGCTCGCGCTGGGCGACCATACGATTTTCTTCGTCGGCCTGGTGGTGGTGGTGCTCGGCGTGGGCCTGCTCAAGCCGAATATCAGCACCATGGTCGGCCAGCTGTACAAAAATGACCTTGGCGCGCGTCGCGATGCCGGTTTCTCGATTTTTTACATGGGCATCAACATTGGTGCACTGTTGGCACCACTGCTGGTCGGCACGATTGGCGAAAAGTTCTCCTGGAAGGCGGGCTTTGCCGTCGCCGGCTTCCTGATGCTGCTGGGCGTCCTGCAATTCTGGCTGACCCGGCAACACCTCTCGCCCGAGGCAAACCACTCGACCGCCAAGACTCCGGCCGAGCGCAAGCGCGCCACCCTGCAGCTGACCGCCGGCGTGGTCGCGATCGCGATCGCCGTCGGCTCGGTCGCACTGGGATGGATCAAGGTCAACCCGGTGGACCTGGGCGGCGGCACGGGCGTCGCGATGGTGCTGATCGCCGCGTTCTTTTTCGGCTACGTGTTCCTGTATGGAAACCTGACGCCCGAGGAAACGCGCCGCGTCATCGTGATCGTGGTGCTGTTCTTTGGCGCCGCAACCTTTTTCATGGGCTTTGAACTTGCGGGGTCCGCTTTCAACCTGTTCGCGCGCGATTACACCGACCGCAGCCTGTTCGGCTCGTGGTTTGCCAACGGCCAGCATCCCGCCAGCTGGTACCAGGCCATGAACCCGCTGTTCGTGGTCTTGTTCTCGCCGGTGTTTGCGGCGCTGTGGGTGAACCTCGCCCGTCGCAACCTGGAGCCCAGCGTGCCGGTGAAGTTCGCGCTTGGGCTGCTGCAGATGGGCATTGGCTTCCTGGTCATTGCCTACGCCGCCTGGCTGGTTGTCCAGGGCGGGGAGCAGACCAAGGTCCTGCCGGTGTGGTTGCTGCTGACCTACATGCTCCACACGTTCGGCGAACTTTGCCTTTCGCCCATCGGCCTGTCGGCAGTGACCAAGCTCGCGCCAACGCGCTTCAGCAGCCAGATGATGGGGACCTGGTTCGCCGGAACGGCCTTGGGCAGCCTGCTGTCCGGACTGATCGCCGGCCACCTGGGCTCGGAAGACATCGCCCATGCCCCGGGCCGATTCTTGATGATCTTTGCGCTGGCCACGGTCCTTGGTTTCTTGCTGCTGATGGCTGCCCGCCCGATCCAGAAAATGATCGGCAATTCCGATGGGGTTCGCCCGTCATGAACATCGCCAAGAAACTCTTCGTCGTCCTGGCCGTCGTTGCCGCGGCTTGCGGCAAGTCCGAACCGCCGCCGCCGGCCGGCCCCACCGCCGCCGAAGCCGACCAGTTCGTCGCTGGCATCAATGACGAGTTGCGGAAGTTCCTGCCGCTGTACAACTCGGCATCCTGGCTGCAGGCGACTTACATCACCGACGACTCGCAGGCAGTCGCCGCGAAGTTCAACCAGGAGTTCCTGGGCATGCAGACGCGCTGGGTGCAGGATGCCCGCCGCTTCAAGGATGTCGAAGGACTGTCCGCGGACTCCGCCCGCGCGCTGCGGCTGCTGCAGACCGTCAGCGCCCCGGCGCCGTCAGACCCGGCCAAGCAGGCCGAACTGGCGAAAATCCTGTCGGACCTCGAAGCCAACTACGGCAAGGGCAAGTGGTGCCGGAAGGACGCCGCCGGCAACGACGAATGCCTGACGCTGCAGGCGATCGAGCGCATCGTCAACAACACCGACATGAAGAACAGCCCGGCGGAAATTGCCGCGGCCTGGCAGGGCTGGCACGAAACCGCGCGGCCGATCCGCGACGACTACCAGCGCTTCGTGACGGTGGTCAACGAGGGTGCCCGCGAGATGGGCTATGCCGATACCGGCGAAGTCTGGCGCGGCGGCTACGACATGAGCCCGACGGAATTCGAGGCTGAGACCGAGCGCCTTTGGGGCCAGGTCAAGCCGCTGTACGAACAGCTGCATTGCCTGGTCCGCACCAAGCTCAACCAGAAATACGGTGACGCGGTCGTGCCCAAGGACGGGCTGATCCCCGCGCACCTGCTTGGCAACATGTGGGCGCAACAGTGGAGCAACCTGTACCCGATGATGGAACCCTACCAGGGCGTTGGCAGCCTGGACGTGACCAAGGCGCTCGCGGAACAGCGCAACGCCGAATACCGCAAGCTGCTCGGCAGCTTCAAGGGCAAGCCGACCGCCACCGACCTGGCCGAGATGGAGCACCGCGCCAACGCCGCGCAGGCCGTAAAGATGACCCAGGTGGCCGAGGACTTCTATACCTCGCTCGGCTTTCCGAAACTGCCGGATTCGTTCTGGGAGAAGTCGCTGATGGTGCAGCCGCGCGATCGCGACGTGGTTTGCCATGCCAGCGCCTGGGACATGAACATGCAGGGCGACGTGCGCATCAAGCAGTGCGTGGAACCGGACGAGGAACAGCTGACCACGCTGCACCACGAGCTCGGCCACCTGTTCTACGACTTGATGTACAACCCGCTGCCGCCACTATTCCAGGGCGCGGCCCACGACGGATTCCACGAGGCCATCGGCGACACCATCACGCTGTCGCTGACGCCCGAGCACCTGCACAAGATCGGCCTGGTGCCGGCGCAGAAGACCGACCCGCGCGCCACTATTAACTCGCAGATGAAGTGGGCACTGGACAAGATCGTGTTCCTTCCCTGGGGCAAGTTGGTGGACCAGTGGCGCTGGAAGGTATTCAGCGGCGAGATTCCGGCCGACAAGTACAACGCCGGCTGGTGGGATCTGCGCGCGCAATACCAGGGTGTCAGCCCGCCAATGGCGCGTACCGAGCAGGATTTCGATCCGGGCGCGAAGTACCACATCCCGGGCAATACGCCGTACACGCGCTACTTCCTGTCTTTCATCATCCAGTTCCAGTTCTACAAGGCGCTGTGCCAGACGGCTGGCCACGAAGGCGCGCTGAACGAGTGCGATTACTACGGCAATGCCGAGGCTGGCGCCAAGTACATGGCGATGCTGAAGCAGGGCGCATCGCGGCCCTGGCAGGAAACCCTGGAAAAGCTCACCGGCACGCGACAGATGGATGGCTCGGCGCTAATCGAGTACTTCGCACCGCTGATGGCCTACCTCAAGGAGCAGAACGAGGGCCACAGCTGCGGCTGGGAAGGCAGCGGCGCGGCACCGGCAGAAGCCGCCGGCGCCTGATCAACACGGATTACGACCTGGACTTCGCCGCCAGTTCCAGGCCTTCGCGGTAAAACTGTGCGGCGTCCGCCGGGTTCCGGCTGGCGTCGCTCAGGTGCGCCAGCGCCAGATACACCGCCGGTGACGGCGACAGCTTCAGCGAAGCATTCAGGTAGCTGCGCGCCTTGCCCCACAGCTGGTTGCGAATGCAGACCCGGCCGGCCGCCAGCAGCAGCTCCGGCTTTTCGCCATGCTGCATCAGCCAATGCTCGACATTCGCCAGCTGGCTGACCGCGTCCAAGCCGTCCAGGTCCGAGTGGGCGTCCACCAGCGCCGGATCCCACTCCTCTCGCATTACCGTCTCGACCAGCGCGCCCGCCTCGGCGTCGGCGCCCAGTCGACCGAGGCCGCGCACGTAGGCCAGCCGCACTTCCGGCGACGATCGCACCGGCACCGGCGCGGTTCCCCAAAGCGAACGCAAGGTGTCGAGGCGCGCATCGCCGGCGGCCTGCACCAGCAACTCGCGCAGGGCCAAGCGGGAAAAACGCTGGTGCGTGACCGCGGGCAAGGCCTTGGCGCTGTCCGCGGTCTTCAGGAACGAATGCAACTCGGACCAAATTCCCGAGGCGGCCAGTGCCTCGCACAGCAGTCGCGCCACCTGCGGGTGCCCCGGCTCCTGCTTCTGTAATTCTCGCAGCACCGGCAAGGCCTGCCAGCCCTCGGCACGCTTGATCTGCATTTCGGCGCGCAACTGGCGCGCGGCAAACGCCGTGGCGTCGTCCTGCAAGGTGGCCTGGTCAAGGTATTGCTCGCTGCGCTCGGGCGCACCCGCCTGTTGCGCGGCACGCGCCGCCAGCAGGTAATTCAGTCCCGGCGTTTCGTGGTCGGCGGCGCGGCGCAACAATTCCACCTCGGCCTCGGACCAGCGACCCTCCAGCCATTTCTGCAGGCCGTTGCCGAAGGATTCCCGTGCGCGGCGCTGCCGCCGCGCACTCATGAATTCGCGCAGCGTCCCGGGCAGTCGTACCAAAGCGACCAGCAGCCGTGCCCCCCAGACCAGCGCCAGCAGCAACAACACCGCGCCCGCCAGAGCTCCCAGGACCGAACTTTCGATAATCCACGAGTGGTAGCTGACCAGCACGTAGCCGGTCTCGATGTGCAGGTAGTAGCCGATGGCCGCGCCGAGCGCGAGCACCAACACCAGAGGCAACAGGATGCGGTTCAACGCGCCAACCGCTGGTCCATGAACTGGCGCAGCTTGGCCAGGCTTCCGGTGATATCGGGAGGCGCCACCGGATTTGAGGCTTTCACCAACTCCGCGAGCTGGCGCCGGGCGCCGGCGACCGCCGGGTCGGCCTCGTTGTAGTACTCCTGCAGCCATTCGCCCGCCGACGCGCACAGGTCCCGCACGCTGGCGACGTCACCGGCCAGCGTCGCCAGGCGCGCGCCCTCAAGTTTCAGCAGCAGGGCCTGCGCCACCAACGCTTCCTCGCCCGGCGGCAACAGCCGCGGTGCCGGACCCTGGCTGCGCCGCACGGTAAACATTCCGGCAAGGGCGTTGCTGACCGAGGCCCATATCCGCCCGACCCAGCCCTCGGCCGGCTCGATCTGGCGTCCCTCGACCTGCGCCGTGTAGCGCTCCGCTGAGCGCGCCCGCAATGCCCATTGCGGAGCCTTTCGGATCAGCTCTCCCAGTGCCAATGCGGTGCCGGCCCGGTCAAGATCGGGCATCGCGGCCAGTGCGCTGCGTTCGCGCGCCAGCGCTTCGCGGACCGGCAACAGCACCGGATTGTCCAGGCGTGCCAGCCGCCGGTCGGCTTCATCCAGCGCCCGGCGCGCGGTTCGCGCGTCATTGGCCAGGCTCAGCTGATCGTTGGCAACCAGCAGGAGTTGCTCGATGGCAGCCAGCTGCAATCCAATCCGACCGCTGTCCAGGGACTGCGCCATATCGCCCAGTCGAAGTTCGTCGCCCTCCAGCCGGGCGCCCAACTTCGACTGCTCCTCCGCCAACTTGCGCGCCTGCTGCTTGAGCGCGGCGACATCCGTGGACATCGACTTGAGCATCCCGCGCTCGCCCTGGACCTGCTCGTATTGCGCCCGGACCCACGGCCACGAATACCAGCCCCCGGCGCCAGCGCCGACAACCAGTAGCAGGAGCAGCAGCCAGGGCCAGGCGCCACCGCGCTGCGCAGCAGGTCCTGTGGTCGTTGTCGATCGGGGAGGTTTCATCGGGTTTCAAGGATTTGGGCACAGGCCGTCAAGACGGCGGCATCGGACATCGGCCCATCGATGGTCGCCGACCGAACGAAGCCCATGTCCCTCGCCCTTTCTATCACACGGGCGCTGGGCAGAACCAGCGCCTTGCGCTTCAAGGCCTTGTGCGCATCTTCCGGCGTCAAGCGCAGCAAGTGTTCCAGCGCCTCAGCGCTGGTCACGACCAGGATGTTCGCCCGTCGCAGGAACCCGGCGACGGTGTCCGCCGGATACGGCAGCGGCACGCGTCGATAGACTTCGGCGCGTTCGACGACGGCACCACGCGCGGCCAGTTCCTCTTCCAGCAAGCCCAGGCCACCCTCGCCGGTGACGACCAAAACCCGCAGCCCGGCGACGTTGCTGAATCCGGACTGCGCCAGCAACGCCTCGCTGGAGGCGCCGCTGACCGGCACGGTGAGCACCGGAGCACTGCCCAGTGCCGCGGCCGTCGCCGGACCAATGGCCGCCACGCGTGCCGGCCACGTCCCGGCGATCAAGGGGGCACTGTGCCTGACGGCATTGGCGCTGGTGAAAATCCACAAGTCGTGCCCCGCCGCCAGGCGCTGGCGGGCCTCGCCGGCCTGCTGGATGGGTTCGATCGACAGCAGCGGCAGTCGCAGCGCAACGCCTTGTTCGGCTTCGATCATCCGGCAAAGTTTTTCGGCCTGCGCCGCCGGCCGGGTCACTAGAATCCGGGCGCCCTGCAACCGTCCCACCGGCTCCATGTTCAGGCGCCGATCGACGCGAGCATCTCGCCGGCACCCGCCGCAAG
The DNA here is from genome assembly GCA_031384195.1 of Gammaproteobacteria bacterium. GTDB lineage: Bacteria > Pseudomonadota > Gammaproteobacteria > Nevskiales > Nevskiaceae > JACPFV01. The sequence continues at coordinate 7,844 of JANNAK010000095.1, forward strand.
CAATTGCCTGGCGAGCTCGGCCCCCAGTTTCGCCGCCTGCGTCGACGGGCCCTCGATCGTTTCGCGCAGCGAGCGACTGCCGTCGGGCACGCCGACCCAGCCGGTCAGCGCCAACCGGGTCCCGCGGCTCACCGCGTGGCCGGCCACCGGCGCCCGGCAGGACCCGCCCAGTCCGGCATTGAGGGCGCGTTCTGCCGAAAGTCGGGTCTCGCTGGCGCGGTCGTTCAGCGCCTCCAGCGCGCGTCGCGTCACCGCATCATCCGTGCGACATTCAATGCCGATGATCCCCTGGCCGATGGCCGGGAGGAACGGGTCTACCGGCAACGCTTCGGCGATGCGCGAGGCGAGGCCCAAGCGATGCAAGCCGGCACAAGCCAGCACCAGGGCATCAAAACCACCCTCGTCGAGTCGCCGCAGCCGGGTGCCGACGTTGCCGCGGATGTCCATCAGCTCAAGATCGGGGCGCACCCCAAGCAACAGCGCGCGGCGGCGCAGGCTGGCGGTACCGACTTTCGCCCCGCGCGGAAGGTCCGCCAAACTCGAAAAACGCGGCGAGACAAAGGCGTCCCGCGGGTCCTCGGCCGCAAGGAACGCGGTCAGGCAAAGGCCGGCGGGCAAGTGCGTGGTGACGTCCTTCATCGAGTGCACGGCAAGGTCGGCGCGGTCGTCGAGCAGCGCCTCCTCCAGTTCCTTCACGAACAAGCCCTTGCCGCCGCGGGCGCCCAGCGGCTGCGACAACTCCCGGTCGCCGCTGGTGGTCAGCGGCAACAGCGTGACCGATGCGTCCGGCTGCGCGGCTTGCAGCAAGGACTGGACATGTCGGGCCTGCCAGAGCGCCAAGGGACTCTGGCGTGTCGCAATTCTCAGGTTCACGTCTGGTTGGCGTTGGCGGTCAGAAACCGCCGCACTTCCGACAGGCGCCGACGCGACACGGGCAGGAGCTGGGTGGCGTGCCGCATGCGCAGGAAATGGTGCTCGTCGCCGCGGCCACGCTCGAGGCTGAGGATAAACCGCGTCGCCACCAGCGCCTTGCGATGCACGCGCAGGAACCAGCAGGAGAAGTCCTGCTCCAGCGTGCGCAAGGACTCCTCGATCAGCACCTCGCCGTGCAAGTGGTGCACCGTGGTGTACTTCTGGTCGGCGAGGAAATAGACGATGTCCTCGGCCGGCACCCGCACCAGTCCCTCGCGGGTGGTCGCCAGCACGAAGTCGCGCTTGGGCCGCTCGCCGGCGCCGGACTCCAGGCGCAACTCGGTGGCGCGGCTCGGCCGCCGCGCGCGAATCAGCGCCTCGGCCAGCTTGTCGCGACTCACCGGCTTGAGCAGGTACGCCATGGCGCTGGTATCAAACGCCGACAGCGCGTGCTCGGAAAAAGCGGTGGTGAAGACGATGGCGGGCGGCATCTTTTCCTCGGCCAGCTTGCGCGCCACCTGCAATCCGTCGATGCCCGGCATGCGGATGTCCAGCAACACCACGTCGGGTTGTGTCTCGGCGATCAGCTTCAGGGCCTGTGCGCCGTCGCCGGCTTCGCCAACCACTTCGTAGCCCGGCAGCTCCGACAGCAGCCTCCGCAGTCGCTCACGAGCCAGCGGCTCGTCATCGACGATGGCGACCCTCACGCGTCCGCCCCCGGGCCCGGGATGTCGCTGCGCCTCATGGCGGGCACTCGCAAGCAGGACACAAACAGGTCTCCTTCGTCACCCAGCGTCAGGCTGGCCTTGTCACCGTAAATCAGCGCGAGCCGCTGGGCAATATTGTCAACGGCGATCCGCTGGCCCGCGCGCGGCGTGGCGTCGGCTGCCGGTCGCGGATTCCGGATCTCGATCTGCAGGGTATCCCCTTCCCGCCGGGCTGCAATCTGCACCCGGCTTGGCCCTTCGCACCGCTCAACTCCATGGTAGATGGCGTTTTCCACCAAGGGCTGCACCGACAGCAGCGGCACGTCCAGCGACAGCGTGTCCTCCGGGATTTCCCACCCAAGCTGCAGGCGATCGCCCAGCCGCGCCTGCTCAATGCGCAGGTAGGCCTTTACCAGGGTGATTTCGTCGGCCAGCGGCGCCAGCCGGCTGCGCTGGTCCAGGCCAGCCCGCATCAATTCCGACAGGTCCTCGATCAGCCGCTCGGCATCCTGTGGCCGGCTGCCGGCCAGTGCCGCAATGCTGTTCAGGCTGTTGAACAGGAAGTGCGGCCGGATGCGCGCCTGCAGGGCCTCGTAGCGAAACTCGCTCTCGGCGCGCGCCTGGGCCCGCCATCGGTGCTGGACCCAGAACAATCGCAGCACCAGCAACGAAACCACCGCGCCGATGAAGAAGTGCCGGAACACGAAGCTGGTCCAGTCCTCCGGGGCGGCGCGAAACGTCGGGTCGATGCGCAGGAGGATTTCGTAACCGGATGCGCTGATGATCAAAGTGACCGCCAGCAGCAGCACCCAGGCGACCGGGAACATCACCCGGGCCGGGGCATGGCGCAGCCGCCGTCGCGCAAGGCACAGCACCGCCGCGCTGCAAAAGCCGATCCACTGCAGGTAGACCGACAACAGCAGGAACCGGTCCAGCACCGCCGGATCCTTGTTCGCGGCCAGCGCCAGGCTGATCGCCACCAGCTCCATGATGAAGGCCAGCGACAGCAAGGCCGGCGCCCGGCAAAAATCGGGGATCAGGTCGTCACCGACCGCCTGCTGCTGGCGCTTAAGGTTCACCAACCTATCCTTGGCCCCGCCGCTGCCGCGGTCAAGCGCCCATTTCAGCCGGGGCCCTTGGCGGCGCCGGGCCGGACGCGCGAGGCTATACTCGCCGCCTATGAAAAAGGCCGGAAACCAGAAGCTCTGGGGCGGACGCTTCAGCGAGTTGACCGACGCCGTGGTCGAGGCTTTCACCGAGTCGGTCAGCTTCGACTGGCGGCTGTATCCCTACGATATTGACGGCTCCGTCGCCCACGCCACCATGCTGGGCAAGGTCGGAGTCCTGACCAAGTCCGAGGCGGGCCGGATCGTGGCCGGGCTCGAAGCCATCCGCCGCGACATCCACGCCGGCAAGTTCCGCTGGGACCCGGCGCTGGAAGACGTGCACATGAACATCGAGGCGCGCCTGACGCAGCGCATCGGCCCGGTCGGCAAGAAGCTGCACACGGGACGTTCGCGCAATGATCAGGTCGCCACCGACCTGCGCCTGTATCTTCGGCACCACATTGATGTGATCGAGGGCCTGACCCGCCTGGCGTCCGATCGCCTGCTCGACCTTGCCGAGCGCGAGGCCGACACGATCATGCCCGGCTTTACTCACCTGCAGATTGCCCAGCCGGTGACGGTCGGGCACCACCTGCTGGCGTGGCGCGAAATGCTGGAACGCGACCGCGCGCGCCTCACCGATGCGCGCAAGCGGGTCAACGTGCTGCCGCTGGGCTCGGCCGCGCTGGCCGGGACCGTCTACCCGATCGACCGCGCCTACACTGCGAAGCTGCTGGGATTTGACTCGGTATCGGAGAACTCGATTGATGCGGTGTCCGACCGCGACTTCGCCATCGAATTTTCTGCTGCCGCTGCGCTGTTGATGGTTCACCTGTCGCGCATCTGCGAAGAGTTGATCCTCTGGAACAACCCGCTGTTCGGCTTCGTGGAACTGCCGGACCGTTTCTGCACCGGCTCCTCGATCATGCCGCAGAAGAAAAACCCCGACGTGCCGGAGCTGATTCGCGGCAACACCGGGCGCGTCGTCGGCGGGCTGATGGCCTTGCTGACACTGATGAAGTCGCAGCCGCTGGCCTATAACCGCGACAACCAGGAAGACAAGCCGACCTTGTTTGACGTGGTTGAAACCGTGACCGAGTGCCTGCAGGTTTACGCCGAGCTGGTGCCGGCGCTCCGCTTCCGGCCGGAAGCCTGCCGCGCCGCGGCAGCCAAGGGTTACTCGACCGCCACCGACCTCGCCGACTACCTGGTGCGCAAGGGCGTGCCGTTCCGCGACGCCCACCACGCGGTCGGCCAGGCCGTAGCGCATGCGAGCAAGAAGCAGGTTGGGCTGTCGGAGCTCACGCTCACCGAATTCCGGCTGTTTTCGAAGCGAATCGACAAGGACGTGTACCGCTGCCTGACACTGGAAGGTTCAGTGGCGGCGCGCGACCACATTGGCGGCACCGCGCCCAGGCAAGTCCGCGCCGCGATTCGCCGCGCCCGCGTCCGCGCCCGCCGCAAAAAGTAGCGACCGGTTTGAGAGCTGGGCGCGTGGACCATTTGTTCCCTGCGCGAAATCAGCGCGCGTCGCCTTTTCCAAGGTCCCGGACCTGTTGTTCCCAGCGTTCCAGCGCCTCGGCGTAAACGTCCAGCACGCAGCGCGCGCAACCGCCGCCGCAGCAGTCCCCGGGTTCGGGGGGCTGCGGCCGGGGCGGAAGGTCTTCCACTTTGGGTTCCATCCGTTGGAGCGTATGCCCCCCGGCCCCGATCGGCCAGCGGCCGGGGCGTTGTTACACTGCAGGCTGCCCTGAACATTGACCGGCCATGATCATTTTCGTCAGCGGAGCCAGCAGCGGGTTTGGCGCCGCCATCGCGCGACGCTTTGCCCGTGATGGTGCGCAACTGATCCTGGCCGCCCGCCGCCGCGACCGGCTGGACGCGCTGGCGACCGAGTTGAGGGTGAAGACACACCTGCTCACGCTGGACGTCCGCGATCGTGACGCGGTCAGTCGAGAAATTGCCGGATTGCCCGACGGCTTCCGCGACATCGACCTGCTGGTCAACAACGCCGGGGTGGCCCTGGGGCTGGAGCCGGCACACCAGGCCTCGCTGGACGACTGGGACCGGATGGTGGATACCAACATCAAGGGCCTGATGTACCTGACCCGCGCGGTGCTGCCGGGCATGGTGGCGCGCAATCGCGGACAGATCATCAACATCGGATCGATCGCCGGTGAATGGCCCTATCCGGGCGGAAACGCCTACGGGGCGACCAAGGCCTTTGTCCGCCAGTTCTCGCTCAACCTGCGCGCCGACCTGCTGGGCACGCCGATCCGGGTGACCGACGTGGAGCCCGGACTCTGCGGCGACACAGAGTTTTCCGAAGTGCGATTCCACGGCGACAAGTCCAAGGCCGAGTCGGTCTACCGAAACACCGTCCCGCTGACTGCCGTCGATGTCGCCGAGACCGTGCACTGGATCGCGTCGCGCCCGGCGCACGTCAACGTCAACACCATCTCCCTGATGCCGGTGAGCCAGTCGTTTGGCTCCCTCGCGGTCCACCGGAGCTGAGCGGATGCGCCGCACGGAGTTGTCCGCCGAACCGGGGCACGTCGCCGTCTTGACCGACGCCCTGCGGGGCCTGAAATTCCTCGCCGCAATTCCGCCAGCGACCCTTGAGGCGGTGGTGCGCAGCGGCGCACTGGTCGAACTGGACGCCGGTGATCTGTTGATCCGCGAGGGCGACCTCAAGGCCGATGAGCTGTACCTGATGCTCGCCGGCTGCCTGATCGTGCGATCGGGTGATCGCCATATCAGCCGCATCACCCATCCCGGCGAAGTCGTTGGCGAAATTGCCGTGCTGCAGGCGCCGCCCCGCAGCGCCGACGTCCTGGCCGATGCGCCGTCCCGGGTGCTGGCCATTCAGGCCTCGGTGCTGGGCAACCCGGATTTCTCTGATTTTTCGGCGGTGTTCTATCAGATGCTGTCCTACGGCCTGGCAAACAAGTTGCGCGCGCTGACCGTCCAGTCCAGCGCACGGCTGGACCGGGTCGAGCACGAAGCCGCCACCGACCCGCTGACCGGCCTGGCCAACCGCAAGCGGCTCGACGAGGTGCTGGCGACGCTGGCCAGTGCGCAATCCGGCCTGCCGTTTTCGCTGGCCATGATCGACGTCGACAAGTTCAAGAACTACAACGACGCCCACGGCCACCCGCTGGGCGATGTCGTGCTCACCAAGCTGGCGGGCCTGATGCAGTCGCAGGTGCGTAAAGGCGATTTGGCCGCACGTTACGGTGGCGAGGAGTTCGTGCTGGTACTGCCCAATTGCGACGCCGGCGATGCACGGTTGCTCGCCGAGAAGTTTCGCGCGCGCGTCGAGACCGAGGATTTCCCGAAGGCGCAAACCCAGCCCGGGGGTCGCCTGACCGTGACCCTGGGCGTGGCCACCTTCAACGGCGCCGAGACCATCGGTCAGCTGCTGCAGCGCGCCGACCAGGCGCTGTACCGGGGCAAGGCGGCCGGGCGCAATGTCGTTGTCGTCTCCGAATAGCGCCGGCTGATGAATTGCGATGACGTTGAGCAAGCCGTCGACCAAATCGTCCAGCGCGTCGGCAAGGCGGTCGTCATTGGACTGCCCCTGGGCCTGGGCAAGCCGGTGCAGTTGGTCAATGCCCTGTTCCAGCGCGCGTGCAAGGACCCCACCCTCAAGCTGAAGATTCTCACTGCGCTGTCGCTGGAGAAACCCAGCGGCTCCAGCCCGCTGGAGCGGGCTTTTCTGGAACCGTTCGTGCAGCGGGTGTTTGGCGACTGCCCGGACCTGGACTACATCACCGCGCTGCGCAAGAACACGCTGCCGCCCAACGTCGAGATCTGCGAGTTCTTCTTCAAGCCCGGCAGCTTCATCGATAACGCCCACGCCCAGCAGCATTACATCAGCAGCAATTACACCCACGCCGCGCGCGATGTGTTCGCGCAGGGCTGCAACGTGGCCGCGCAGCTGGTGGTCAAGCGCACAGTTGACGGCGAAACCCGCTTCAGCCTGTCCTGCAATCCGGACACCTCGCCGGAGCTGGTGGACTTGCTCAAGGCCAGCGGCCGGCCGCATGTGAATATCGCGCTGGTCAACCAGAACCTGCCGTACCTGGAAAACGATGCCGAAGTGCCGGGGGATTATTTCGATCTCGTGGTGGATCACCCGCGCTATAGCACCACCCTGTTCTCCACGCCCAAATTATCCGTGGCGACGCCCGACTACCTGATTGGGCTCAACGCCAGCGCGCTGATCAAGGACGGCGGCACCTTGCAAATCGGCATCGGCGCCCTGGGCGACGCCATCGTTTACGCGACCCAGCTGCGCCACCAGCAGAACGGCGTCTACCGCAAGGCGCTTGAAGACACCGGCATTCTCGCCAGCTCCGAAGCCCTGATCCGCGAAACCGGCGGCACCGCGCCTTTCGAGAAAGGGCTTTACGGCGCCAGCGAAATGTTCGTGGACGGGTTCATGCACCTGTACCAGGCCGGCATCCTGAAGCGCAAGGTCTACGATTTCTGGGCCCTGCAACAGCTGATCAACGAAAACCGTTGCGATCCGGAAAACCTCAAACCGGACGTGCTCGACGGCCTGGATTCGATGGGCGTGCGCGTGATCCGCACCCGGGATTTCGAGGTGCTGCAGCATCATGGATTCTTCACCGACGACACCCGCTACGACCAGGGCTGTATCGTCGCGCCGGGCGGCGAGCGCGTGATCGCCAACGTGGGCGACCCGCTATCGCGAAAGGTCATCGCCGGGCAATGCCTGGGCCGGCGCTTGCGCAACGGCATCCTGATGCACGCGGCGTTCTTCGTCGGACCCAACGATTTCTACCGCGCGCTGCGCGACATGAGCGAGGACGAACGCCGCCAGATCTGCATGACCGGCGTCTACAAGATCAACCAGCTCGACCACAATCCGCGCCTGTACAAGCAACAGCGCCAGCACGCCCGCTTCATCAACACCGGCTTCATGGTCACGCTGTCCGGCAGCGTGGTGTCCGATGGCCTGGCCGATGGCCGGGTGGTCAGCGGTGTCGGCGGTCAATACAACTTTGTGGCGATGGCGCACCAGCTCCCCACCGGCCGCTCGATCCTGATGGTGCGCGCGGTACGCGACAAGGAAGGCAAGACCAAGGAGCCGTCCAGCAACGTGGTGTTCAACTACGGCCACGTCACCATCCCGCGCCACCTGCGCGACATCGTCATCACCGAGTACGGCATCGCCGACCTGCGCAGCAAAACCGACAGCGAAGTGATCAAGGCCTTGCTCAACGTGGCGGACTCGCGCTTCCAGCAAGGCCTGCTCGAACAGGTCAAAAAAGCCGGCAAGCTCGAGCCTGACTACCAGATTCCGGAACAGCACCGCCGCAACACGCCCGAGCGGTTGGAAGAAATGCTCGCACCGCACCGCAAGAACGGCTTGTTCCCAGCCTTTCCGCTGGGTTGCGATTTCACCGAGCAGGAACGGGTGCTCGCCAAGGCGCTGCGCGGGGTGAAAGCGCGAGTCGCGAAAGGCAAGCTGCACGCGCTGTGGGCGGCGCTGCAAGTTCGGGACATCCCGGCGGCAGCACAACCTTATCTGCAACGAATGAAGCTGGATGCGCCGGCGGATTTTCAGTCGCGAATAGCGCGGAGATTGCTGGTTTTGGAGCTGAAGGAGCGCGGGGATTAACGACGCGTTGAGTGACGCGTATTTCACCGCCAGCGGTTCGCCCGCTGTTTGACGTAGTGGCGATAGACGTAGCCCCACGGAATCACCAGTGGCATCAGTATTACCCCCGACAGAATGTTCACGAAGTCTTCCGCAAAGGTCGGCGGGAGCTGGCCCGAGGACCATTGCGGGAGACCGAAGGCGATCAGCCAGATCGTTTTCCATACAAACTCGAACATCAGCAGCGGGAGCATCTGCAGCGGGTAGCGCAGGCCAACGAATGCCAGAACCCACACGGCTCCGAGCAGGCTTGGGATCACCCCGCGTGCCATGGGGTCGTGACGGAGGAGCACCGGCACAATCATCGCGCCGAGTCCGACCACCAACAGCAGGTAAGTGGCGCGCAGCACGTATAGCCGTGTGAGCGAGACTTCGCTCTCCGGAGTGGTGGTTGAAGCAGTCGCAATCGAAGTCATGTCGAATCTCCTGATTCAGCGGGTTGGAATTCAAGCAAGTCACCAGGCTGGCAGGCGAGCGCCTGACAGATCGCCTCGAGCGTCGAGAAACGGATCGCGCGCGCCTTGCCGGTCTTGAGAATCGACAGGTTGGCGAGCGTGATGTCGATCCGCTCGGCAAGCTCGGTCAGCGTCATCCTGCGCTCGTGCAGCAGGTCATCGAGTTTGACGACGATCGCCATCAGACCGTGCCCTCGAGGTCTTCGCGCAGGCGCGTTCCTTCGAGGAACACTTGGGCGAGCACGAACAGGAGGAGGATCGCGAGACCCCCGGTAACGTTGAAATTGCTGCTGATATGGAGTGGAACTTCCGGCGTCGAAACGGCGGACGCGATCGTGACCACGCAGATGTGCAGCAGCTCGAGGCCGAGCAACGCCCAGGCGATGGTCCGCAACCGTCCGGCATTCTCGCTCGTGAACGGCTCCCCGACGCGCACCGACTCCACGATGCGCAGGAGCTGGCTGAGCACGACGTAGGCGATGGGCGTGCCGACGATCCCTATCACCATGATCGCGCGCATCCCTGCCACGATGCCCTCGTGGCCGGCTACGCTGCCGACGCCGAGCGCTCGCCATGTCCACTCCTCGGCCAGAAAGCTGGCCGCCAGCAGCGCCAAGATCAGCGCGCCGAAGATCCAATTGAGGATGATGAGACTGCGGAGCGTGACCCACGCCATAGGCAGCGCCGACGAATTTTTCACGGGGGCCTGAAGCTGTATGTAATAGCAAATATATCTGTTGTTAAGCGCTATAACACAATGTATATTTGCTAAGTGAGATTAATAAGCTCAGAAGTCCTCCCTCAGTCGGTCAGGGCCGAACTGGTCCGCCTTGGCGAACTCCTCAGGGCCGCCAGGGTGAACCGCGGACTGTCGCAGGCAGAAGCCGCGAAGCGGCTGCGCGTCTCCATCCCCACTGTTCAGGCGATCGAAAAGGGCACCCCAGGCTCCAGCTTGGGGACTTTTCTTGCGCTCATGTGGGTTCTGGATCTCGGAACGCTGTCCCGGTCGGTGGAGGAACGCCTTGAGTTGCCCAGCTTCAAGCAACGCGCGCGGCGACGCCCTGTAGATGAAGGTCTCGACGTGTGAGTTCGCCCTACGTCTGGATTTGGTTGCCGGAAGGCAACTCACCGACTCTGTGCGGACGTCTTTTCTGGGACGGCGCACGCGCGCAGTTCGCCTATGTCCGTAGCTACGCTGAAAGCGACAGGGCGATATCGATCCATCCCGATTGGCCACCGGACGAGCCCAGGGGCCACAAGCACGGACCGGCCGAAGACGACGCCCTGCCGCCGGTGTTTTTGGACACAGCCCCGGGCGCGTGGGGCGAATACGCCATCCGAAAGCTGCGCGGCCGCTCGCTGAATGCCTTCGAATATCTGATCCATCCAGCACCGGACCGGGTAGGAGCCTTCGAATTCTCCGAGACCGCCGACGCGCAGCCTGAAACGATCGAAGCGCTCGATGCCGGGCAGCTCGAGCAGCTGCGCGAAGTCATCTCGGCTCTCGACAATGACAAGGATCTCCCGGCCGCACTACGGCTGGTCTGGCGGCACGGCACCAGCGTCGGCGGACGCTGGCCCAAGGCAAGTGTCACGGACAAGGACGGCGTGCACTGGCTGCTCAAATTCGGCAGCCGCCTTCATCACAAGGAACATCAGCCCAGGCTCGAGGCGCTGGGCCTCGCACTCGCACACGAGTGCGGTATCGCCGTGCCCGAGCATCGTCTTGAACACAACGATGTTCAGCCGTTCCTCTGGGTGCGCCGCTTCGACCGATTGGACGGCGGAAAACGCCGTCACATGATCTCGGTACGGAGCCTTGCGGAACTGTCGGAGCGGGCCGCGCTCGATCGTGCGTCGTACCCGGAAGTTGGGGCCGCGCTGCGCCGGCTTGCGCGGGATCCGCAAGACGCTGCCCGTTGGTTCGACCGGATGATCCTGAACATCGTCATTGGTAACACCGACGATCATGCGCTCAATCACCTGTTCTTCTGGGACGGCGAACGCCTGTCACTGACGCCCGCGTTCGATATCGAGCCCCAAGTCGAAGAAGCCGTGCAGCATTCAATGCGAATCGGGCCTGAAGGTACCCGCGGCTCGATCGATAACGCGCTGGCCCCGTGCGCGGAATACGGACTGACCCGGGACGAGGCGGAAGGTCGCGTGGAGCGCATCGTGCGGCGCGTTGCCGAACGCTGGCGCGATTTGGCTCACCAGCATGCCGTCCGGCGGGAGCAGCTCGAGGAGCTCCAGCGCTCCACAATTCTCGGACGGGAAACCGGCGCGGCCCGTTACCTGGCGGCCTGAACATTGTCATCATGAACGTATGACCGACCTGATCCTTACCACCTTCGACTGGGTCCCCGAGATGCCGCGGGGCTATGTGCGCGATCTGCGTGTGCGCTGGGCACTGGAAGAAGCCGGATTGCCCTATCGCGTCGCGACCGTGCCATTTCGCGATCGAAACGCCGAGCACTTCTCGCACCAACCCTTCGGCCAGGTGCCGTGGTTGACCGATGGAGACAGCACGATCTTCGAGAGCGGCGCGATCCTGCTTCATCTGGGCAATCGTAGTGACGCGCTGCTGCCTGCCGATCCGCGCCGGCGCAGCGAGGCCATTCAATGGCTGTTCGCGGCGCTCAATTCAGTCGAGATGGCGAGCCTGCCCTGGTCCCTGTTCGTATTCTCCGGGTACACCGGTGATACGCCGGGATGGAAGCTCTTTGACGGATTCCTTCACCAGCACCGGCTCAAGCACCTGGAGCCAGTGCTGGCGGGACGCGAATGGCTTGCCGGAAGCTTCTCGGTTGCCGACATACTCATGGCGGACGTGCTGCGCCTGGTCCATCGGCTCGACGGGCTGGCGGAATATCCCGCCTGTCGCGAGTATGTCGCGCGCGCCACGGCCCGTCCGTCCTTCGTCAAGGCACACGCAGATCAGTTGGCGCATTTTGCTGCGGCAGACCGGCGGAAAGAGGTGACCTGATCCGGGCGCTCCATCGCGCGCATATTGGCGCTGCTGCGCGATACCGACATCAGGGCGCAGGTGAAGAAGGGGCTCAGCGAGTTCCTGGACGAGGTGCAGGTGGGGATTAATGACGCGTTGTCTGACGCGTATTTCAAGGTGTAACAGTTCGCGTCCGGGATGGATCAATATGTCGCATGCGATGGTTTGTGATCACGACGTCCCCCCGGATTTGAGTAGCAGAAGCTATTAGTCCGGCCCCATCTGCAAGGGAGGCTGCCCGAAGGCTGGGAACGGGTGACGCGGTGATTGGCCGGCAGGAAGTGTTGGAGTTCGCTGCCGACTTCGGGTTGGATACGGACCCATATATGGGTCTATACTATTAGTAATAGTCCCATATAGGGGTCCTAACGTGGTGCGTAAGTCATCTTCTCGCGCTGAATTTGTCCGCGGTCTCCTGGAGGAGGGCGCGCTGCCGCTGCCCGATGCATGCAAGGCGATCCGACTTATCAAAGGGCTTTCGCAGGAAGAGTTCGCAAGGCATTCGGGCGTCAACCGAAAGGTCGTCAAGGACCTGGAGCGAGGACAGGGCAATCCCCGATGGGAATCGCTTCAGCGAATTGGGCGCGCTGCGGGACTTCGAGTCGCATTCCTGCCTGATAAGGGCGTCGTGGGACTTCTCGACCCCAGGAAAAGGCTTGCCGAAGAGAAAGCCCGGCGGGCAGCAGGTTCGGCCGCTCTGCAGCAGGGCCTGAGCCCCAAAGAACTACATGCGCGCAACGCGATGAGCTTGGGCGGAATAAACCTGCGGTTGCCGAAGATCGCATAGTCGCCTTGTGCGCCGCCTTTCATATCGCCAGGTTATCGAGCTTGTTTCAGGGAAGCCTGTCGACGAGCTGATTCTGGTCGGTGGGCAGGCGATAAACGCCTGGGCTGAAGCGCTGGGCATCGCAACTGAATACGAAGAGGGGCTCTATGGGGCGGCGGTTAGCGACGACATAGATTTTCTGGGCCTTGCTCCGGCGGCAATCAAGTTGGCCAATGCCATTGGCGGAGACGTGAAAGTCGCTGGCATGGACGATCACACGCCGAACGCGGCTGTCGTTACCTTCGATTTCGATGGTGAGACAAACACCATCGATGTGCTGCATTCGTTGAAGGGCTTCTCAGACAGCGGGCTCCAGGAGGTGCGCGACTGGGCTGCAACCCCTGAAATGCCAGCGGCCCTCGACAACAAACTTCGAGTCATGCATCCGCTGCATTGCCTCCAGGCGCAACTTGAAAATGTGTACGGCAGCCTGAACCGCCGAGAGGAAGATGGCGGCGAGCGCAGCGCCAATCGCGTTCGAATGTCATGCGAAATCGCACGCCGGACAATCAATCGGTATCTCGATGAGGCCGCAGTTGAGTCTGCGCGATTAGTGGTCGAGCGACTCTACAAACTGGCGCCCTCCAGGCCAGCACTGCGGGCGAGGGCTACGGACGGAATCGATCTCGTGGAAGGTCATTCTCGAGACGCAAAACTGGGTGGCGACTTCCTGGAGAAGCGGTTACCCCAGCTCGAGCGGTACCTGAAGAGGAAACTTGAAAAGGCCGAGCGTCGGCGCCTGAACACTTCCAAGAGGTGAGCTACCAGCCGGGGCTGCCGCCGGGGCTACTGAGCCGCTACTGCCGAGTGCGCGAAAGCTCGACGTAGCCGCCCGGCCGCTGCCTGCGCACCAGCAGATTGCGGATTTCCCACTGGTCTTTCTCATCCACCTCGCGCAGGTAGCGGACTTCGCCACCGGACTGCACCGCCAACGGCACGCCGTTCTCGAACAGCACCCGGTTTCCGGACAGCGCGGGCACCTTCTCGCCGGCCGTGACGATGCCGGCCAGGTTGAGCGGGTCGGCGGCTGAAATGGAGACTCGCTGCACGCCCGCTTGCGCGGAAGTCGACCGCAAGTCCGCCGCTGCCTCGGGCAGCGCAAATTGCTCGCCGGCGAATCCGCTGATGAAGCGTCCGCCGCGAATGTCGCCGCGCGCTTCCAGCCGGCGATAGACGTAAAACAATTCCCGCCAGGGCGGCAGGCCGTCCTCGCGCTCCAGCAGCTTGCGAAACACCACGCCGTAGCGCAGCAGCAGGGTGCGGGCGATGTGCTCGACCGAGGGTGCGGCCAAATCCGTGGCACTGCCAACCGGTGCAATTCGGCGTGGTCGGCTCCAGCGCCCCGCCTCCTCCATGCCGGAGACCGCGCGGCGGAAGCGCCGCAGGCGCTCGCGGCGCGAGGCGTTGGTCAGCAGGGCACGCAGCCCGGCAAACGAGTCCGATCCAGCCAAGCCGTGACTGACCAGCTCACCCAGGGATTGCTCAAGTTCGGCGCGCACCAGGCCGGTGTCCTGCTGAAGGTCGGCAAAGAAGGACGCACCATTCTGCTGCAGGCTCTCAAGCACTCTGGTGGCGCGCGCTGAAAGGCGATCACCAATATCGGTGGCGACCGTCGGCTGCCAGAAAGCCAGATTGGATCGCTCGCACAACAAGATGGGTGTCGCCCGCACCGGACCTGACTTGCGGCCGACGTCCGGCGTCGCCGGCTCGGCCGGGCGCAGCCAGCTCACTTTTCCGGCCGCACACAGCCGATCCAGCATCTGCGGCAAATACTGCTTCACGCGCACGGGCAGGATTTCTTCTTCCCAGGCGCCGGCCGGAATCGTGCAGCCTTCCAATTGCTGCAGCACCGCCAGCAGCCCGTCCTCACCTTCGCGGCGCGCATCGTCGCCGTCCTGCGCCAGCCCTTGCCACTGAAACAGGAAGCGCATGAACTTGGCCGGCGGCACCGGCTGGATGTCGGCGCGCTTGCGATCGCGGGTGTAGCGATGGATTCGCAGCAGCAAGCGCCGATCACACCACTCGCCGGCCTCGCCAATCCTCGAGAAGTCGCCGCGCATCACGCCACCTTCTGACTCCAGCGCCAGCAAGGCGGTTTCAATGCGAACGGCGGGCACGCCCAAGGGGGCATTCAATTGCCCAGCGCTGGCGGGACCCAGCAGGTCCAGCCGGTTGCGCAGGATTTCTTTCAGCGCCTCGTCGGATTCGAGCAATGCGGACTTAAGTTCCGCCGCGCGCTCGGCGGCGGCCCAGAGCGGCTGCGCCGCTGCGACCGCCACCACGCGTCGCCGGCTCTCGAGCTCCTGCATCCAGCCGGACCAGGATTCGGATTCGGCCTGGGTCAGGAAACCGTGCACCAACAGGGCGTCGTGCAATTCGTCGGCATTGGCGACTTCCGGCCAGGCCTCGCGTCGCACCCGCTCGATGGCGTCCGGATCCAGACGTCCCAGGTCTCCGGCCGCCTGCGGATCCAGGCGGGTGTTGACCGAGCGGGTCCGCCGACCCTCGGCGTCGCCGTCATCAAGGAAGGCATAGGGCCGCGCGCCAATAATGGCGTGCGACAGCGGTGAAGGCGCCGTGAGGTCGCGGCACACCACCTGCACTTCTCCGGACTCGATGCGGGTCAGTAGCGCAAGAAAACCCTCGACGTCCATGGTCTGGTGCAGGCAGTCATTGATGGTCTGCTGCACCAGCGGATGGTCGGGGATTTCGCGCGTGCCGGTGAGGTTCTCGGCGCAGGCCAGCTGGTCCGGGAACACCAGTGCCAGCAAGTCCTCGGCGTCGGCACGCTGGAACTGCGGTGGCACCCGTTTGCCATTGCGCATGCGTTTGACGGCGAGCGCCACGGCGGCGTTCCAGCGCCAGCGGGTTCCAAACATTGGCGCATCGAGCAGGGCCTGGATCAGCACTTCGCGCGCAGTAGCCGACTTGAGGAAGTGCTGCACGTCCTCCAGCGGGAAACTGTGCGTCGGCCCCAGCGACAGCACGATGCTGTCTTCCAGCGCCGAGGCCTGCAATTCGAAATTGAACTGGCGGCAGAAGCGCTTGCGCAGCGCCAGGCCCCACGCGCGATTGATGCGCGAGCCATAAGTCGAATGGATGACCAGGTGTGTATCGCCCACCTCGTCAAAGAACCGCTCGAACACGATTTGCTCGCGCGTCGGCAGCAGCCCCAACGCGGTGTGTGCACCGCCGAGGTACGCCGCCAACTGCTGCGCGGCGGCCTCTGGCAGGCGCAATTCGCTGCGCAACCACTGCTGGCAGGCGGGCAACCCCTCGCCCAGCCGATCCGCTGCCGTCCGTCGCAGCCGCGACACCGCCACCGACAGCTCGTCACTGCGCGACGGCGCCTCGCCAAACCAGAACGGAAGGGTCGGCGGCGCGCCCCTGGCGTCCTCCACGTGCACCTTTCCGACTTCGACTTTCTGGATGCGATAGCTGTGGTTGCCCAGCTGGAAGATGTCGCCCGGAATGCTCTCAAAGGCGAAGTCCTCGCCGATGCTGCCGACGCGGTGGCCTTCGGGGTTCAGCACCACGTCGCAATCAAACTGGTCGGGGATGACCCCGGCGTTGGTCGCCGCCGTGAGGCGGGCGCCGCGCCGGCCGCGCAGCATGCGGTTGATGCCGTCGTGGTGCAGGTAAGCCCCACGCCGGCCGCGACGCGTGCTGTAACCCTCGCCGAGCATCTTCAGCACCGAATCATATTCGGCGCGCGTCAGCTCACCGTACGGCTGGGCGCGGCGCAACAACTCAAACAATTCGTCCTCGCCCCACTCGCGGCAGGCGACTTCGGCCACGATTTGCTGCGCCAGCACGTCCAGCGGCTTGTGCGGCACGCGAATGCGGTCGAGTTCGCCGCGACGGACGCTGTCGAGCAACGCAGCGCACTCGACAAGGTCATCTGGCGACAGCGGAAACAGACGTCCCTTGGGGATCGCGCCGACGGCGTGACCCGCACGACCCACCCGCTGCAACAGCGCCGCAATCAGCCGCGGCGAGCCAATCTGGCACACCAAATCGATGTCGCCAATATCAATGCCAAGCTCCAGCGAGGACGTCGCCACCAGCGCTTTCAGCTGGCCAGACTTGAGCCGCTGCTCGGCCTTGAGCCGGTGTTCCCTGGACAGGCTGCCGTGGTGAGTGGCGACGTGCTCGGCACCGAGGCGCTCCCCCAGGTGCCGCGTCGCCCGCTCGGCCAGCCGCCGGTTGTTGACGAAGATCAGCGTGGTGCGATGGCCGGCAATCAGCTCGCCCAGCCGGTCGTACAGCTCGGCCCAGACTTCGTTGGCCATCACCGCGTCCAGCGGCGACCTGGGCATTTCCAGCGCCAGGTCCCGCTCGCGGTGGTGACCGGCATCCACAATCTCAACCGGGTCTGGACGATTGCCGATCAGAAAGCGCGCCATGGCTTCGAGCGGCTTCACGGTGGCGGACAGGCCGATGCGCACCGGCGGCCCGGTCCCGGCCTGGACGCACAGCGCCTCCAACCGCTCCAGCGACAGCATCAGGTGCGAGCCGCGCTTGCTGCCGGCGATGGCGTGCAGCTCGTCCACGATCACGCTGCGGACGCTGCCCAGCATGCGTCGGCCAGATTCGGAGGTCAGCAGGATGTACAGCGACTCTGGCGTGGTGACCAGGATGTGCGGCGGCTTGCGCCGCATGCGCTCGCGCTCGGACGGCGTGGTGTCGCCGGTGCGTACCGCATCGCGGATCGGTACATCGGCTATGCCCCGCTCCAGCAACTGGTCGCGGATGCCGGCCAGCGGCTCCTGCAGGTTCTTCTGGATGTCGTTGGAAAGTGCCTTGAGCGGCGATAGGTACAGGACGTGCACCTCGTCCGTCAGCCCACGCTCGATGCCCTCGACCACCAGGTCGTTGATGGCGGACAGGAAAGCCGCCAGCGTCTTGCCCGACCCAGTCGGGGCGCTGACCAGCACGTGGCGGCGGCCGGCGGTGACTGCCCACGCCCGCTGCTGCGCATCGGTGGGCGCGCCAAAGCGCTTCCCAAACCAGTCCGCAACCGCCGGGTGAAACCGCGAAAGAGCCCCGTCCATGTGGCCATTTTCGCACCCTCCGGGCTCAGGCGATGAGCCTGGTCTCAGGTTTGGAGCCAGCCGTGTAGAATCCGCGCCCGCCATGCCCGACGCCCTCGCCTTTATCCTGTCCACCGTGACCACGATGCTGATCGTCGTGGATCCGCCGGCTGCCGCGCCAATCTTCCTGTCGATGACGGCCGGCGACAGCACCGAGCACAAGCGCCGCACCGCCTTTCGCGCCTCGCTGGCCACCTTCATCACGCTGGCGCTGTTCGCCGCGATTGGCGGGGTTATTTTCAAGCTGCTGGGAATTTCGCTGGGCGCGTTTCGCATCGCCGGCGGACTGCTGCTGTTCCTGATGGCGGTGGACATGCTGCGCGCCGAGCCCTCCCGCCACCGCACCTCACCGGAAGAAGTCGCCGAAGGCCGGCACCGCCCTGACGTCTCGCTTTTCCCGCTCGCCATCCCCATGCTCGCCGGGCCAGGCGCCATCTCCACCGTGATGGTGCTGGTGTCGCGGGTTGAGCACTACTGGCACTACGCCGTAATCATGATGGCCGTCGCGATCACGGCCGCCGCTGTGTACTTCGTGCTGCGTGGCGCGCTGGTGCTTGAGCGCCGCCTGGGCCAGACCGGCCTGAACGTCCTTCAGCGCGTGATGGGACTGATCCTCGCCGCCGTCGCGGTTCAGTTCGTAGTCGAAGGAATCCAGGCGGTGTTGCCGGGACTGGTGGCCGCGACGCGAGGGTAAGGGCGGCGCTTCCGGCGGAATCGGTGACCTGCAGAACGACCCAATCGTTATTTCGTGGCGACCGCCCACTTCTGCAGCGTGACGTTGACCGGCTCAAGCACGCAGGCGGCCAAGGGCTTGACCTGCTCCTGCTGCGGATACTTCGACTGGCACGGTCCGATGGATTTCTCCAGCGCCACCATCGCGCTCTCAAAAGTCGGGTCGTCCGGCGCCTTCTTGGAGATGGCACAGGAACTGAGTCCGTACAGGTACACGGTGCGGCGATTCAGCTTGGGGTTGGCGTATACGAAGTCGGCAAACTGGGTCACCGCCGGCTTGTAGTTCATGCCGCGGTGGTTGCTGCCGGTGCGTCCCAAGCCAGACAGAAACTGGACGCCGCGATCGACCGCAACCAGCTTGTCGCCGCCGGCGTCGCGCATTTCGGCGATCCGCAGATAGGTTTCGCCGAATGCCTCGCACTCGCGCTGCTCCGCCTGCGGCAGCGCCGACAGCGGCGACTTAACGTCCTTGTCAGCCGCCGGCTCCCTGGCCAGGGCTGCTGTCGCCAGCAGCGCGAGCGCCACGCCCATGGTGAGTTTCATGATTTCCCCTCTCTCTTGTCCGCTCATGATGCCCGCAATTGATGGACGGTCGCACCTGCCAGGGCGTGCCGGAATATCGCTACGACGATGCGCGCGTCGCCGCC
>JANNAK010000125.1:0-6895 GCA_031384195.1 Gammaproteobacteria bacterium
CGCCGGCGGTGGCCAAGGTGGAGCCCGGCGCACGCCGTGCAGCCACCGCCTCAACGCCCGCGCCGACGGCAGCGGCGACGACGATGCCCAAGGCACCAGGCAAACTGATTGCGTTCTACATTGCCGAGCACGAGGGCACCAATATCCTTGGTCCCAAGATTCACACGGCCTTGCGGGCGCGTGGCCTGAGCTATGGCAACAAGCGCATTTACCACCGGCAAAGCGGCGGCGAGACGATTTACAGCGTCGCCAGCCTGACCAAGCCGGGCGAGCTGGATCCGGCGCTGGCCGAGGAATTCAGCACACCGGGCCTGTCGGTGTTCATGCAATTGCCGGTCGCGCTGCCGGCGCTGCTGGCCTTCGAAGACATGCTGGACACCGCGCGGGCGCTGGCACGGGACTTGAATGCCGAGTTGTTCGACAGCGAGCAGCAGGCCCTGCTGACCCCGAAACGGGAGCGCGAACTGCACGCGCAGGTGCAGGAGTGGGCACGCCTGCACAGCGGAAATTGAGCGCCGCGACCGCCGCCCAACGCGCCGCGGAACTGCGGCAGCAGCTGCACGAGCACAACCATCGCTATTACGTCCTCGATGCGCCGGCGATTCCGGACTCCGAGTACGACCGCCTGCTGCGCGAACTGCAGGAGCTTGAGACGGCGCACCCGAAACTGCGCACCGCCGACTCGCCAACCCATCGGGTCGGCGCGCCGCCGCGCGAGGACCTGGTGTCGGTACGCCATCGCCAGCCGATGCAGTCGCTGGACAATTGCTTCGACGACGTTGAGCTGCGCAACTTTGACCGGCGGGTGCGCGAGGGGCTGGGCCGCGAGGCGGTGGAATACAGCGCCGAACCCAAGATTGATGGCCTGGCGATCTCGCTGACCTATGAGCGCGGGGTGCTGGTGCTGGGCGCAACGCGAGGCGACGGCGAGACCGGCGAGGATGTCACCGACAACCTGCGCACCCTTGGCGCGATTCCGCTGCGGCTCGGCGGCGCCGGGAAGCAGTGGCCGGCGGTGATCGAGATCCGCGGCGAGGTCTATATGCCGCGGCCGGGCTTCGAGCGGATGAACCGCGCGCTGGAACAGCGCGGCGAGAAGACCTTCGTCAATCCGCGCAACGCCGCTGCCGGCGCGCTGCGGCAGCTGGACCCGGCGGTTACCGCCAGCCGCCCGCTGGCTTTCCTCGCCTATGCGATGGGCCGCGTGGAAGGGTTTGCCCTGCCCAAAACCCACGCCGCGGTGCTGGAGCAGTTGCGGCGCTGGAACCTGCCGGTGAGCGAGCTGATCGAGACGGTGTCCGGTGTCGAGGGCTGCCAGAGGTACTACGAAAAAATCGGCGCGCGGCGCGTGACGCTGGACTTCGACATCGACGGGGTCGTCTACAAGCTCAATGAACTCGCCGGTCGCGAGGAGCTGGGTAGCGTGGCGCGGGCGCCGCGCTGGGCCATCGCCCACAAGTACCCGGCCGAGGAAGCGCTCACCGTCCTTGAAAACGTCGAATTTCAGGTCGGGCGCACCGGCACGCTGACGCCGGTGGCGCGCCTGAAGCCGGTGTTTGTCGGCGGGGTGACCGTGTCCAACGCCACGCTGCACAACATGGACGAGATTGGCCGGCTGGAAGTGCGCATCGGTGATGAGGTCGTGGTGCGGCGCGCCGGCGATGTGATCCCGTCGGTGGCCCGGCTGCACACGCCCGGTAGCCAGCGGAAGAAAATAACCATGCCGGCGCGGTGCCCGGTGTGCGGCGGCAAGGTCGAGCGGGAGGAAGGCGAAGTCGCCGCCCGCTGCACCAATGGCCTGTCCTGCCGCGCGCAGCTGCTGGGCTCGCTGCTGCATTTTGTTTCACGCCGCGCGCTGGACATCGAAGGCCTGGGCGAAAAGCTGCTGGCGCAGCTGGTGGACCGGGAGGTGGTCAGCAGTCCGGCGGACATATTCAGGCTGACAGCGGAAACCTTGTCCGGCCTGGAGCGGATGGCCGAGAAGTCCGCTGCGAATGTCATCGCTGCGATTGAAGCGAGCAAAGCCACCACGTTCGAGCGCTTTCTTTACGCGCTGGGCATCCGCGACGTTGGTGAAACCACCGCCCGCGAACTGGCGCGGCACTTCGGCAGCCTTGAGGCACTGATGGAAGCCGCGGCGGCCGATGTTGACACCACCCACGCCGGGAAAGAGAAGGATCGCTGCCCGACCCTGCGGCAAGTGCCGGATGTCGGTCCGGTGGTCGCTGCCTTCATCTGCCATTTCTTCAGCGAAATTCGCAACCAGAAGGTTATCGCGCAACTGCGGGCCTCCGGCGTGCACTGGCCGGCACCGAAGGAGTCGGCACGCGGCGTGCTCAGCGGCAAGACTTTTGTGCTCACCGGCGCGCTGCCGGGCATGTCACGCGATGAGGCCGGAGCGCTAATCGAAGCGAACGGCGGCAAGACCAGCGGCTCGGTGTCGAAGAAAACAGACTACGTGCTGGCCGGCGCCGACGCCGGCTCCAAGCTGGCCAAGGCGGAAAAGCTCGGGGTCGCCGTGATTGACCTTGATGGTCTCAAGAAGCTGATTGGGCAGGCTGGCCTTTCAAGCGCAAGCTGAAGGTCAAACCTATCCTGGATTAGCCCATGAAAAATAAAGTCATACCCTGCATCAATGACGGCGGATCTCCGGATCTGCAAACGGCATAGGCGTGGCCGCAAAGCTGATGGGAATTTGCGGCAGCCTGATCCGTCTGTCGCTGGCCGCCGCGCTGCTGTGGCTGTGCTGGCAGGACTGGCCAACGGTGCAGGCTCGCAAAGGCTTTGAGGACTTGCCGGCCTATGACGCGGCCACCGAGGCCTCGGAACTCTTCAACCAGAACCGCTTCAGCGAAGCCCTGCTGCTGGTAGACGAGGCCCTGACGCAGGACCCGAACAACGCCCGGCTCCTGGTGATGCGCCAGGGCATCGAGACCGAACGCAGCAGCCTGATGCGACAGCTGGCCTCGGGTGGGCGCGGCGCGCTGACCGGGCAGGGCACGGACCTGCCGTCCATTACCGGTGCGATTGTTGCGGACCTGTTCGTGTTCGGCGACGTTCGTGACCTTGTCATCCAGGGTGGCCACTGGCTGAAAGGCGAGGAAACCGATGACCTGCTGGTGGCGCTGTCGGCCGGCGGCATTCTGCTGACCGTGAGCCCGTCCGTGGACCTGGGTGCGGCGATCCTGAAATTGGCGCGGCGCATGGGCGCCTTGAGCGATGCCTTTGCCAAGACCCTGGCTGACGCGGCGCGGCGCGCGTACAAGTCCGGCCGTGCGGAGCCGATTACCGAAATCACCGACGATGTCGCGCGGCTGTCGGTGCGCACCACGCCCTCGGGCACCATTTCGTTGCTCAAGCACGTCGACGATCCGGCGATGCTCAAGCGGATAACAACGCTGGCCGAAACCCCGGTTGGTCGCCACGCCCTGATGCTGGAGCCGGCCACCACCCTGCGCTGGCTCAAATCCGGCTGGGCACCGGCCGAGACCTGGGTGTTGAAGGCCGCGGCCAAGGGCCGCAAGGGGCTTCGCTACCTGGCCGAAAACAGCACCGTGATGTTCCGGGCGCACCCGCTGCTCGGGCTGCTGAAGGGGTTTTACAAGGGCAACATTCCCGAGCTACTGGCACAGCTCCTGCGGGAATGGGCGATGCCGATCCTGGGACTGGCAGCAGGCTGGCTGCTGTTTGAGGGACTGCTGCTGCTCAGCCGGCTGCTGGCGCTGATCGCCTTGCTGCCTCGTCCGGGGTTTTTGCGGCGATAGAAAGGGCGTGGATTTCGGCCGGCATCATCGACGCCAGCGCGGCATAGACCAGCCGATGGCGTGCCAGTGGCAGCTGGCCGGAAAAGGCGCCGGAAACGATTTCGACCGTGTAATGGCCGGCACCCCCGGCGGCTCCGGCATGGCCGGCGTGCTTGTGGCTGTCGTCAATCACGTCCAGCGACTGCGGAGCGAAGGACTGCTCCAGCATTGCGCGGATGCGCTCGACACGGCTGGCCATGACTTATTCCTGCGGCAGGTAGCGCTGCAGGAAGGGCAGGTGCGCCATCAGGAACACAAAGGTCATTGCGGTAAAGCCGAAGGTCTTGAACTTGACCCAAGTCGCCTCGTCAAAACTGGCGGCCACGTAAAGGTTCAGTACGGCGCAGAACAGGAAATACAGTGCCCAGGCCAGGTTGACCTTGCGCCAGACCGGGTCGGGCAGGGTGAAGGTCTTTTGCGGGATGCGCTGCAGCAGCACCTTGTCGCCGATGACGTGGCTGCCCAGCAGGGCTAGCGCGAACAGCGCGTAGACCGCGGTCGGCTTGAACTTGATGAACATCGGGTCGTGGATGTAGATCGTAAGCCCGCCCAGCACCGCGGCAACCACAGCGGTGGCGAGGTGCGCCTTGTGCAGTTCGCGCTTCCACAGCCAATAGGTCAGGACCACGCCAAACAGCGAGCCGATCAGCACCGCCGTGGCGGTGTAGATGTCCCAGATCAGGTAGGCGCCGAAGAACAGCAGCGCCGGGGCGAAGTCGAGCAGGAATTTCACGGCGCGGATTATAGGCGGCTAGCGTCAAGTCCGTGGTGAACCGGAATTGAGCTCGTCAATCTGGTCGTTCAGCGTCCAGTAGTCATAAATGATGCCGATTCCGAACAATCCAATCGTGCAGAGGTAGAGGATGCCGGTGACCCACTTGCCCATGTAGAAACGGTGGATGCCAAAGATCCCGAGGAAGGTCAGCAGGATCCAGGTGACGGTGTAGTGGGTCGGTCCGTCGCGGTACTTGCGGTCGGCATCGCGCTCCATGCCCGGAATCAGGAACAGGTCAATGATCCAGCCGATGAACAGCAGGCCGAGGGTGAAAAACCAGAGGGTGCCGCTGATCGGCTTGCCATAGTAGAAGCGGTGCGCGCCCATGAAGCCGAAGATCCAGAGGATGTAGCCGACCAGCACGCTGTGGGTGTTTTGCGAAGGATTCATCCGGGAGCTCCAGGGAACAGGCGCCCACGCTAGCGAAGTCCAGCCGTTTGCGAAAGCGCTCCGGGCCTGCCGGGCGTGATTCAGCTGTCCAGGGGGCTGATCACTCCACGCGGGCCGCGGTTAAGGACGTGGGTGTAAATCATGGTGGTGCTGACGTCGGAGTGGCCCAACAGCTCCTGCACCGTGCGGATGTCGTAGCCCGACTCCAGCAGGTGAGTGGCGAAGGAATGGCGCAGGACGTGCGGCGACACCGGCTTGGCAATGCCGGCTGCAAGACCGGCAGCCCGTACCGCGCGCTGCACCAGTTGTTCATTGATGTGATGCCGCCGGCGTATGCCGCTGCGCGGATCGGTCGACAGTGTGGCGGCGGCGAAGACGTACTGCCAGCCCCACTCGACTGGCGCACCGGGGTACTTGCGCGCCAGCGCGTCGGGCAACCAGACCGAGGTCCGACCCGTCGCAAGATCGCGCCGAAACACGCTGCGCCGGACCGCGAGGTGGGCCTGCAAGGAGTCGGCAAGCACCTGCGGCAGCAGAGTGACGCGATCCTTGCCGCCCTTGCCGTCGCGGACCAGGATTTGCCGCTGGACCAGATCAAGATCCTTGACCCGCAGCCGCACCCCTTCCATCAGGCGCATCCCGGTGCCGTAGAGCAGTCGCGCCACCAGTCCGGGCGTATCGTCCGGCAGCGCTGCCAGCAAGCGCTGAACATCCGGTCGCGACAGGACCGTCGGCAGTCGCTGCGGCTTCTTGGCCCGGACCACGCCCTGCAACCACGGCAAGTCCACGTCCAGCACATTGCGGTAGAGAAACAGCAACGCCGCCAAGGCCAGATTCTGCGTGTTAGCGGCGACGTCCAGGTTGACCGCCAGATGCGACAAAAAGGCCTCGACATCGGCCGCGCCGAGCGCCCGCGGGTGGCGCTTGTCGTGGAAAAGGATGTAGCGTCTAATCCAGTGCAGGTAGGTCGCTTCGGTGCGGAGACTGTAGTGGCGGGAACGGATCACGGACCGGACTTGATCCAGCAAACGTGTGGGTTTTGAAGGAGTTACTGCCATGGCAGTTGTACTTTCTGACTGGGTTTCGAGCCAAATCAGACACTTTCACGATTTTCGGCCGAGTTATACGTCACTCCGGCCAAGTTTTACGTCACTTTGACGTCTATTTAGCGTTGGACGATCAGAAAGCCGCGCCAAGAATGAAAATGCGCATGGGAACTCTGAACGTGGCATCACTTGGTAAAAGTGCCGTCGAAGGCCCACGACAAACATGCTAAAAGAGCGAAGCGTTTTTTCGCTGACGCGTAACGCGAGCGTTGATGCGTACAGCGAACCAAACGCTTCGCGGCGGCATTGTTTTCGGGGCCCCCACGGATTTTCGCAGTGGCGTCACGAGCGAGCGCCTGGAACGTTTCGTGGTGCGCGGCTTCCCGACGTCCAACTACGCGTTCTAGCGGACGCCGCACGCCCTAGGGGCAACCCCAACGTTGCGGCCGGCGCCGCTAAACGCCGGCGTTGGACGTCACACAGGAGAGGTTGAAATGTCCAAAAACTACGCTGTCGTCTCAGGTTTTGTCTTTGGCTTTATTGCCGCGGCTCAGGCGGCACGTGCATTCAGCCAACTGCCAGTTCACGTCGGGAGCTTCGAGGTTCCGGTGTGGGCATCATGGATCGTAGCGGTGGTCGCCGGTAGCCTGTGCGTCTGGGCGTTCAGGAGCCAAAAATGAGCAAAGTGACGCCCAACCAGCGGTTCAAGCGGGACGCCCTGGCCTCGCGTTGCTCGGCCAGGGTTCCCTCGTTCGCTGCGCTCACTCGGCGCCGCTTAACCTAGGCGTTAGGACTCGAATTGTCTCTTAACAATCCAGAAATACGTGGGCTCATTTTCGCTGGCGCCTATCTGCTGGGGCTGCTAATCGCCGGCCTTCTGG
>JANNAK010000131.1:0-15270 GCA_031384195.1 Gammaproteobacteria bacterium
ATGCCGATCATGGCCATGAACGAGAACGTGGTGCTGGTCAGCAGAAAGAACCAGAACACGCCGACAAACGAGAAGAAAATGCCGGTGATGATGGCGGTCGGCGCCAGCACCGACTCAAACAGCGCCGCCATCACGATATAGATGCAGGCGAGTGCCATCAGCATGTTGGTCAGCATGGTCTGCTGCGATTGGCGATCATCGTCGAACGCCTTGCCGAAGCCCCAGCTGTAGCCGGGCGGGAACTGCAACTCGGACAGGAACCGGCTCACCAGCTCCCGTGCGTCTTCCGAGGTGACTTTTTCACCGGTGCCGAAATTGATGGTGAGGGCCGTGCGCCGGTTCTCCCGCTGGATGTCGCCGGGCACATCGCCGATCGAAAGCTCGGCCACCGTCGAGAGCGGAATGCGCTGGCCGGCCGGCGTCAGCAGGGGAAGCGCGCGCAGGGCATCGATGTCGGTGCGGTCCTCGCGGCGCAACTCCAGCACCATTTCGATCTCGCCGGTGGCAGACCGGTAGGGCCGCAAGGCGGTGCCGCGCATGGCGCCGGCCACGGTTTCGGCCACTTCCTGCGACGACAGCCCGAACAGGCGGGCTTTGTCGCGATCCACCTTGACGCGCATTTCCCAGCCCATGGCGCCGGCGTCCAGGATCACGTCCTTCAGGCCCGGCACCTGGCGCAGCAACGGCACCACCTCGGCGGCAAGTTCGCGCAGGCCATCACGGGACTCGCCAAACAGCTGGACCGAAAGCTTGTCGGCCCCGCCGCCGCGGTTGCGCTCGAAGCTGGGTTCGCCGATCGCAATTTTCGGCAGACCTTTGGAAATGATGTCCTGCACCTGCTCCGGCGTCTTGGTTCGCAGGTCGTCGTCCTTGAGGTAGATCAGGGTGATCGCACGACCAATCTCGAAATAGCTGTACACCGACTCGATCTCCAGCTCCTGTTTGCGCTCGAGCATCCATTTCTCGATGACGTCCACCGAGCTGCGAACTTTGTCGAGTGGGTAGGTGTTGTTCAGGTTGTATTGCATGAAGATCCGCTTGCTGCCTTCCTGCGGGAACATGTCGGTCTTCACTACCGAAGACGGAATCGCGACGCTGAACAGCGTCAAGACGATGAACAGCCAGGTCCGGCCGCGGTGGCGCAGCGTCCACTCCAGAACCCGGACGTAGCGGTCGGCGAGACGCTCAATCCACGGCACGCCGACACTGGAACTGGGCGGCAGACGCGTCGTGAGCTGCGGAATCAGCGTGAGCGCCACCAGCAGCGAGGCGCCGAGTGCCACACAAATCGTCACCGCCACGTGGGACAGGTACATGGTGATTTCGTCCTGCGCGCCAAAGATGTTCGGCAGGAACACGATGGCCGTGCTCAGCGTGCCAAGGGTGACGGCCAGCCCCACCGACTTGACGCCGGCCAGCGTCGCCCCGATGGGATCGTCCGGGTGCTCGCTGCGGAACTTGAAGATGGCCTCGTTCACCACGACGGCGTTGTCGACCAGCATGCCCACCGACAGCATCAGGCCCATCAGCGACAGGATATTGAGCGTATAGCCAAGGAAAAACATCACGGCAAGCGTGATCAGCAGCGACAGCGGCACGGCGGTTACCACGATCGCCGTGGTGCGCCAGTCGCGCAAGAACAGGTAAAGCACCATCAGCGACATCAGCGCGCCAATGGCGCCGGCCTCAACGAGGTTGCGAAGCGAATCGCGAACCGAGGTCGCCTGGTCGTCGAACAGGATCAGCGTTACGCCGGACATTTCCGGCAGCTTCCGGATCTGGGCAACCTCGGCCATGACAGTGTCGGACGTCGCCACCAGGTTAGCGCCCGACTCCTTGAACACGTTCAGACCGATCGCGTAACGCTGGTTCAGGTGCCGCTCGTAGGTCTGGCGTGGCTGGGTGTAGCGGATCACCGCGAGGTCCGACAATCGCAGGCCGCGATCGTTGACGACAAAGTTCTCCACGTCCTCGAGGCTCTGAAAGCGACCTTCCGGCTTGACGTAGAACTTGCGCCCGGACTCCAGCACATCGCCCCCTGCCAGCGCGAAGTTGGCCTGCCGAAGGCTCCCCGCCAGGGCCCGCAGGTCGATGCCATGAGCCGCGATTCGCTCGGCCGACAGCTCGATGCGAATTTCCTTCTTCTCGACCCCGTACAACTCCACGCGCGACACGCCGGTCAGGCGCTCGACGCGGCGCTTGAGGTTGCGCTCCAGCATGTCGTAGCTGTTCTGCAGGTCGCGATCGGCCGACAGCCGGAAGGTGAGCATCGGGATGTCGCCGGCCGCAAACTTGAACACGTTGATGCGGTCGATGTCCGCCGGCAGGCTGGCGCGGACGGCGTCTATCTTGTCGCGGGCCTCGACGCCCTTGATCGCCATGTCCTCACCGGTCTTGAACCGGATCTGGATCTCGGAGCCGGCGTCCTTGGACGTGGATTCCATCTCCTCCACCCCGGACAGCGTCGCCAGCGCCTCCTCGACCGGCCGGGTAATGCGCCGCTCCACTTCTTCCGGCGTTGAGTTGCGGTAGGGAATGTTGACGAACAGGCCGGGAAATTCGATGTCCGGCAGGAATTCCAGCGGCAGCTGTCGCCCGCCCATGATCCCCACCAGCGTCACGCAGGTGAAGAACATGAACACCGTCACTGGCCGTGTCAGGGAAACCTTGGTCATCCACATGGCGGCCTCCTTGCGCTCCGTGCCTCAGGCCCGGGGTGCTGGAACGGGAGCCCGCGACGGCGCGCCGGCATCACGATCCAGCAGCGTGTACATCACCGGGATCACCAGCAGCGTCAACACGGTGGAGACGATCAGGCCGCCGATGACGGTAATGGCGAGCGGCGCCCGCACCTCGGCACCTTCGCCGCCCCCAATGGCCATCGGCAGCAGGCCGAGGACTGCGGTCAAGGTCGTCATCAGGATCGGGCGCAGCCGGTGGCGACCGCCCTCGAGCAGGGCAGCCCGTCGATCCTTGCCTTCCTCGCGCAAGCGATTGACCAGGTCAATCAGCACGATGCCGTTCTTCACCACGATGCCGGCCAGCATGATCATGCCGATCAGCGCGATCACGTTGATGACCGAGCCGGTCACGAACAGCGCAAGGATCGCGCCGATGCCCGCCAGCGGGATCGTGAACAGGATGACGAACGGGTGGATCAGCGACTCAAACTCGCTCGCCATCACCAGGTACACCAGGAAGATCGCCAGAGCGAGCGCCAGCTGCAGTGAGCGGAACGAGACTTCCATTTCCTCGCTTTGGCCGGCCACTTCGGCCGTCGCGCCCGTTGGCAAGGCCACCTGCCGGATCATGTCCTGCAGCTCCGCCGCTGCATCGCCGAGGTCGCCATGCGCAAGGTTGGCTGACAGCACCACCACGCGTTGCTGGTCAACACGACGGATCTCGCTGGGCCCGGTGCGCTGGGCCACCTCGGCCACCGAGGACAGCGTGACCGGCCGCGCGCGGTCCGGGTTGATTACGAGGTTGCGGACGGCGGCGACCGTGTCGCGATCCGATTCGATTCCGCGCACCAGCACGTCGATCTCGCGGTCGGCCAGCCGGTAGCGCGTGGCCACGCTGCCCTGCACCGACCGCGATACGCGGCCGGCAAGTTCGGCAGTATTGAGGTTCAGTGCGGCCGCACGCTCCTGGTCGAATACCACCTGCAGCTCCGGGTGCCCGGGCTTCAGCGTGGTCTGGACTTCGGTGAACCGGTCGGAGCCCAGCATCTTGGTCCGCAGCACCTCGGAAACGCGCTCGATGGCCTCCAGGTCATAGCCCGACACTTCGATTTCCAGCGGCGTCTTGAGGGTGAACAGTGTCGGGCGGGTGAAGCGATAGGTGAGGCCGGGCAAGCCATCCAGCCGTTGCCGCAACTTTTCCTGGATTGCACCTTCGAGGTCATAGTGCGCCGGCGACAGCGCCAGGTTGAGCACTCCATAATTCTCGCCGCCGGTATCGGCGCTCGAGTCGAGCCGGTTGCCGGTACCGGCCACCGAGTAGTTCGCTGACAGGGCTTCCTCGCCCTGAATCATCGCCGCCAGCGCCTGCAATTCACGGTCACTGCGCTCCAATGGCGTGCCCGGCGCAAGCGTGATCTCGGTCCGGAACTCGCCCTGGGTGAAGGGCGGCAACAACTCGACCCCAATTCGCGTCAGCAGCAACAGGCTGAGCCCGAACAGCGCCGCCGCGATGCCCAACACCGCACCGCGATGGTCCAGCGACCAGGCCAACGTCGGCACGTAGGCGTTTTCAAGCTTCTGGTAGCCCCGCTGCCAGACGCCGGCCAGCGGACGAAAAACTGAACCCAAGGCCCAGGAAACCAGGGCGAACGCCCACAGGAACGGCTTGATCAGCCACGGGATGCCGACCTCCAGCAGGCCATAGCGCACGGCACCGAGGAGCCAGCGGATTTGCCGCAGCAGCCAGACCAGCGGGCGCAGCGCCGGGCGGAAGGTTGGCAGGTGTTTTGAGGGCTGTGCATCCGCCGCCGCGCCCGCCTGCAGCACGGCGGCACGCGTGATCGCCGGGCGCGCCTCGGGCACCGCTTTAGCACGGCCCTCGCGCGACACCAGCATCGGCGTCACTGTAAACGAGACGATCAGCGAGAACAGCAGCGAGCCGGTCACCACCAGTGCCTGGTCGGCAAACAGCTGTCCGGCGATACCTTGCACGAACACCATGGGGAAGAACACCGCCACCGTGGTCAGCGTCGAGGCGGTGACCGCGGCCACCACTTCCTGGGCACCGGTCACGGTAGCCTCGCGCAGAGGCATTCCTCCCTCGTGCTTGCGCGTGATGTTTTCCAGCACCACGATCGCGTCGTCCACCAGCAGGCCGACGGCCAGCGCAATGCCGCCCAGCGACATGATGTTGAGCGAGACCCCGGCGCCGTACATGACATTGAACGTGGCGATCACCGAAATCGGGATCGCCAGCGAGATGACGCCGGTAATCCAGGCGTTGCGCAGGAACAGGTACAGGACCAGGATCGCCAGCAAGCCACCCTCGATTGCCGCGCGCGTGACCTCGTTGATCGCCTGCTTGATGAACACCGACTGGTCATAGAGCGTGGTGAGTTCAAGGTCCGGCGGCAGCGCCTTGCGCACGGTATCGGCGCGCGCCAGGCCGGCCTCGGCTACCGTCACGGCGTTGGAGTCGCCTTCTTTGTACAGCGCGATCTCGACCGCTTCCGCGCCATCGATGCGAATGATGGCCTCGCGATCCTTGTGCCCGGCCCGGACCTCGGCCAGGTCACGGATGTAGACCGGCCGCTCACTGCCGCCGGCCGCGGGCCGCACGGCCACGATGGTGTCGCGGATTTCGTCGAGGCTCTTGAACTGGTTGAGGGTGCGAACCAGGTAGCTGACGGTTCCCTCGTCCACCCGGCCGCCGGAAATATTGGCGTTCTCGGCGGCGAGCCGGGCGGCGACCTGTTCCAGCGTCAGGCTCAATTTCGCCAGCTTGGCCAGGTCCACCAGCACCTGGATCTGGTCCTCCAGCCCGCCGCTGATCTTCACTGCCGCCACGCCGCGGACACCCTCCATCATCTTCTGGACCTGCTCCTCGGCGATACGCCGGAGACGCTTGAGGTCGGCTTCGGTAGTGGCCCGGCCCGGCGCTGGCGCAGCGGCGGCCGGCGGCGCGGCGGCTGACCCGGATCCGGACCCTGACTCGGACTCGGACTCGGCCTTGGCCTTGGCCTTGGCCTTCTCGGCGGCGAGGATTTCCGCGCTCTTCAGCGAGAGCCCGAGCCGGACGATGGGATCCTGGCTGGGGTCGAAGCGCAGCACGATCGGTCGTTGCGATTCCTTCGGCAGCACCAGTGCGTCAAGTTTTTCGCGCACGTCGAGGACTGCGAAGTCCATCTCGGTGCCCCAGTTGAACTCGAGCGTGACGTCGCTGCGACCGGCCTGGGAGACCGACCGGACCTGGCGCACATTCTTGATGATGCCCAGTGCCTCTTCCACCGGCTTGGACAGCAGCGTCTCGATCTCGGTCGGCGCGGCGCCGGGCAGGGCGGTTCGAACCGTCAGCGTGGGATAGGAGAGGTTGGGCAGCAGCGTGACTTCGAGCCTGGACAGCGACACGAATCCGAACAGCAAGACCGCCACCGTCAGCATGGTGATGGCGACGGGCCTGCGGGTGGACAGCTCGACAATGCTCATCGGTGCCTCGCGATCCGCCGGGCGCGACGGGGAGGGCGCCGCAGCGGACTCATGGAATCAGTTTGCCGCTGGCGCGGCGGCCGGCGCGGCGTCGGATTTCGTGGCGTTGACCACGATCACTTTGGCGTCATCCTTCAGGCTGGACTGGCCGGTCACCACGACCTGGTCGCCCGCCTTGAGTCCGTCAAGGACCTCGTAACGCCCGTTGCTGTCGTAGCCGGTCCGGATCGACCGCCGCCGCGCCTTTTCATGGGCAACGACGAACACCGATTGCGCCGCGTCTTCGGTCAGCACCGCGTCCTTGGGCACCAGCAGCGCCTGCTCCTTGCGGTCGTAGCGGATTTCCACGCGCCCGAACATCCCGGGTTTCAGTTCCGGCTGGTCCGGATCCATCGCCACGGTCACCTTGACCGTCCCGGTCTGGGCGTCCACCACCGGATTGACCCGCAGGATCGCGCCGGGGAACGCCCGGTTCGGCCAGGCATCGAGGCGCATTTCGGCCACCTGTCGCGGCGCCAGCTTGTGGATGTCCCTTTCCGGGACGTAGATGTGCGCGTGCAGGACCTCCATCCTGGTCACCCGGAAGGCCGGGATGTTGGGCTGGATCATGTTGCCCACCTTGATGTGGCGCGCCGAGATCACGCCACCGAACGGCGCGCGAATCTCGCTCTCTTCCAGGGTCAGCTTCGCAAGGTCGTAGACGGCACGGGCCGAATCCCGCGCGAACCGCGACTGGTCGTAAAGCTCCTTGCTGATGAGGTTCTTCTCGAAAATCCGGGTATTCCGGTCGTAGTTTTCCTGCGCCTTGTCCGACTCGGCTCTGGCGCGGACTAGCTCAAGCTTCAGGCGATCGGTCTCAAGCCGGGCCAGCACCTGCCCGGCACGAACTCGGCTGCCCTCCTCCACCAGGATCTGCTCGACCACGCCCGAAGTCTTGGCCATCACCGTGGCCTCTTCCTCCGCCTCCAGCGTCGCCGTGCCCCGGTACGCGGCGTCGATCGAGCCAACGGTCACGGTTCCGACCTCCACCGGAATGGCGGCGTCTTCCTTCTTGTCGTCCTGCTTGGGCCCGCCGCAGGCAGCAAGCGCGAGCGACAGGACGAACGCCAGGGGCGCGGTGGGGAAATTGATCTGGTTCATGCGGGTCCAATTTGAATGAGGGGCGCCGGATCCGAATCCGGTCGCAAAAGTTGGTGGAGTTTACTCCGGCGGCTAGTGCCTACGGTGGGCAATGACCGTCTTCCGGCAAGCCTCGATGGACTCTGTCACTTCGACCTTGATCATGACCAGGGCCGCCGATTTGGTCGTCATACACGTCATCGTCATCTCCATTCTGATAGTCCTTAAAGCTTTACCTATACAACCCTTGTGCCACTTTTCATTCCCGCCTAACTATTTGATTTGATTGACTCGGAGCCTCCAGCCTCGGGAGCATCAATGGCGATTTTTTGAGTCTGCCGCCAAATAGAGGCTAATCTGGCGACCCGCGTAGCCATATCCACCACTATTCGGCACTCCGAGCCCCCTGTTGAGATGCCGGTGCCACCGAAAGGGTTGCAATAACGATTGATGGGTTAGCATGGCGCCCCTTTTTCGGCCCGTACCCGTCATGCAAATCTCCACCAACGCCGTCGCCTTCATCCACTACACCCTGACCGACGATGCCGGCACAGTGATCGACAGCTCAAGCGGCGGGCAGCCACTGGCCTACCTGCACGGTGGCGGCAATATTGTTGCGGGGCTGGAGAAAGCGCTTGAGGGCCACAAGGCCGGTGACACGCTGAAGGTTTCCGTGAGTCCGGAACAGGGCTACGGGGCGCGCGATGAAAGCCTGGTCCAGCAGCTGCCGCGGCGCACCTTCAAGGGTGTGCGCGAGATTCGTCCGGGCATGCGCTTCAATTCACCGGCAGGGCCGATTACGGTCACTGGCGTCCAGGGCGACATGGTCACGGTCGATGGCAATCACGCACTGGCCGGCCAGACCCTGCATTTCGCGGTTGAAATAACCAAGGTCCGGGAAGCCACTGGCGAAGAACTCCTGCACGGCCACGTGCACGGCGATGGCGGCCACCACCACTGAACCCGCCTCGCGGATTTACCGCGACGGCGTCGAGATGATGTAGCGGCGATCCCAGTCGTCCAGGGACTGCACCAGCCGGGTGTCCTGCCAGATGGCAAACGGCTTGGTGTTCAGGTCGCGGCCGACCTCGGTTGCCGCAAAGTCCACGTTGCTGGCGATGCGCAGCGGCCCGTCAACAAACTCGATCCGGTTGGACGGATCGCGCTTCAGCCGCGAATCCGCCTCGTGCAGCAGCCGCGCGTACACCACCGCGTCCCCGGGGATGAATGTCGCCTCGTAAAGGCGGTCGTTGAAGAATTCCAGGGTCAACTCGCCGACCACCCCGAGATGGGTGTACTCCCCGGCCACCAGCGTGTCGCGATCCCGCGGCGGGTACTTGCCGCTCGCCGGCGGATGCTGGGACGACTTTCGGACTTTCGCCTTGGCCGCCTCCAGCCGTGCAACGGCCGAGTCGACGGTGTCGTAACTGCTGTATTGCCCGAACAGCACCACCGGGTTGGCGGCTACCGCCGTAAAGCTTGCCGTTTCGGGATGGGTGGCCGGCGCGATCAAAGTTTTTGCGGTCCAGGTCGCCGACACCACGACAAAGATGATTCCGCCGATGGCGAGCCAGCGCAGGGGCTTCGCCTTTTTCCACCATTTCGGTGGTTCCAGCCAGTGCTTGTCGTCAGCCATGTCACTCTTTATAAACGATTTGCCGCGCCCCGGGTAACATCGCCCGACACGCCGCCCCGCCCCAGAACCCCCCAATACAGGATTTCGCCGACAAGGTTGCCGCGATCACCGGCGCCGGTTCCGGCAGGGGCCGCACGCTGGCGCAACAGAAAAAGTCGGGGGCCCTGCTTTTCAGCTCTCGGGCTCGTAGCCCAGATTCGGCGCCAGCCATTTCTCCGCGGTTTTCAGGTCCCAGCCCTTGCGTCGGGCGTAGTCGGCGACTTGGTCCTGCTGGATTCTTCCGACCACGAAGTACTGGGACTCCGGGTGCGAGTAGTACCAGCCTGAGACCGCCGCACCCGGCCACATCGCATAGTTCTCGGTGAGGCGGATGCCGGCGCGGCGCTCGACGTCGAGCAGCTCGAACAGCGTGGCCTTCTCGCTGTGCTCCGGGCAGGCCGCATAGCCGGGCGCCGGGCGAATGCCGCGGTACTTCTCGTCAATCAGGAATTCGTTCGGCAGGTGCTCGTCTGGCGCGTAACCCCACAACTCGCGACGCACCCGCTCGTGCATGCGTTCGGCGAAAGCCTCCGCCAGCCGATCGGCCAGGGACTCGAGCAGGATTCCGTTGTAGTCATCGTTGGCGCGCTGGAATTCCGCCACGCGCTCGGCGCAACCCAGGCCCGCCGTCACCGCGAAGCCGCCGATGTAGTCGTGCAGTCCGGAAGCCTTGGGCGCGATGAAGTCCGCGAGGCAGCGGTGCGGCACGCCCGGGCGGTGTTCGGACTGCTGGCGCAGTTGCGGCAAGATCGCCAGCACCTGCGCGCGCGACTCGTCGGCGTAAACCTCGATGTCGTCGCCGACGGTGTTGGCCGGGAAGAACCCGCAGACGCCGCTGGCCTCGAGCCACTTTTCAGCGATGAGCTGGTCGAGCATGGCCTGGGCGTCGGCCCACAGCTTTCGCGCTGCCTCGCCCGATGCGGGATTGTTGAGCAGGTCGGGAAAGCGTCCTTTCAGTTCCCAGGTGATGAAAAACGGCTGCCAATCAATGTACTTGCGCAGCTCTTCCAGCGGGTAGTCGCGGAACGCGCGCACGTGTTGCAAGCCGTGGTCGTCGGGGTGGTAGACGCCGCGCGCAACCTCATGGCCCTGCTGCGTCAACAAGCGCGGGCGCGGCGGCCGATACTCGCTCCAGTCGATCGGCGTGCGGTTGGCACGC
This sequence comes from Gammaproteobacteria bacterium, assembly GCA_031384195.1. Classification (GTDB taxonomy): domain Bacteria; phylum Pseudomonadota; class Gammaproteobacteria; order Nevskiales; family Nevskiaceae; genus JACPFV01. Next base: position 10,121 of record JANNAK010000131.1, read on the forward strand.
GCCTCGGCCAGCGGCAGCAGTCGCCCATGGCTTTCCTTCTGGGCGTGGCGCTCGCGCACCGCCGCGTACTCCGCCTGCACTTTTTCAACCAGGGCTTCGCGCTGCGGCGAACTCAACAGCGCCGAGGCCACTGGCACTGAGCGCGAGGCGTCCTTTACCCAGACCACGGGTCCGTCGTAGGCCGGCGCGATCTTTACCGCGGTGTGGGCGCGCGAAGTGGTGGCGCCGCCAATCAGCAGCGGAATCTCGAGCTTCTGCCGCTTCATCTCTTTCGCCAGGTGCACCATTTCGTCCAGCGACGGCGTGATCAGGCCAGACAGCCCGATCAAGTCGGCCTTGTGCTCGCGCGCCGCATCGAGGATTTTCTGCGCCGGCACCATCACGCCAAGATCGATGACCTCGAAGTTGTTGCACTGGAGCACCACCCCGACGATGTTCTTGCCGATGTCGTGCACATCGCCCTTGACCGTCGCCATCACGATGCGGCCGACCGAGCGACTGACGTCGCCCGGTTTTTTCTCGGCCTCGATAAACGGAATGAGGTGGGCGACGGACTTCTTCATCACCCGCGCGGACTTCACCACCTGTGGCAGGAACATCTTGCCGGCGCCGAACAAGTCGCCGACCACGTTCATGCCCGCCATCAGCGGACCCTCGATTACGGACAATGTGCGATCGCCGCGCGCCACCGTTTCCAGCCGCGCCTCCTCCGTGTCGGCCTCGACATAGGCGTCGATGCCCTTGACCAGGGCATGGGTCAGGCGTTCGGCCACCGGCAGCGAACGCCAGGCCTGCGCCTCGACCTCGCGCATGCCCTCGCCGCCCTCGCGCCTGGAGCGCTCGGCGATTTCGATCAGCCGTTCGGTGCCGTCCGGCCGGCGATTGAGGATGACGTCCTCGATCCGCTCGCGCAGTTCCGGGTCGATGGCTTCATACACCGGCAGTCCGCCCGCGTTGACGATTCCCATGTCCAGGCCCGCCGCGCAGGCGTGGTAGAGGAACACCGCGTGGATCGCCTCGCGCACGGCGTTGTTGCCGCGGAACGAGAACGACACATTGCTGACACCGCCGGAGACCAGCGCGCCGGGAAGGTTCTGCTTGATCCAGCGCGTCGCCTCAATGAAATCCACGCCGTAGCCGTTGTGGGCGTCAATGCCGGTGGCGACCGCGAAGATGTTTGGGTCGAAGATGATGTCTTGTGGCGGATAGCCGGCCTTTTGCGTGAGCACGTCGTAGGCGCGCTTGCACACCGTCTTTCGGCGCTCGAGCGTGTCGGCCTGACCGTCTTCATCGAATGCCATGACCACCACCGCCGCGCCGTAGAGCCGGCACAGTCTCGCCTGGTGCAGGAACTTCTCCTCGCCTTCCTTGAGCGAGATCGAATTCACCACCGGCCGACCCTGCACGCACTTCAGGCCCGCCTCGATTACTTCCCACTTCGAGGAGTCGATCATGATCGGGATGCGCGAGATGTCCGGCTCGGAAGCGATCAGCTTGAGGAAGCGGTCCATCGCCGCCACGCCGTCGATCATGCCCTCGTCCATGTTGACGTCGAGGATCTGCGCGCCCGACTCGACTTGTTGCCGCGCGACCGCCAGCGCCGAGTTGTAGTCGGCGGACTTGATCAGGTCGCGGAAGCGCGCCGAGCCGGTGATGTTGGTGCGCTCGCCGACGTTGACGAAGTTGAGTTCCTTGGCGACGTTCAGCGGCTCAAGACCGGACAAGCGGCACGCCGGCGGGCGTGGCTTCGGCACGCGCGGCGGCTTGCCGCGAACATGCTTCGCCACGTGGCGGATGTGGTCTGGCGTGGTGCCGCAGCAGCCGCCGACGAGATTGACGAAGCCGGCGTCGGCGAACTCCTCAAGGATGCAGGCGGTGTCCTGCGGCCGTTCGTCGTACTCACCAAACGCATTCGGCAGCCCGGCATTCGGGTAGCAGGAGATGTAGCAATCGGCGACTCGCGCCAATTCTTCGATGTAGGGGCGCATTTCGCGGCCGCCCAAAGCGCAATTGAGGCCGACCGCCAGCGGCTTGGCGTGCCGGATCGAGTTCCAGAATGCCTCGACGGTCTGTCCCGACAAGGTGCGGCCCGAGGCATCGGTGATGGTCCCGGAAATGATCAGCGGCCGGCGCAGCTTCAGTTCCGAAAACACCGACTCCACCGCGAAGATGGCGGCCTTGGCGTTGAGCGTGTCGAAGATGGTCTCGATCATCAGCAGGTCAACGCCGCCTTCCAGCAGGCCGCGGGTCTGCTCGGCGTAAGCCGCGACCAATTCGTCGAAGCTGACGTTGCGCTTGCCCGGATCGTTGACGTCGGGACTGATGCTGGCGGTGCGGTTGGTCGGTCCCAGCGCCCCGGCGACGAAGCGCGGACGATCCGGCGTCCGGGCCGTCATCGCGTCGGCCTCGGCGCGCGCCAGCCGCGCGGCGGCGAGATTCAGCTCCTGGGCGACAGCGTCGAGGCCGTAATCGGCCTGCGAAATCCGGGTCGAATTGAAGGTGTTGGTCTCGATGATGTCGGCACCGGCCTCGAGATACTGGCGGTGAATGCCGGCGAGGATCTCGGGCTGGGTCAGGGCCAGCAGGTCGTTGTTGCCCTGCAGGTCGTGCGTGTTATTCGCGAAGCGCTGGCCGCGAAATCCGGACTCGTCCAGCCGGTGCTGCTGGATCATGGTGCCCATGGCACCATCGAGCAGCAGGATGCGCTGCCGGATCAGGTCCTCCAACAAGGCGCTGCGGTCGGTCGGGTGGGCAGGGTCGGCCATCGGCGAAGTGTATGTGATATCTGCCTATCCGCATAGGCGGATATCACTTTTTCGGAGCCAGCGCGCAGGACCGCCTGCCGAACTTGCTCTTGTCACTATGCGCGGCCCGGGATCCAGCAACTTGACAGACAGAGGCCATCGAAGGTTTAATTAAACGATCGTTCAGTTGAGGGTCGCCAATGAGCAGCGCAACGATGCCACAACCGGCCGCCGGAGAATGGCGCGACAGCAAGCGATACCTTTGGTTGTTCAGCATCGCGGTGATGGGCCTGCCTTTGCTGGGCTACGGCCTTTACCAGCAAACCGGCTGGTCCATCTTCTGGTGGTACGGGCCGATCTTTGTTTACGGTGTCATCCCGATCTTCGACTGGCTGGTCGGCACCGACACCAACAATCCGCCGGAGTCCGAGGTGCAGGCGCTGGTCGCCGACCGTTATTACCGCTGGGCGGTTTACCTTGCGGTGCCCCTGCAGTTTTTCACCTTTGTCTGGGGCTCCTGGATGGCCGTAAACGGCGGCCTGCTCTGGCACCAATGGCTGGGGCTGATGATTTCGGTGGGCGGCGTATCGGGCGTATCGATTAATACTGCCCACGAGCTTGGGCACAAAACCGACAAATTCGAACGGTGGCTGGCCCGCATTGCCCTGGCACCGGTGGCCTACGGACACTTCTATGTCGAGCACAACCGCGGCCACCATGTCCGGGTTGCGACCCCTGCGGATCCGGCCAGCGCCCGCTTCGGCGAGTCGTTTTATCGCTTTCTGCCGCGCACGGTTTTCGGCAGCGTGAAATCCGCCTGGGAAATAGAAAAGCAGCGGCTCGCGCGCAGCGGCGCGGGGCCGTGGACCTGGCAGAACGACAACCTGCAGGCCTGGGCGATGACCGTCGTGCTGTTTGCCGGGATGATTTACTGGCTGGGCTGGCTCGCGCTGCCGTTCATGATCGGCCAGGCGATCTACGGCTTCAGCCTGCTGGAAGCCGTGAACTACCTTGAGCACTACGGCCTGTGCCGGCAGCAAGGGCCGGACGGCCGCTATGAGCGCTGCCAGCCGCACCACTCCTGGAACAGCAACAACACCGTTACCAATATCTTTCTCTATCACTTGCAGCGGCACTCGGATCATCACGCCAACCCGACCCGCTCGTATCAGGCACTGCGCCACTTCAAAGACTGCCCGCAGCTTCCGTCCGGCTACGCCGGGATGATTCTGCTCGCCTACATCCCGCCGCTGTGGTTCCGGGTGATGGATCCAAAAGTGGTTTCCCACCATGGTGGAGACATGCGCCGAGCCAACATCCGGCCGGACTTGCGCGACGAAGTGATTGCAAAGTACGCGGCGGCGGCCTGAAATCCCTAGAATAGGCCCCGGCAGCGCCGGAGCCTCCGGCGCTGCCGTTCATTTTTTCGACCACGACATAACGAGCCTGCGATGCGCAAGTGGCGCTGCCTGATCTGCGATTTTGAATACGACGAAGCCAAGGGCATGCCCGAAGAGGGCATCGAACCCGGCACGACATGGGACGACATTCCCGACACCTGGACCTGCCCGGACTGCGGCGCGGCCAAGACTGATTTCCAGATGGTCGAGGCGGCCTAGCCAGGCCTGCCACCGATGGCCGTGACCCATTCGCGGTTCCAGTGCCCCGGCTGCGGCCACCTCTACGACGAGCGTCACGGCAACCCGCGCGAAGGCTTCCCGCCGGGAACGCGCTGGATCTCGGTACCCGACGACTGGCACTGCCCGGACTGCGGGGTGCGCGACAAACTGGACTTCCTGCTGCGCGGCACCGATTAATGCGCCGACCTTGACTGTTTCCCGCCAGAGGGTTTGGGTACACTGCCGCGCCGCAGCAAATCTTCTCCTCTCGACGGACTGGGCATGACCGTACGCATCGCTGTCCCCAAGGAAACACGTCCCAACGAGCGCCGCGTGGCGCTGGTACCGGGCGTGGTGGCCAAACTTTCCAGGCTCGGCACGGAACTGCACCTGGAAACCGGCGCCGGCGATGCCGCGCTGATCCCGGACGCCGCCTACGCCAAGGCGGGGGTGACGGTCGGCGCCGCGCGCCACGATGCGGACATCCGGATGAAGGTGCAGCCGCCGACGCTTGACGAGGCGCGACAGCTGCGCGAAGGCTCGGTGCTGTTTTCATTCGTCTACGCGCACCGCGAGGTCGAGCTGGTCAAGCTGCTGCGCGACCGCAAGATCACCTGCTTTGCGATGGAACTGGTCCCGCGCATCACCCGCGCCCAGGCGATGGACGCGCTGTCCTCGCAGGCGGCGCTGGCCGGCTACTACGGCGCCTTGCTGGCCGCGACCCATCTAGCCCGCATCCTGCCAATGATGACCACGGCGGTCGGTTCAATCCGTCCGGCCAAGGTCC
>JANNAK010000144.1:0-8137 GCA_031384195.1 Gammaproteobacteria bacterium
GTGGCGGGCGCAGACACCGCAACTGTTCCGCCTGGACTTGCTGCGCCACGCATTGGAGCGGGCGCTGGCGACGGATATGGACGTGACCGACGAGGCGCGCGCCATGGAAGCCGCCGGTCACCGGCCGCGACTGGTCAGCAGCCACGCGGCGAACCTGAAGGTCACTACCACCGACGATCTGGCGCTGGCAGAATTCTGGCTGAAGAAGACACGAGGCGAATCGAGATGATCCGGGTTGGGCAGGGCTTTGACGTCCATCGCCTGGAAAAGGGCGATGGTCTGGTGCTGGGTGGGGTGCGGATTGATTGTCCGTTCCGCGTGGTTGCCCACTCCGATGGCGATGTGCTGATACACGCCTTGTGCGATGCACTGCTGGGTGCCGCCGGACTGGGCGACATCGGACGCCACTTTCCGGATACGGACCCGCGCCATCGGGGCGCCGACAGCCGGCTGTTCCTGCGCGAGGTTTCCCGGCAACTCGCGGCAGCGGGATGGCGTCTGGGTAATGCCGACCTGACGCTGATTGCCGAAGTACCCAAGATCGCGCCGCATGCCGGCGAGATGCGATTGCGGCTTGCGCAGGACCTTGGCGTCGACGCCTCGGCATTGAACATCAAGGCCACGACCACGGAAGGCCTTGGATTCACCGGGCGACAGGAAGGTATTGCGGCGCAGGCTGTGGTCTTGCTGCATGCACGCCTTTAGCGGACCTATACTCCAGCAATGCTGAAATCCGCCCTGGACTCCCTGAAGCCGCTACGGCGCGGCGCGGGGCGGGTTCGCGATACAGCGGGGCAAATTCTTGACGCCGCGGAGGAGCTGCTGCAACGCCGCGGCTTCAACGCGTTCAGCTACCACCACATTGCCGTACGCCTCGGGATCCGGCACGCCGCCGTCCACTACCACTATCCAGTCAAGGCAGACTTGGGTGTGGCGCTGATCCGTCGCTACCGGGAGCGCTTTGGCCAGTGGTGCGCGAAGGCTGACACCCTGCGCGACGACGGAGAACGCGTGCAGGAATATTTTCGCCGCTTCCTCGGCTTTCTCGACGACGGTGGGCGCTGCTGCCCGGGCGGGGTGCTGGCGACCGAATTCGAGTCGCTGCCCGAGGCGATGCGGGAGGAAGCGCGCGGCCTGGCGCGGGAACATTACGACTGGCTGACCGTCATCTTGCAGCGCGGCCGGGATGCCGGCGTGTTTAGGTTTGGCGGGCGCGCGGCCGACCGGGCGGCGGCGATCTCGGCCGCATTGCAAGGTGGCCTGCAGATCGCACGCCTGGCCGGTCCCGAGCGGTTTCACCAGGTCCTCGCGCAGCTGAATGCGGACCTGGGTGTCGGCGCTTATTCGCCTGCCGTCGCCGCCTGAGCCCGTAACAGCACATAGACGGCGCCCGTGCCGCCGTCATTCGGACGGGCGGAGCAGTAGGCCAGCACGTCGCTGCGTCGACGCAGCCAGCCTTCCATGTATTGCTTGAGCACCGGCCCCGGGCCGGTCGATCGCAATCCCTTGCCGTGGATGATGCGCACGCAGCGCAGGTCCCGGCTCCGGCAGTCGCCGATGAAGCTGGCGACGGCATGCTTGGCTTCGTTGGCGCGCAATCCATGCAGGTCCAGTTCGTCGCCGATGTGCTGCTGGCCTCGGCGCAGGCGCCGGAACACGGAGTCCTGGATTCCATCCCGGCGCCAGGACAACTCATCCCCGCTTTCGATTAGCGGTCCGTCCATCATCTCCACCAGGACCGCCTTCTCGTCGGCTTCGGTTTGGCGGGGACGCGATGGCGGCGGGGCCGGGCGGGGCGCGATCCGGTTCGGGGACGGCCGGCGGCGCACGCCGCGCATGGCATCGCGGAACAGGTCGGCGTCGTCGCTGTCGTCGTCGGAATCCGGAATCATGGCCTTGCGGTTGCTAAACTAGCGCGGTAACTCAATCCAGTGCTGCTTCCGGCAGCGGGCGGGCTCCAAAATCCGCAATCGGGCCGGGCGTGGACTGTCACCGGCAGTACACGATAACCCTGGTCACCATGCGAATTCTGCTCTCCAATGACGATGGCTGCCAGGCGCCCGGCCTTCGCTGCCTGGCCGATCACCTGCGAACCGTGGCCGAGGTCACCGTGGTGGCGCCCGACCGCAATCGCAGCGGCGCCAGCAATTCCCTGACCCTGCTGAACCCGGTGCGCGCCACCCGGCATTCGGATGATGTCATCTGCGTGGACGGAACGCCCACCGATTGTGTTCACCTGGCCCTGACCGGGCTGATGGCGGAAGAGCCGGACATGGTGGTCTCGGGCATCAATGCCGGGGCAAACCTTGGCGATGACGTGCTGTACTCCGGAACCGTGGCGGCGGCGATGGAGGGGCGGCACCTGGGATTCCCCGCGATGGCCGTGTCCTGCGTGTCCCACGCGCCACGCCACTACGAAACGGCGGCACAGGTCGTGCTGACGCTCCTCGGCAAGCTTCGCGAGCTTTCACTGCCGGGCAACACCATCCTCAATGTCAACGTTCCGGACCGGCCGTACGCCGAGCTTTCTGGATTTCTCGTCACCCGGGCAGGCAACCGGCACCGCGCCGAGCGCGCCCAGGAAGCGAAGGATCCACGCGGCCGAACGATCTACTGGATTGGCAACGCCGGCGCCGAGCAAGACTGCGGTCCGGGAACCGACTTTCACGCCATCGCTCAGGGCGCGGTTTCCATCACGCCAATTGCGACCGACCTGACACGGCATGCGGCGCTCGCCGTGCTGGCGGACTGGTCGGCGGGGCTGAAGTGAACGCCCACCACCATTCGCAGGGGCAGGGCATGGCCTCGCCGGCCAGCCGCAAGCGCCTCGTCGAGGAAGTTCGCGGCTGGGGCGTGACCGACGAGCGCGTGCTGAAGATCCTCGAGGAGGTGCCGCGCCACGAGTTTGTCGACGACGCGATGAAGAGCAGGGCCTACGAAAACAATGCGCTGCCCATCGGCCTGTCGCAGACGATTTCGCAGCCCTACATCGTCGCGCGCATGACCGAGGCGATCCTGCGGGACGGGCTCCCCGCCAAGGTCCTGGAAATCGGCACCGGCAGTGGCTATCAAACCGCGGTGCTGGCCAGGTTGGTCCGCTCGGTGTTTACGGTCGAGCGACTGCGGCCGCTGTCGGCCAGTGCGCGGCAACGCCTGTCCAAACTGGGTTTCCACAACATCCTGTTCAGTTATGGCGACGGTATGGCCGGATGGGCCGCCCACGCCCCGTACGACGCCATCGTGGTCACTGCGGCGGCGGAAAAGCTGCCGGAGGCGCTGCTGAAACAGCTCGCTCCCGGTGGACGCCTGGTAATTCCGCTGGGTCGAACGGGTACGCAGACCTTGAAATTAATCCAGCAGCAGGGAGGGCGGGTGGTGGAGCGCGACCTGGGTTCCGTCAGCTTTGTTCCCTTGCTGTCCGGCACGGCCTAGGGTCCGGGCCGGACATGGACTCGATTCTTGATGCGCTGGCACAGATGTATTCCAATCTTGGATACCCGGAAATCATCTGGTTGATGGCACTGGAATCCAGCCTGTTTCCGGTGCCGTCCGAACTGGTAATGATTCCGGCGGGCTACCGGGCGCAGGCGGGCCTGTTGAATCCCTGGCTGGCGGTGGCCTGTGGCGCCCTGGGGTCGGTGATCGGGGCCTGTGCCAACTACCTGCTGGGTCGATACGTGGGTCGCGCCTTCCTGCTGAAGTACGGGCGCTATGTACTGGTTGATCGCGCGCGGTATGAGGAAGCGGAGGCCATGTTTCTGCGCAATGCGACGCTGGCAACATTTGTCGGCCGCTTGCTGCCGGTGGTGCGGCACCTCATTTCACTGCCGGCCGGCGTGTTTTCGATGCCCTGGCCATTGTTTGTGGCGATTACCGCGGCGGGCTCGGCGCTATGGTGCGGGGTGTTGGTGGCCCTTGGGTATCACCTGGGCGAACCGGCCGTGGCACTGATGCGCGGCTACCTGCATGAACTTGCACTGCTGGTGGCGGTCGGATTGCTCGTGTTCGTAGCCTGGTTCCTGTTTCACAAGGCGCGCAAATCGGGGGATGTGAAGTGAAGAATGCACTGGCGGTCGCCACCTGCCTGCTGCTGGGCGCCTGTACGGAGTTGTATCGGTGGCCGGATCGCATGGAGAAGCCGGGCGCGCCGTCCTACGAGCCGGCCGCCGAGGGGTTTTACGTGGTGAAGCCGGGCGACACCGTGTATTCCATCGCGTTCCGGCACCAGCTGGATTTTCGCGAGTTGGCGGTCTGGAACGACATCGGACCGGACTACCTGATCCGGCCCAGCCAGTTGCTGCGCCTGACGCCGCCGGTCAGCGATGGCTCGAGCATCCAGACCCGGCCGATGTCGGCGCCGGAGGTCGACCGGTCGGCGCCGACGGCTCGAATACCCGATCCGCCGCCGGTGGAGATGACCGCGCGCTGGCAGTGGCCGACGACAGGTCCGATCCTGAAGCCGTTCGGACAGGACGGGAGCAAGGGGGTCGATATTGGCGGTGACCTCGGGCAGCGGGTGGTGGCGGCGGCGCCGGGCAAGGTGGTCTACAGCGGCAGTGCATTAAAAGGGTACGGCGAGTTGATCATCGTCAAGCACGATGACTTGCGTCTGTCGGCCTATGGCTACAACCGTCGGCGGCTGGTGGCGGAAGGGGCGACCGTCGCCGCCGGCCAGGCGATCGCCGAACTCGGCCTTGGCCCCGAGCAAAAACCGTTGCTTCACTTCGAGATTCGCGAGCGGGGCAAGCCGGTCGACCCGCTGCGCTACCTGCCGCGGCCCTGAGTTCAGGGCGCGGCGCCGGGACGGCCAAAGTGCGCCACGCAAAACTTTAGGTCGCTACTTTTTAATTGGAGGGCTGGATGTAACGTGCGGCGCCGACATAGCGCTTGCGCCAGTGCGACGCCGTGATGTCGATTTCCTCGACCTCCCCGTCGCGGACCGGTGCGTGCACCGCCTTGCCGTCACCCAGATACAGCACCACGTGCAAGTCGCCCTTCTTGCGGTCGCCGTAGCTGTAGAACAGCAGGTCGGCCGGTTGGGCATCCGAGAACTTGATCGCCTTGCCGGACGTGCGCTGCCCGGCGGCGGTCCGCGGCAACTTCATGCCAGCCTTGCCATAGCTGTAATAGACCAGACCGCTGCAGTCGAAGCCATCGTCGGGGTCGGCGCCACCGTAGTGGTAGTCCTCGCCGATCTGTTCCTGCGCCGTGTCGACTACCCACTCGCGCAGCGAATCCTCGCTGGACTGGAACACTGCACAGCCACTGGCCAGCAGTGCGGCGCCCAGCAGGGCGATGCGCCGCGATGGGGCTGCCGGCATCAATCCTTGGGCGGCTGCGTGGCGACCATCGAGGGCCGCTGCGCGAAGGCGGAATGCCAATTGGCGAGGGCCTCGCGGGTCTTGCGCCACTCCAGGTACGGCAGGCGGAAATCAAGGTAGGAAAGCGCGACGCCCGTGGTGATCTCGCATTGACCCGGCGTCTGCATTGCAAGATGTCCGGCCTCGCCATTCAGCACGTCCAGCGTTCGATTGATGTTCTCGCGCTGGCGGTCCAGAAACTGCATGAAATGAATGCTCTCCGGGCGCCGCTTCTCAAGAAAGGTAGCGACGGCGGAGTCAATGACGCCGTCGGCCAGCTGGGTCCGTCGCAGCAACTCCCATCGGCGCGCGCCGCGGGGCAGGGCGGCCAGACCATGCTTGCGGTGCGTGAGGTAGTCGAGAATCAGGTGGCTGTCGGGCATCGCCTCGCCGCGATCCGTCACCAGCGTGGGAATTTTCGAGAGCGGATTCACCGCCAGGAATTCGGCCGTTGGCGCGAATGGGTCAACGGTCACCAGTTCAACCTGGTCGGCAAGACCCAATTCCTCAATCGTGACCCGGACCTTTCGGGAATACGGTGAGGTAAGGTTGCAATACAGCTTCATGTTCATGGCGCAGAGTCTTACCCAACGGCGCCAAGAAGGAAAGAATTTCGCCGGCTTGTGAAAAAACCGCGACGGCCTTCGCTCAGGTGGCGCTGCCCAGCGCGTCGAGGTATTTCTCCGCATCCAGGGCCGCCATGCAGCCGGTGCCGGCGCTGGTGACCGCTTGCCGGTAGACGTGGTCCATTACGTCACCGGCAGCGAACACGCCGGGGAGACTGGTGGCGGTGGCGTTGCCGGCGCTGCCGCCCTGGACCTTGATGTAGCCGCCGGCCATCTCCAGCTGGCCCTTGAAGATGTCGGTATTCGGTTCGTGACCGATGGCGATGAAGACTCCGGTCAGGTCAATTTGACGGGTCTGGCCATCCCGGACATTTTTAAGGCGCAGGCCGGTGACGCCGCTGTCGTCTCCGAGCACCTCGTCCAGTGTGGAATTCCAGACGATCTCGACCTTGCCCTCGGCGACGCGCTTGAACAGCTTGTCGTGCAGAATCTTCTCGCCCTTGAACTTTTCACGCCGATGCACGACGGTGACTTTGCGGGCGATGTTCGACAGGTAGAGGGCTTCCTCGACCGCGGTGTTGCCACCGCCGATTACGGCCACGTCCTGCCCCTTGTAGAAGAAGCCATCGCAGGTGGCGCAGGCAGACACGCCCTTGCCCTTGAACGCCGTTTCCGATGCCATGCCCAGGTACTTGGCCGTGGCCCCGGTGGTAATGATCAATGCATCGCAGCTGTAGCTGCCTTGGTCGCCGATCAATGTGAACGGCCGCTGTTTCAGGTCCACCGTTTGGATCTGGTCGAAAACCATATGCGTTTCAAAGCGCTCGGCGTGTTTTTGCATGCGCTCCATCAAGGCCGGTCCCTGCAGCCCCTCCACGTCTCCTGGCCAATTGTCGACGTCGGTAGTCGTCATCAGCTGTCCGCCCTGCAACAGGCCGGTGATCAGGACGGGTTTCAAGTTGGCGCGGGCGGCGTAGACCGCCGCCGTGTAGCCGGCGGGGCCGGAGCCAAGAATGATTAATGGATGGTGTGCTTTGCGGCCGACCAGGACACGCATTGGAGACTCCAGCTGGTGAACTGCGGCCGCCATCGTAAGGAGGCGGGCACCATAGAGCAAGGGTTGGATTGGTATCGAGAGAATAGTGGACCGCTATCGGCTACGGCGGCGGCGGCCGACGCGGCGATATAAGATGTCGTTCCTTCTTCGGTGTGTGCCGCAAGTCCATGAGCTCAGACAGCAAGTCCACGATCGGCAGCCTGTTCGGCCTGCTGTGGTCATTGGTGACCTTTCTTTATCGCCTGGCCTTGGTGCTGGTGCTGGTGGTCGTGATCGGCGGGATCTGGTTTGCGTCGCGCGGGCCTTCCGCGCCGCACTTGGAGAGCAATCTTGCACTGGTGATTTACCCGACCGGCGAGTTGGTCGATACGCTGGACGCGGACCCGGCCCGGAAGTTTTTCGAGGAATTTGCGGGTGACGAACCGGCGCAGACGTCCCTGCGCGACCTGATCGAGTCCCTGGAGGCGGGTGCCAAAGACCCGCGAATTTCGGTGGCGGTCCTGAAGCTGGACTCGCTGTGGGGCTCCGGTGTGGCGCAGATGCAGGAGCTGGCCGCGGCCGTCAGTACTTTTCGCGCCTCGGGCAAGCCGGTCTACGCCTACGGTCCGCAATTCGACCAGAACGAGTACCTGGTGGCGGCACGCAGCGACCGAATCTCCATGGATCCGATGGGGCTGCTGTTGCTGCAGGGATTTGGCCATTTCGGGAACTATTTCAAGGACGCTCTCGACAAGCTGGAAGTCGATGTGCACGTATTCCGGGTGGGCGAATACAAGTCTGCGGTTGAGCCGTTCGAGCGCAATGACATGTCGGAAGACGCTCGTTTGGCGGATCGCGAGTGGCTTGGAGACCTGTGGCAGGCTTACGGTCGGGATATTTCGCAAGCCCGCAAGTTGCCCGAGACCGCTGCCCACGACTATGTGCTTGGCTTGCCGAAGGGGCTGGTGGATGCCAAGGGCGATGGCGCCGAGTTCGCCCGGGCCAGCGGACTGATCGACGCGGTCGAGACACAACAGGAATTCCGGGAACACGTGGCCAAGCTGGTGGACTGGGACGAGCACCACGCGAGCTTTCGGCAGGTGCACTACAGCGATTACCTGCGAGTCGTCCACCGTGAAAAGTCCGGCTCGCAATCCGCAGATGGCCGCAAGAAA
>JANNAK010000161.1:0-13792 GCA_031384195.1 Gammaproteobacteria bacterium
CGACCTGTTCCGGGGGGGGGGCCGCCTGGGCCTCTGGTAGGATATTTAATCCTGCCGTAATCCTTACCCTGTATCCCGCGGCCCACCCGCCTTGGGGGGGGTCCGCGACCGCCGCGGCTCAGACGACCGATCCCATCTTGAAGATGGGCAGGTACATGGCGACCACCAGGCCGCCGACCAACACGCCCAGAATCGCCATGATCATCGGTTCCAGCAGGCTGGACAGGGCATCCACCAGCGCGTCGACCTCGGACTCGTAGAACTCGGCCACCTTGCCGGCCATGGCGTCGAGTGAACCGGATTCTTCGCCGATCGCAATCATCTGCACCGCCATGGACGGGAACAGGCCCGATTGCTCCATGCACAATTGCAGTTGCTGGCCGGTGGCCACGCCGTCCTTGATCTTGATGATGCCGTTGTAGAACACGATGTTGCCGGCGGCGCCGGCGACGGAGTCCAGGGCATCCACCAGCGGCACGCCGGCGGCAAACATGGTGGCGAGGGTGCGGGCAAACCGGGCAACCGCTGACTTGTAGAGGATGTCGCCGATCACGGGCAGCTTGAGCATCAACCGGTCCATCAACTCTTGCATCTTGCGCGAGCGCTTGTGGGCTTCCATGAAGCCCATAAACGCGCCAATTCCGATCACCGCCACAAAAAATCCATGGGTTTTCAGACCGCGCGACATGTCCACGACCAACTGCGTAAAGGCGGGCAAGTCAGCGCCAAATCCCTTGAACAGTTCCTCGAACTGCGGCACCACGAAAATCAACAGAATCGCCGTGACGATGAACGCGACCACGACCACGGCGGCCGGGTAGGTCAAGGCCTTCTTGACCTTCTTCTTGATGGCCTCGGTCTTTTCCTTGTACGTCGCAATCTTGTCGAGCAGTGTTTCAAGCGCACCCGATTTCTCGCCCGCATTCACCAGGTTCACGAACAGGTCGTCAAACTGAAGCGGGTAGAGCGCCAGGCTTTCGGCAAAGGAATTGCCGCCCTCGATGCTCTGCTTGATCCCCAGGATCATCGCCGCCATCGCCGGCTTTTCTTGCCCACGGCTAACGATCTCAAGCGACTGCACCAGCGGCACGCCGGCGGTCATCATGGTCGCCATCTGGCGGCTGAAGATGGAGATGTCCTGGGACTCGATCTTGCCGCCGCCCAGCTTGAAGCTGCTTTTCTTGGTGACTTTGATCGGGTTGATGCCCTGCTTGCGCAGATGCGACTTGATCAGCGCCTCGCTTGGCCCGATGGAACTGCCCTTGAGCTTCGCGCCCTTCCGGTCGGTTCCTTCCCAGACGAAGGTGAATTCCTTGGCGGCCTTCTTGACCGGTTTTGGTTTCACGACAGCAGCTTGGGCCATTTCGATCTTCCGGGTGAGTCAATCAATCGCCAACGGTGCAGGCGTTGGCCTGCTTGAGGTCAATCTTGCCGGCCAGCACCTTGATCAGCGCGGATTGGCGCAAATCCTTGATGCCCTCCTTGAGTGACTGCTTGGCGATATCCATCGCGTTGCCACCCTCCATGATGATGCGCCCCATCTCGTCGGAGAACGGCATGACCTGATAGATGCCGGTACGGCCCTTGTAGCCGTTGTCGCACTGGTCACAGCCCACGGCTTCCATGAGCTTGCAGTCTGGCGAGTCCAATTGCTCTGCGGAGAATCCTTCCTTGAGCAGTTCCACCCGCGGAATGTTGCCGGGCCGCTTGCAGTGCTTGCACAGGGCGCGGGCGAGGCGCTGGGCGATGATCAAGGTCAGGGTCGAGGCCAGGTTATAGGCCGGGATGCCCATGTTCATCATGCGGACGATGGTTTGCGGGGCGTCATTCGTATGCAGCGTCGACAGCACCAAATGGCCCGTTTGTGCCGCCTTCAGCGCGATTTCCGCCGTATCGAGGTCGCGGATTTCGCCGACCAGGATCACGTCCGGATCCTGGCGCAAGAAGGCTTTCAGGGCGGCGGCAAACGTCAGCCCGACTTTCGGATTGACGTTGACCTGGTTGATGCCGGGCAGGTTGATTTCCGCCGGATCCTCCGCGGTCGAGATGTTGATGTCCTCGGTGTTGAGGATGTTGACGCCGGTATAAAGCGAGACGGTCTTGCCCGAGCCGGTCGGGCCGGTCACCAGGATCATCCCCTGCGGCTGCTCGAGGGCCTTGAGGTAGGCCGCTTTCTGCTCGGGCTCGTAGCCCAGCGCATCGATGCCCAGCTGCGCGCTGGACGGATCCAGGATGCGGGCGCAAATCTTTTCGCCGAACAGCGTCGGGCAAGTGCTGACGCGGAAGTCGATGGATTTTGACTTCGAGAGGTGCAGCTTGATGCGACCGTCCTGCGGAATCCGGCGTTCGGCGAGGTCCATCCGGGACATGACCTTGACGCGCGCGGCGAGCCGGCCGCCCATCTGGACTGGGGGCTGGGCGATGATTTTCAGTTCGCCGTCCTTGCGGTAGCGAATGCGGTAGAACTTTTCGTACGGCTCGAAGTGGATGTCCGAGGCGCCGGCGTTGATTGCGTCCAGCATGATCTTGTTGACGAAGCGCACGATCGGGGCGTCGTCCGCGTCACCCTTGCCGGTGATCTCGACGTCGGGCGCTTCGCCGCCCTCGGAGATGTCCAGGTTGTCGAGGTCGGTATCGTCGACATTCATGCCCGAGGATTGCGTGGCGGTGGCAGCCGCCTCAATCGCCTTCACCAGCTTGTCGTCCTCGACGACAATGGCCTCGGTCATCAGGTTGGTCGCGAACTTGATTGCGTCCAGCGCCGCGAGGTTGGTCGGGTCGGACATCCCGAGGTAGAGGCGCTTGCCGCGCTTGAACAGCGGCAGCACCCGGTGCTCGCGCATCAATTTTTCATTGACGAGCTTTTGCGTGTCGGGATCGACCAGGATGGCCGCGAGATCCAGCGCCGGGACACCGAAGGCATTGCTGGCCGACATCGCGACACGGCCGGCTGGCGCCAGCTTGTCTTCGACGATTTGTGCAACCAGCGAGAGGTTGGCCTTGATGGCCTTGGCCTGGACGTCCTTGGCCGCTTCCTCGGTCAGGATGCCATCGGCGACGAGGCGCCGAGCGAGTCCGCCCAAAAAGGCACCAGTTGCCATCGGGTTGGTAGCCATCAATCGGTCATCTCCAGAACGTGGGTTGATATTACTACAGCCCGGCGCCCGGGTAGGGGGGTGCCCCCGCGCTCAACGCGCGCCGCGTATCTCAAACAGGACCGCGGTGGCGTCATCGGACGCACAGCGGGGGGTGAAGTTCGGGTTCTTGATCAACTGATCCAAATCGGACAGCCAGGGCGCGTGGCCGTAGACGAGGGCCTCGTCTGTCGTCAGCTGCGACTGGCGAAATACCAGCCATCCGGTGCCGGTGCGTCTGGCGTATTCGGCAATGCGGTCCAGTCCATCGTTTGGGATGAACCGGGTCGTGCCTCCGACCAGGTAGGCCTCCATGGGGTGCAGCGAAAACACCCCGGTGCCGGGCGTCACCCACCGTCGGCATTCACGCAGCGGGTTGTACTGTTCCCCGATCTTGGGGTGCCAGCCGTTCTCCCATAGCGGTCCCGGCACGGACATGACGATCGCGAGGGCCGCGCCAGCGGCGATCGCCGTCGCTGCCTTTGGGTCGCGGGTCGCCCGCGGGGCCAAGCGTTCAGCGGGAATGTGCACTCCGAGAAAGGCCAGCCCCAGCAGCAGCGGCGTCATAACGTCGACGTAGCGGGAGATGATCCCTGTCGTTGCCGACAGTACCAGCAGGTAGCCGCCGAGCATCACTGGCAGGGCTATGCGATAGGGTCGAACGCCCGCGGGTGCCGGAAGAAGTGCGAGCATGAATCCCAGCAGCGCCATCGTGGCGGTCATCGGGCCGAGCAATTTCAATGCGTGCCCGAGGTTGTCGCGAAGTTGCCCCGGCCACGACCCCGGGGACGCCAGCGCAGCCGCCGGGCGGCTGCCGACTGCCGGTTCGTGAACGAGGTATCCCATCATCTCGGTCGCGTCTGGGGTGAGGCGGCGGAGTTCGCGTCGTTGTGCATACAGCGCTTCGTAATTCCCGTTTACTGGCCCGGTTCTCGCGGACTCAGGCGGATCCTCCGACCGCACCACGTAATGGTTCATACGGATGGATTGGACCCAGGGCAGGGACCCGCCTTGGGCGGCCAGTACGGCGGCATACGCACCGACCACGATGGTGAAGGTGGTGACCACGGCCGCCACTCCGACCGCCAGCGGCCGGAACCCGCCTGCAGGGCGGCACAGGATCATGAATACGAGCAGCGTCGGCAGCACGAACCATCCGACCTGACGCGCCAGTACCAGCAACGCGGCCAGCAGGCCCAGCATCAGGTACGGCAGCAGTCGTTGGCGTGGTTCGGCCAGGGTGCGGCTGGCCAGGTATCCGAGCGTCGCCAGCAGCAGGAAGAACAGTCCCTCGGTCATTGTCGAGGTCCCGAACAGCCGGTATCCCGGCTGCCACTGGACCGTCAGGACCGCTGCTGCTGCCAGGGCCGGCCCGGAGGCGCGCTCGATCCACAGGTACAACGGAATCGTGGCCAGCAGCAGCGCGAACCCGCTGATCCACTGCGACACCAGCACCGCGTCGCCGACCAGCAGCGACCCCAGTGCGATGAGCAGTGGGTAGAGCGGTGGCAAGACTTGCGCGATGTCCACGTGCCCGATCCCGCGCAGCAGCAACTGCCCGTCGTGCAACAGCGTTCCGGCCAGGGTCAGGTAGGACAGCGAATCCGGGAAAAGTCCGCCGACCGTGCGCCCCCAGGCATAGGTCAGCGGATGCGCGAGTAGCAGCGCGCACAGCACGGCGAACCGGATCTGGGAAGTGGCGTGCATGCAGCCGCTGGGAAAGGAGACGATCGGAAGTATAGTCGACCGCCCTAGGCGTCAATCTTCGTCCTGAGCAGGCACAATATTCGGATGATCTACCTGATTCGGCGTCCTCGCCGCCCCTATGCGCGAAGCTGAGCCGGAAAAGGACCGGACACTTACGTCGGTTGCGAGCGACACCGATCGAACCCGCTTTCGGGATGCACTGTCTTCCGTACTGCGCTGGGCGGCAGCGCAGAACTACCTTGGTTACGAAAAGCACGACGCACTCAACAGCCCGTTCCTGTGGGCGCTGGCCGGGTGGTCGAAGTGGCCAAGGTTGATCGCCATCCAGGTCGTTATGCGCTTTCCGCTCAACGTGCGGCCCCTGCTGGGCGTCCCTCGGGCGCTGAATCCAAAAGGTCTGGCGCTATTTCTGCGGACGCAGCTTGATCTGTATCAGATTGACGGCGATGCCGGACACCTGCGGGAGGCGCAGCGTCTGGCAGAAATGCTGGTCCAGGATCAGGGCGGCGAGGGACTGCATGGGCGGGGCTGGGGCTATCACTATCCGTGGCAGGATCTTGGATTCTTCGCGCCGTCCAGGACCCCGAACGCGGTGGTAACGGCATTTGTCTGCGACGCGTTAATGCGCTTGCACGAAGTTTCGCCATCGCCGGTATTGGTGGAGGCGACAGGAATGGCGATGAAATTCTTCCTGGAAGACCTTGTTCCCTTGAAGGACACTTCGGAGGAGTTGTGCCTGGGATATATGCCGTTTCCGATGAGCATGCGGGTTATGGATGTCAGTGCCTTGGTGGCGGTAGTCATGGCGCGTCAAGCGAAACTCACGGGGGCAGGGAACCTGCTGCCGAGCGCGGCGCGGTTAATGCGTTACGTGGTGCGGCGCCAGACCGCTGAAGGTGCCTGGTACTACACCGATCCGCCGGGGGATTCTCCGGTCCGGATCGACAACTACCACACCGGATTCATTCTTGACGCGATCCAGGACTATATGGATTTGACCGGGGATCACGGCTATCGGGATGCATATGAGCGCGGCCTGCAGTTTTATGCGAATCATTTGTTTGAGGCAGACGGCGCGCCTCGCTGGATGAGTGATGCGGCCTTCCCGCGCGATATCCATGGAGCAGCCCAAGGCATCATTACCTTCTCGCGGCACCGGGCGGCCTTTCCCGGTCTCGCCGAAAAGATTGCTGGCTGGGCGCTGAAGCACCTTTACTCCGGGCGTGGTTACTTTTACTACCAGCAGCGACGCTTTTACCGGACCCCCTATACGTTCATGCGCTGGTGTAACGCGTGGATGGCCCGCGCCCTTGCGGCGGCCCTGTTGTCTGCGCACCAGTCGGGCAACCCATGAAACTCAGCCGGCTTCCGCTGTATTGGTCAATGGTGCGATACGCAAACGCCCACAATCGGGACTTCGCCCGGGAGCATTGGCGATTCTTCCAGGGCCTGGAAGGTTGGCTCGCGGCGAACGGTCGCGCTTTGCAGGGGCGGACCCTGGATGTCGGGTGCGGGAAGTCTTTTTGGCTGACCCTGCTGCTGGAAGCCCATGGATTGCAGGTGACCGGCGTGGATACGGAGGAGATCGAGCCCGGCCGGTCGCCGGGGAAATACTGGTCGATCCTCCGGCGCAACGGGTTTGAGCGGGCCATCCGGACCCTGATGTGGGATCTGGTTTATGCCGGGCCGTACTACCGCGAGCTGGAACGGGTTTCCGGACGGGCACTGCGAGGATTGCGGCCGGACCTGAAATGCGGGGAGTTGGATGCGGCAGGTCTGGTCGACGGAACTTTTGACCTGGTGGTCTCCCACGAAGTGTTCGAGCACATTGCCGACGTCGATGCGGCCGCGGCCAAGCTGCGTCGGCTCCTGAAGCCGGACGGCATTGCCTACCTTTACGTGCACAGCTTCACGAGCCTGTCGGGAGGGCACCACATTGCCTGGAAGTATCCGGACACCGAGCCTTCGGCAACGGTGCCGCCGTGGGACCACCTGCGCGAGAAAAAATGTCCGGACGTTCCATCCTGGTTGAACGGTCTACGCGAACACGAGTATCGCGCTATCTTTGAGCGACACTTCGGGATTCTCGACTGGATTCATTTGCCGCACGAAGGCGCCGCGCTGCTGACCCCGGCCATCCGTGACGAGTTGAAGCAGTACAGCGAGCATGAACTGTTAACCAAGGGTTTTATTTTCGTCGGCCGGCCAAAATCATGAAACAAGTACTTGAAAACCTCCGGACGGGGCAGATTTCCGTCGCCGACGTTGCGGTTCCCGGCGTCCGGAACGGGACTGTTCTGGTCCGCAATCATTATTCAGTCATCAGTGCCGGTACCGAGGGCGCAACGGTGCAGTTGGGGAAGATGAGCTTGCTGGGCAAGGCGCGCGCCCGTCCGGAGCAGGTGCGAAAGGTCCTGAATGTCGTTCGGAACCAGGGTCTGCTGAAGGCCTATCAGGCCGCCAGCCGCAGCCTCGACATGCCGATACCGATGGGTTATTCCTGCGCCGGGGAGGTCATTGCGGTCGGCCCCGGAGTGGGCAATCTCCGTGTCGGCGATCGCGTCGCGTGCATGGGAGCGGCCTTTGCCCACCATGCCGAAGTCGTTTGTGTTCCGTCCCAGCTTTGCATCGCCGTACCGGACGGCGTGGACTTGCGCGATGCCGCGATCACCACCATCGGCTCGATTGCGCTCAACAGCCTGCGGGTGGGTGATCTGGCGATCGGTGACCGTGTCGTCATTATTGGCTTGGGGCTGCTCGGCCTGTTGGCCGCCCAGTTGGTCCGCGCCGCCGGCGGGCAGGTGTATGGAATTGACCGGGATCCGCGGCGAGTCGAGTTCTTCCAGAAACTCGGGTACGGACCGGCCGCCGTGACCGGCTCTGAGCTGGCGAGTGCGGTCAATGCGTGGTCACTCGGAGAAGGCGCGGATCTGGTGCTGATTACCGCGAGCGCCCCGGACAACTCGCCGGTGGCTCTGGCCGGTGAACTGGCGCGGCGACGTGGTCGTGTCGTGGTGCTTGGCCGGACCGAAATGACGGCTCCGCGCGAGACCTACCTGTTCAAGGAGTTGCACCTGATGACCGCGTTCTCCTGCGGTCCGGGCGCGGACGACCCGAATTACGAGCTGGCCTCGGAGGATTATCCGGTTGACCTGGTGCGCTGGTCGGAGCGCCGGAACGCCGACGCCTTCCTGCAATTGCTGGCTAGCGGCCGGGTCGAGCCCGGACAACTGATGACCCATGAGTTTTCATTGGCCGATGCCGCGGGCGCTTTCGACCTGATCACGTCCGGGAATGCGGACTCGGCAGCCGTTGTACTGCGCTACAACGTGACGGCCGCGGTGGAGCTTGGGTCCAGGGCGCCGGACCCTGTTTCAAAGCCAGTGTCCGTCCGCAAGAGCGGAAGCAAATTGCGCGTATCGGTCATCGGTGCCGGCAGCCATGCGACCAACGAGGTCATCCCGGCGCTGGCCCGGTTGCCCGGCGTGGAACTGCGCGGAATCGCTTCGGCAACCGGCGTCAAGGCGGCAGCGCTTAGCGCCAAATACGGCTTCGCCTTCAACAGTTCCAGTGCTGAGGCGATCATTGAGGACGGGAATACCGACGCTGTCATCGTGCTGACCCGCCACAACTCCCATGCGGATTTGGCGGCTTCCGCGTTGCTGGCTGGGAAACACGTGCTGGTAGAAAAGCCGCTTGCCCTTACGCGTGCCCAGTTGGCTGCAGTGGAGTCCGCTGCAGCAAAATCCGACCGTGTGCTCAAAGTCGGATTCAATAGACGGTATGCCCCCACCGCCGTGAAGATGCGCAAGTGGTTTGAAGCCCGTTCCCAGCCGCTGTCGATCAGCTATCGCGGCAATGTGGGATACCGGCCGCCGCAACACTGGCTTCATGATCCGGCCGCCGGCGGCGGGGTCCTGTTGGGCGAGGCGTGCCACTACATTGATTTCTGCTGCTGGATGATTGGCGCTCCGGTGACCGCCGCCTCCGTGAAGTGCCTCCGCGGAATTTCACCCGCATTCCTGAACGAGGACAATTTCCACATTGAACTGCAGTTCGGTGACGGGTCGCTCGGGGACATTCGCTACCTCTCAAATGGCAGCGGCGTGACCAGCCGGGAGTTCATCGAGATCTTCGGAGAGGGCAAGTCGGCGCGCCTCGCCGATTTCCGGGCGCTTGATCTGGGTCGTGGATCCCGTCGCGTACGGGACTGGCGCTGGTCGGCGGACTTTGGGCACCGGGGCCAGCTTGCTGCCTTTGTCGCCGAGGCCAGCGGCGGAGAACGCGCGCCGTCCGGATTCAGCGACATCGAGAGCAGTCGTGTGACCATCGGGCTAAGCGAGCAATTGCCCTCGTCCCTTTCAGACTCCAGCGAGGGTGACGATGTCGCCGGCCGGTGACGGGAAGAAAGGTCCGGTTCCGTCCTCGACCTATGACGATCAATGGATAAAGAGCGCCTGGGGCCAACTCGGCGATGCGCACGCCGATTCCCGGCGCCCGCGGCCGAGGGTGGCGCGGGCGCTGGCGTTGATGAAACTTCGACCAAGCCTGCGGGTGCTGGACATCGCCTGCGGGCGCGGCGAGGTCCCGGCCTACGTCCGGGCCAGCGGCGGCTGGGCCGTGGGTCTGGATTTCTCGCCGTCAGTGCTGGCCATCGCCAGGGAATTGCGCGATGCGCCGGCTGCGAGCGGGAATGGCACCATGGAGTTGGTCGGTGGTGATGCAGCAAGGCTCCCGTTCGCCAATGAGAGCTTTGACCGGGTCAGCATGCTGGATATCGTTGAGCACCTGACCCCGGAGCAACTGGACGCCATGTTTTCCGAGGTCAGGCGTGTGTTGTCGCCACAGGGGTATGCGGTAATCCACACCTTGCCTAATCGATGGGTCTACGAGATCGGATATCCGATGGTTCGCTGGATCCTGTGGGGGCTGCCGAAAAATCCGCGCAGCGACATCGAGCGAAAAGTGCACATCAACGAGCAGGATATTGCGGGGCTGGCACGAAGTCTCAGCCGCGCACGCCTCGGTGCCAGGATCTGGCTCGAACAGTTGATGCCCGCGCAGGCGCGCTGGGGGCGTGGAGCCGGCGGATTCGCGGACCAGCGCGACAAGCTCTACCCCGCCCTTGCGGGTTGGGCCGGCCGCCTCTTGGAGGTCCTGAGCCTGACGCCCTTTCGCTTGCTGCTTGCCAACGACATATTCTCGATTGCCTGGTCGGACGCGGACGCTGCCCAGCCGACCGTAGAAATCCCGCTGCGTCTGACCGAGAGGCTATACCTGTTCCTGCGTCGGCGGCCGCGCGCGCCAGGTCAGTAACACGGCGGCGGCAGGAATCCAGGCAAGCGCCAGAACCGTGGCGCGCAGCGCCAGATAACTTGCGAGCACCACTGTTCCGTCAATTCCGTGGATGCCGAACAGGGCCACGCCGGCAACCTCGACTGGACCGATGCCGTTGAAGCTGACCGGCAGGTAGGCGAGGAGCCCGCTGGCGGTCGCCAACGCCGTCGTCGTCAGGATACTTGGAGGTTCAGCGCCAAAGGCACGCAGCATCAGCCAGTAGCCGGTGCCGATCAGCATCAGTTTCAGGAGCGTCAAAAGAAAATTCAGCGCAACGGCGCCTGGCTGATACCTAAGGGTATCGAGGAAGCTCGCCGCGATCTCCAACAAGTGGGATCGGATCGGCTGCAACCGGGGATGACGCTGGATGATCAGGCCGGCGGCGAGCACGGCGACGATTCCGAGCGCGGCCATCAGCGCCCAGCGCACGGTGCTGGTATTTGCTGACATGACATGCCAGGTGCTCAGGATGCCGCAGGCGGCTACGCCGACCATGACGGCCAGCGAAACGCCCTTGTCCAGCAGCGAGCGACCCAGCGTGCCCCGCCAGTCAATGCCGCGGCGCTTCAGGATCAGGCTGATGGTTGCCATGTCGCCGATCTGTCCCGGAGTGATGAGCCCCGCCGCCCAGGCGACCCAGTACACCGGCAGGAAATCCCGAAAATCGCGACCTGTGGACTTACGCAGCAGAAGATGGAGCCCGAGTCCGCCGGCGAGCGTTGCGCCGGAAATGACCAGTGCCGCCGCGAGCCAAAGCATGGGTGCGACGTCACCCAACACCTGGACCAACGACTGGGGGTCGCTCCACACAATGAGCAATGCGAGCACCAGCAGGGTCGCGCCGACCCGCAACACCGCCGCGGCGCCGCGCTCAGGCACCCGGGATGTCTCGGATAATTCGCAAAGGATTTCCGGCTGCAAATACTCGCGCAGGCACATCATCCCGGACTAACGAACAGGCCCCGATGACGCTGTGCTCGCCGATGGTCACGCCGTGAAGCACCACCACCTGCACGGAAATCCAGACGTTTTTCCGAATGTGCACGGGCGCATGGGCGGCCTCCATGGCCGAGCGGCGCCGGCGGTCGGCGTCCAGTACGTGGGCCGCCGTGTCGCTGATGTACGCGTCTGCAATATTGCTCAGGGATTCGATTTCGACGCGCTCGAGACACTGGATTGAAGTCCCATTCAGGCCGCCATGGTCCCCGAGGGTGACCTGTGCGGACGGGGTCAGGGTGCGTATGCAGACTGGCCGAATCGCGTTGGAGATGATGAGGCAATCGTTGCCGAATTCAACACGGCCAGGCCCGGATATGGTCAATGGGCCGTACACCCGAAGTCGGGCTCCCGCCTTGAACCGCCGACCCGACAGCGGCAGCCAAAACTTGTACCACCAGCCTCTCAAAGCGGCGCAGAGCCCGGGAATAATAAGGTAGGGCTCCTCGCGCAGTCGCTGACGCCACTCGCGCGGATCTCTGCGACCGGACCTGGTGATTTCACTCACGGCTGACGCGGCTCGTGTCTGGCACATCGGGCCGGGATCGGCCGACTTCCGGTCTGGTCCAAATCCCGGTCGGAATTCAGTGCTCCTGCCTCGCTTGAGGTCATGCCGGATCCCGTCAATTCGTTCCAGTCACATTATTACCTTGTTCAAACTGCTGCAGCCACATATGAGACTGCAGCATGAGAAACAGAATAAAGCTATGCCAGCGCAAATGGCGTCCGGGGGGCATGCGGCGGACCTGCTCCACGAACGTCGGATTGAACAGGCCGGCGGCCGTAGGGCATGGCCTCGCGTCGTGACCGTTGGCGCGCCTGGGTGGCGAGGTCCAGATCGAGATACGGCACCCGCACTTCCAGACCCACCGCCATGCTGGCGCGGTCCTCATGCCAAAGCAGGTCGTTGACCATTTTGTTCTGCCACTCGAATTCGGCAAATGCCTCGAGCGGCTCGGCCCTCGGCCGCTTTTCCAGGTCAGGATTTGTCGCGGCACCAGTTGCTCGATGCCCCGGAACAGCGTGTGTTGGCCGGGCAGGTAGCGGAAATTCATCTATAGCGGCGAAGACCTGTGCCAGGTATCGGCCAGCGCCGCTGCCGCAAACAACAGCATCACGGACAGGGTGATTCCCTTGTCCAGCAATGAGCGCCCCACCGTTCCGCGCCAGTCGACCCCACGTCGGCTCAAATTGGTGCCGACCGTCGCGAGGTCGCCGACCTGCCCGGGTGATACCAAACCAACGGCCCAGGCAATCCAGTAGATGCGCAGGAAGCTCAGGAAGGTGGCTGTCACCACAAGGCGCAAAGCCAGCATCATTGTCTTGCGTGACAGGGTTAACGGGATGCCAATGCGAACCGTGCCTGTGGGTTTTCCGCCATTTGTGCGCGGCCTACCGCGTTGCCCGAATCATCAGGTGCCAGCCGAAATGACGCGACAGCGCGCGATAAATCCAGTCCGGGGTCAGCCGGAAAATCAGCCCGTAGCCTTCGCCAAATACGAAGTCCAGGTGCAGGTGGGTGGCCGAGAAGCCTGAAAACATCGCCCGGACTTCTGCCTTGGTGAATCGACGAACCACCGGGCACAGTTCGTGTTTTTCTTCAAAGGGGACACGCAAGAAGCGGTGCACCAGTTCATTCAGCGACCGCCGGTGATACAGCATTATCCGGGCTTCGCCTCCTGGCTTGAGCAGTCGGTGCAGTTCCCGGATTGTTCCGGCCGTGTCCTGGGCATGATGAAGAACGCCAAAGGAATAGACATAATCAAAGCTGGCGTCGGCGAACGGCAGGCGAAGCGCGTCGGCGCTGAGAAAACTCCCTTCGATCCCCTCGGCCTCGAAGCGCCGATGGGCGGTCTGAACGGCAATTTCAGTCAGATCCACGCCGGTTACGTCGAGACCGTGCCGTGCCATGCGATGGCTGTCCATGCCGACGCCACAGCCGATTTCAAGCACCGAGCGACCCGGCTCCATTCCGGAGATCCACGGGATCAGGTGGCGGTGGGAGCGGTAACGTTGTCGCTCGAGGTCGGCAAAATACTCCGGGGTGCCGCGATCCCCGGCGGAGACGCGCCTCCCGAAAAGCACTTCGGCATTGACGTTGCGCGTCCAGAAATCACGAATCCGGGATCGCGTTGCGTCCTCTGGTCTGGGTTCAACCGGTTCAATGGCTCGTTTCATTCCGCACCTGGGCGACCTGACGGGGCCGCATTATTACTGCCTTCAAACTGCTGCAGCCACATATGGGACTGCAGCATGAGAAACAGAATAAAGCTATGCCAGCGCAAATGGCGTCCGGGGGGCATGCGGCGAACCTGCTCCACGAACGTCGGATTGAACAGGCCGGCGGCGCGTACCGCGTCTGGGTTCAGCCAGCGGTCCAGCTCTCCCGACAAAGTTTCGAGGACAAAGCGGGAACCATCCATCTGGAAGCCACTCTTGGGACGACGAAGCACCTCGGCCGGCACTTGGTCCGCGGCGATTTTTCGCAACAGATGCTTGCGGCGGCCGTAGGGCATGGCCTCGCGTCGTGACCGTTGGCGCGCCTGGGTGGCGAGGTCCAGATCGAGATACGGCACCCGCACTTCCAGACCCACCGCCATGCTGGCGCGGTCCTCATG
>JANNAK010000222.1:0-13419 GCA_031384195.1 Gammaproteobacteria bacterium
ATGCGCCAGACGGGATTTCGCTTGGAGGGGTATCGGTACTGGATTTTGTGTGCCGCGATGTTGTTGTGCCCGTTCCCCGTACTGGCGGTCGAGGGATCAGGATTCGGGTTTGCCGGGGAGCTGGGCGTCGGTTATGACGACAACGTCAGCAATTGGCTCGCCAATGGTGCCAAGCGCGAGAGCGGCTTGGTTAATGCCGCGGTTCAAGTCGGCAACGCTCTTGCTCTGGGCCGAAACACGATCCTTCAGTTGCGTGGAAGCCTGCGGGTTGAAGCTGTGACGGATTACGAGGCGCTCAACTACGCAAAGCTGATCGGTTCGGTACGCTTGGTCCACCGGCCCGAGGGCGGCTTCTACGCCCCAACGATGGCGCTGACGGCTTCGGCCGCACAGTGGGAATTCAACAGCAGCATCCGGGACAGCAGCGAGTACCAGGTGGGTCTTCTCTTGATGCAGCCGGTTAGCACCCTGATCAGCGCGCGACTCTCGATCGCCGGGACCCAACGTGAGTCCGCAAGCCGTGTATTTGACCTGGCCAATCGCGCCGTCAGCCTGGACGTGGACTGGCGTGCGACCGCGCGGCTTGCGGTCTACTGCGGGTACCAGTACCGACGAGGCGACATTGTCTCGACCTCGGCAAGGGTGGGAAATTCAGGGCCGAATTATTCCGTCGCCGACGCGGCCGAAGTAATCGAGTTGGATGATGCGTATGGCGGCTTCGCCGCGGGAGTATTTGCCTACCGCCTCGACGCTGACACGCAGATAGCGACTTTGGGCATCAACCGGTCGTTCTCGCCGTCGCTGTCCGTGGACCTGCAACTGCAGTCGGCGCGCTCCAATGCGGGTGCGGACATTCAATACGATCGACTGGTTGGTTTTGCCAGCCTGCTGAAGCGGTTCTAGGGCCGTCAACGTCCGTGCGGGGTTCGCGGCGGCGCTTATTGAGCCAGGAACGACTTGAGGTTCTTCGCCGCCATGGCCCTGACCTTGTTCCGCAGCAGCGGGGTCCAGCCGAGCAGTTTCCCTGCGGTGCCCAGCGCCTGACCGGACCAGCGATGGAAGCTGAACTGGTCAACGTGCCGAATGATCTTGCCATCGCGAAATTCAAATGTGGCGTCAATGATGTTGTGGACCGGCCGGCCGGTCGCGCTAAAGCTGTACCAAGCCTCCCAATGGGCGCGACCGGAATGGAGATCGGCCTGCACGTCCCGGAATTCGATTTTGAGATCAGTGCCTTTTTCGCAGAGCATCCGCCACATTCCGCCGGCGGATTTCCCGTGCAGGTCCGGGAACACCGGGTCGGAGAACCGGACATCGGGGTGGTAACAGTCGGCCATGGCCGCACCGTCGCGTTTCTGGAACGCCGTGTAGAAGCGGTGAATCAGGGATTCATGGGCGTGCACGGCTCTCCTCCTGTAATGGAATCGGGGCCGCGCCGGCGTTTCGGTGACCGGTTGCGGCCGATATCGGCGCAGCCTAGCAGCACGGACATCGGCTGGCGTCCTAGAATGCCGGGATGAGGGAAATTCTGGTTCTGTTTTACTCCCGCCACGGGTCGGTGGCGACCATGGCGCGTCAGGTTGCGAGGGGCGTGGAGGGGGTGGATGGGGTCGCCGCCAGATTGCGGACCGTGCCGCCGGTGGTTGCGGACACCAGTCGCCCGCCAATGCCCGAGGTTCCGGTGGATGGGCCGGCCTACGCGACGCACGAGGATCTGGCGGAGTGTCACGGATTGATCCTGGGCAGCCCGACCCGGTTCGGCAGCATGGCGGCACCGCTCAAGCACTTCTTCGACAGCACCACCTCGCTTTGGCTGTCTGGTGTGCTGGCCGGCAAGCCGGCGGCGGCGTTCACCTCGACCGGGACGCTGCACGGCGGGCAGGAGAGCACGCTGCTCTCAATGTTGCTGCCCCTGCTGCACCACGGAATGTTGCTGACCGGGATTCCCTATACCGAGCCCGCCTTGATAGCCACGCAGGCCGGCGGTACTCCCTACGGCGCGAGCCATGTCGCCGGAATGGCAAGCACGCCACGCGGCCTCAGCCGGGACGAGGAGGCACTCTGTCGCGCCCTCGGACAGCGGGTGGCCGAAATCAGCGTGAAGCTGGGTGCCGCCTGATGCGCAGCGCCGCCCTTCGCCGGTTTGTACTGGCGTTGCACCTGATCCTGATCGCCGGAATTCCGGCATGGCTGGGTTGGGAACGCGCCTGGTTGGTGCTGCCGCTGACGGTGCCATTGCCCGGGCTGTGGCGCGGCAAGTCGTACACCTACGCGGCGACGAGCCTGCTGATGGTGTTTTATTCAGGTGGCCTGCTGGTTGAGGCCATTGGCGGAGAATGGGCGGCGAACGCGCTGGCGCTGACGGCGGTCCTGGAGTTCTGCAGCTTGGTTCTGTTCGTCCGGGTACGGGTGGCCGAGGCGCGGAACCAGCGCGCCTAGCGGAACCCGTGATGTATCCGATTCGCGACGGCGCGGCGGCGCAGCCAATCCGTGACAAAGGGAACGGTGAGCCGGCGCTGGGCCCGCAACGAATCCTGGTCCAGTTCATCCAGCGCCAGCAGCAGGGAGCCGGTGTCCCGGGGTAACTGGGCCAGCAGCAGCAGGCCTGCATCTTCTGCCAGCTGCAGGCCTCGTTCCGCGGCCCGCTCCTGCAACAACCGCTGGCGATCGGAGTCGTTAAGAGGCTTGAGGCCAAAAACGGCCGCCGCTGACAGGCGGGTTACCAAGTCGGGGAGGGCAAGTGCGAGGCGCTCGGGTGCGGCTCCGGCGGAGACCACGGCATTGGCCCCACGCGTGCGGAGCTGGTCGAGCAAGCGCAGGACGGCAAGCATCCACTCCTGGCGCCCGGCGATCGCATCCAGGTCGTCCAGGCAAACCAGGTCGAGTGCGTCCAGTCCCTCGAGCACGTCCGGTACTTCCATCTCGAACTGGCGCAGGGGCACGTAGGCGGCGGCACAATTGCTGGCGGCCTGCGCGGTCAGGGCTTGCAGCAGATGAGTCTTGCCTGAACCAACGGCCCCATAGATGAACAGCAGCGGGCGGCTGGCGGGGTTGCTCAGTGCGCGCAGCGCCGCCACCAGCTCGACATTGGGCCCGGTGAAGTAGCTGTCGAGCGTCGCGCGGTCCGCCAGTTGGACCCCGAGCGGCAGTTGCAGGCCTCTCATCCCCAGGCGTGCAGGTCAGCGGCTCAGCGTGTACCGCAGTCCGCTTGCCGGATTGCCTTCCTGCTCGCGCAGTAGCGACCCGGCCGCGATAACGCGGGGCAGCAATTGCGGATCGCCCTCGACCCGGAGCCGGAACCGGACTTGCCCGGCACCGACTTCCTCCACGAACGCGGCGCGAACCGGATTCAGCCGGCTCAGGTAATCAAACGCCCGTGCATAGTCTTCCAGCGAGCCAATTCCGGTGACGACGATCTGGATTTCTTGCTGGGTGCCGGTCTGGACGGCGAACCGCCGTGCCTGCCGGTCGGCGAGCTCGTCCATGCCCTCGGCCAAGGATTGCTCCAGCGAGTCGTGCCGCTGACTCCACTGCTCTTCTTGTCCGTCCTCGAGCAACAGCGTGAACCGGCTCAGCCAGGCATCGCCCTCGCGACCGACTCGCACCACCACCAGGACGTCCGGGTTGTAGCGCCGCGCGGCGCCACGGATTCCCGTGAAGTCGCCGTCCCAAATCGAGCCAAACTTCGCCAGTTGCCGGTCGGTCCCGTCCAGGTCCGGAAAGCTCAGCGGTATCCCCCGCCGGTTGGCGACGGCCAGCAAGGCGGACGTCCGCGCGGCGGCGCCGCCGGCATCCAGCACGGCACTGGCCTGGCCGTCATTGCGAATGGCAATCCAGACCTGGTGCGACAGCCGGTTGATGCCCCAGACCGGCAGGCCCAATTCGCGCAGTGAACGGTCGATCGCGCGGGGGTCAAAGCGCGCCTTCAATTGCAGGCCTGCGGCGCCAGACTCATAGCCATACCCCTGAAGCAGTGCATTGGCCCGATCGAGCAAAGGGGCCCCGGTGCTGGACGCGAAATCGCGCATCCCGCTGACCCGGACCATCACGATTTCAAGCGCCTGACGCAGGGCGGGTTCGCGCAGGCGCGGACTTTGGTCGGCCACCGGGACGATGGCATCGTAAAGTTCGCGCATCGGCACGGCCCCCGACGGTCCGGAGACGGTCGAGAGGCCGACGGCCAACGCGAACCACGCGATTTTTCTCACGAATTCTGCAAAAACAGGGGCGCGGCTACGATAACATAGCGCGTCCCCTGTCCATCTCCCTGAAGCATGCCGCGCAAAAAGCCGCTGACCTATCGGGACGCGGGCGTCGACATCGACGCCGGCGACGCCCTCGTGGACGACATTCAAGCCCTGGTTCGTCCGACCTGGAGGCCAGAGGTGATTGGCGGCCTCGGTGGCTTCGGTGCCCTGACCCGCCTGCCGGCGAAGTACCGCAGTCCCGTGCTGGTCTCCGGCACTGACGGCGTTGGCACCAAGCTGCGGCTGGCCATCCAGGCCAAGCGCTACGAAGGTCTGGGGATTGATCTGGTGGCGATGTGCGTCAATGACATTCTGGTCTCCGGTGCCGAGCCGCTGTTCTTCCTGGATTACTACGCCACCGGCAAGCTCGACCGCAAGGTGGCGGCGACCGTAATTGGGGGCATCGCCGAGGGCTGCCGCCAGGCCGGATGCGCACTGGTCGGAGGCGAGACTGCTGAAATGCCGGGAATGTACCGGAAGGGCGATTTCGACCTCGCCGGGTTCTCGGTCGGCGTGGTGGAAGAAACCGGGATCATTGATGGTCGCCGCATCGCCCCCGGCGATGTCCTGATTGCCCTGCCGTCCTCCGGTCCGCATTCGAACGGTTACTCCTTGATCCGGAAGGTCCTGGGACGCAGCCGCCAGAAGCTTTCGCGCCGCTTCGACGGCCGGACGCTCGGCGAGGCACTGTTGGCGCCGACCCGCATCTACGTAAAGCCGGTGCTGGACCTGTTGTCGCGCACCAGCATCAAGGGAATGGCCCACATCACCGGCGGCGGCATTACCGAGAACCTGCCACGCATCCTTCCCAAGCGCTGCGTCGCTCGCGTGGTCCTCTCCAGCTGGAAGCGGCCAGCCGTGTTTGACTGGATTCAGGAGCAGGGCGGCATCGAGGACGCCGAGATGCGGCGCACCTTCAACTGCGGCGTCGGCTTTATCCTCGTCGTCAGCCACGGTGATGCCCGGGTGGTGCTGTCGGAGCTTGAACGCCTCGGTGAGCATCCTTGGATCCTGGGCGATATCCGGCCCGGCAGCCGATCCGAGGTCCAGTACCGTTGACCGAGCCGCGAATCGCGGTCTTGATTTCCGGACGCGGCCGCAACCTGCAGGCAATCCTGGACGCGATGAAGGACCATCGCATTCCAGCCGCAGCGGCGTGCGTTCTCAGTAATCGGCCCGATGCTGCCGGCCTACAGCGGGCGGCGCAGGCCGGTGTCCCCACGCAAGCCATCCCACACGACGGTTTTCCCGACCGAGAGTCCTTCGAGCGGGCGTTGACTGGCGCGCTCGAGCAGCACCGTGCGGACTTTGTGGCCCTGGCCGGGTTCATGCGGGTCCTGGGGCCTGCCTTCATCCACCGCTGGCAGCACCGGCTGCTCAACATCCATCCCTCGCTGTTGCCCCGGCACCGCGGGCTGAACACGCATCGACGAGTACTGGACGCCGGCGATTCCGAACACGGCGCCAGCGTGCATTTCGTCACTGCGGAGCTGGACGGCGGCCCGGTCGCAATTCAGGGCCGGTTCATCGTCCGGCCGGAAGATGACGAACAGTCCCTCGCGCACAGGACCATGACTGACATCGAGTTGAAAATATACCCGCAGGCGCTGTCGTGGCTGGCGCGCGGTGTGCTGCGAATGGCAGCCGACGGTGTACAGTTCAAGGGTCGGCCGCTGGCCGCGCCGCTAACGCTCGAAAACCTGGAGCCCGAGTTTCGATAATGCGATTCCTGATTCCTGCCCTGTTGCTCTGCCTGCCCCTCGCGGCAGTCTCCGCTGAGCCCAAGCTGCCGGACCTGCGACTCAATTATTCGGCGAGCTGGCGCGGGTTTGGCCTCGGGGAAATTGTCATTACGCTGAAGCCCGGCGCCGAACCGGATTGCTACCGCTACGAGTCCCGAAGCAATCCGGTGGGCATGGTGCGCATGTTTTACGGCAGGCCGCATGAAATCAGCGAGTTTTGCGTAAGCGGCGGCAAGGTTGTCCCGAAGCGATTCGTGTTCATCAGCAGCAAGGGTGAGTCAAAGGACTTTTCACTGGCATTCGACACAGGCGCCGGGACCGTCACCGACCAGAAGGGTCGGGTCCGGGAAATTCCCGCGAACGCCCAGGACCGGTTTGCCATCCAGCAGGCGGTCCGGTTGTGGCTGCTCGGCCAGGTCGGCGCCAAGGAACCTGGTACTGCCGATTTTGAAATGGTGGACGACCGCAGCATCCGCCACTACCGCTTCGCGATCACGGCGTATGAAAAGATCGAGGTTCCTGCGGGGAAATTCGAGACCATCCTGGTTCAGCGCATCGACCATCCCAAGCGCACCAGCAAGTTCTGGATCGCGCCGACCCGGGATTACATGCCGGTCAAGGTCGAGACTCTGAAGGACGGGAAAGTCGACCTGCGAATGGTTCTGCGCGGGGACTAATTCCACACCGGCCCAGGCAGATTCAGGTCAACGCTGCTTCTTCGCGAAGCTTTTCAAGGTGGCTGCGAATATTCAGCCTGGCGAGGGGGAGCAAACGGGGATCCACGTCGTGGTAAACCGTGCTGAGGATATCCTCTTCACTGCGGCCGTCCCGGTGCAGCCCGCCAATCACTCTCTCGCGTTCAAATCGGTGCTCAAGCGCCGCCTTCAGGTAGTGCGTCGTCCCCAGCGCCAGGCCGTGCGAGGGAATGATGACCTCTGGATCAAGGTCGATGATCCGCTGCAGGCTGGCGAAATACTTCCGCATGTTGCCCTCCGGCGGGGCGATCACGACGGTGCCCACGCCCTGAATCAGGTCGCCGACAATGCACCAGCGCCGCGACTCGGGCATTGGTGCCAGCTGGCCCTCGTCGTGGCCCGGGACGGCAAGCAATCGAACCGGTTCGCCGCGCCAATGCGTCAGGACATCACCTTCCGAGTACCGTCGGACATCAATGCCGGCAAAGTAAGCCGCGCCACCCCGGTCCCGAATACGCCGCTCGCTGTCTTCCGATACGCCGATTGGCACGCGAAAGCGCCGCGCCAGTTCGTCGGCGTACTCCCGGTGGTCCGGATGGTGGTGGGTCAAGAATACGAGGTCCACGCCCCACTCGGAGACCCTGGCGCAGAGTCGATCGAGCTCGCCGCGATTTTCAGGTGAAGGATCCACCAGAACCCGCGGATGGCCATTGCCACCAAACCAGAATACGTTGGTGTGGGCCGCCGGCGGCAAGGTGTTGGATCGCACCAGCAGGATGCGCAGGCCGGCAACCGGCTCAACCCACGGGATCTCGGTGGTCGGGTCAAAATCAAGGTTGAGCGCGTCAATCACTGTCGTTTCGACTTCGCTGGCCAGGGTCTGCAAAACCGTTCGCGTCGGTGGCGCAACCAGGAGATGGCCGTTCTCGTAGCGGGTCCACCACTCCTTGACCGGTCGCCACTCGCAGCCGGCCAGTTCGCCAGGCTCATGGACGACCTCGGGCCGGGGGCGGTGCGGGCCGAGCGTCACCTTGTAGAACCAGGTCCGAAAGCGGACCGGCGCAAACTCCGGCGTCGTGGCCTCGCCAAGGCAGTGGACCGATTGCACGGTCCCGTCGGTGGCGGCCTGGAGCAGGTCGAAACCGACTTCCTCGTGCAACTCCCGGATCAGGGCACGAAGCAGCCGCGTCGGGTGTCCCGCGAACAGCGGCGACGTCAGTTCCTCCCCGTGATCCGCCGGATCAACCTTCCCGCCTGGGAATGCGTGATAACCCGGAAACGCCTTCAATCGCGGGCTGCGCTGGGTCAGGAGCAACTGATCGCCGTGAAGGAGCGCGACCGTGACCGCCTCTCGAATGCTCATGCCACAGGCCGCTGTCTCAGGCCGCCAGCACGACCAGGTTTCGTGCCTCCGAGGATCGCCGGGCGAGCAGGGAGGCCAACGCGACCGATCGAGCGTCCTCAAGGCTGAGCTGGATCTTTTCCAGGCTGCCGGTTTGCTGTTGCATGGCCAGAGCCTGGGAATCGGCAATGGCGACATGGGTGATACGGTTGGTCGCGTGCAGCCAGCAATGTTCGCGGCGCGCGCCGTTGTAGAACCGCATGCGCTGGCTGGGGCGCCAGGACTTGATTCCACCGGGCTCGGGTTCCGCGAATACCAGCTCTACCGCTGGATTGTTGAGTTGGGGAAGGACAAAGCCAATCGCGTCGGCCTCGCTGCCCACGCTTGCAACGAGGGTCACTGGATACTCGGCGGCGGCGGTGGCCTGAAGCTGGGATTCGACCTCGCGGCCGATGAGCGACTGAAAATCATTGACCATGCTTGGAAACGGACCGGGCCCCCATCCCAGGCTCAAGGCGAGATGGGCTGATCCCTTCTGGTTCTGCCACAGCCGGACCGCCGTAATTCGCGGGTCGTCATCCGCACACTTCGGATCGGACGTGGTCTCGATGTTTGCGCCCAAGGCGCGAAGCTTTGCGATGAGCGCCGCCTTGTCCTCGAGTTCCCGGGGTTTCACTGCCACGGTACATTGCTGCCCGAACTGCTTCGCGGCGATGGCCAGCCCGAGGGAATGGGCGTCGACATCGTTCCCGGTGATCAGGATGCCGCGCCCCATCTGCAGGCCAAGCCAGGCTTGCGCAAGGGCATACTCGGCTTCCGGCGTTACCCGCCGCTGGTCCTCGCGCTTGAAGAAAATCCTCGCGTTGCTGCCCCAGATCTGGGTGGTTTGTGCGGCAAAGTACAGCGGCGTCGGCCGCCGAATCATGGGGCCGAGGCGCTCGGACATTCGCTTGAAATAGTCGGGTCGCGAGTGAAGTGCGCCGTAGGCCTTGCTCAGGACGGTTAGTTCACGCGCGGCGAGCGTCAGCGCGGTGTCGCTGAACCGGCGTCGCTGGCCGGCCGGCGTGCCGCCTGAATCGGACGGCGCGGTGGCCGGGGCCGACACGGCGGTCGGCAGCTTGATTCCCTGGGGCGTCGGTTCGCCTGGAGCCAGCACCTCCCACATATTCCCGATCTGAATCCAGTCCAGCACGCGGCCAAGCTTCGGATGGTTCCAGCCCTGCAGCAGGGCATTGGCGAATTCGCCCTTCATGCCGAGGGTTTTCTGGATTTCGAAACGCATCATCCAGAGGTCAGCGCGATCTGGTTCGGCGGCCAGTGAGAAATTCACCAGGTCAAGGATCTCGTTGCTGGCTGCACTCTCCGAAGCGGCATCGGTGGCCCCGGCCATGGTTGCGGCCGTGTCGCCGAGTTCCTCGATGTCGGCGTCGACACCGCGAATCGCTGCGCTGGCCTCGCGCTGCACCCGGCTCCAGGCGTCGCCAGAATCCTTTGGCGGAGGTCGGGTTGGGGGCGTCTTGCTGCCGGAAGTCATGAATTCGTGGCGGTCGGGACGGCGGGGTGCGGGAAGGAGAGATGGGCAAGGGTAGGCTTTGAGGTGTCCCAGCCGCAAGCCGGCGGCAGAGTTGACCGTCGTCGCTGCGGCGGGGATAGTGCCGCCCGCGACCTACGCTGGAGGCAAGGATGATCGGCTATGTGACACTGGGGACCAATGACTTCGCCCGCGCTGCGCGGTTCTACGATGCGCTGCTGGGCGTGATGGGCGCCACCCGCGTCATGGATTTCGGGACGTTCATCGCCTGGGGAAAGCCCGGGCAGCCGGGGGTGGCCATTACCCTTCCGTACGACCAGCAACCAGCAACTGTTGGCAATGTGTGATGGTGGCCCTGGGGTGCAGCAGCAAGGAAAAAGTCGATGCACTGCACGCCAAGGCCCTGAGCCTGGGCGCCCGGGATGAAGGTGCGCCGGGAGCGCGGACCGACACGTTTTACGCGGGATATTTTCGAGATCCCGACGGCAACAAGCTCAACTTTTTTTACATGGGAAAGTGATGGCCATGGACAGCGCGCAGGCTCAAGGATTTGTCGGGGAACTGTGGGAGGACGACATCGTTCCGCAGTTGACGGAGTACATCCGGATTCCCAACAAGTCTCCGCTATTCGACCCGAAGTGGGTTGAGAACGGCTACATGGAAGACGCCGTGCGCCTCTTTGAGAAATGGGCGCGCGGGAAGTTGCCGCTCCTGCCGGGTGCCGTGCTTGAGGTGGTGCGGTTGCCTGGCCGGACGCCGCTGCTTTTCATCGATGTGCCGGCGGCAAACGGTGGCAACCCCCAGGACACGGTCATCCTCTACGGACACCTCGACAAGCAGCCTGAAATGACCGGGTGGGCGGACGGCCTGGGACCGTGGACGCCCGTGCGCATGGGCGACAAGCTTTATGGCCGCGGAGGTGCCGATGATGGCTACGCCATGTTTGGCTCGCTGGCCGCCTTGCTGCTGCTCCATGCGCAAAAGCGGCCGCATACTCGCTGCGTGGTGATGATCGAGGCCTGTGAGGAGTCCGGCAGCTACGACCTGCCTTACTATGTCGACCACCTTGCCGGGCGGCTGGGAAAGCCGTCGCTGGTGATCTGCCTCGACTCCGGATGCGGCAATTACGAGCAGCTGTGGCTGACGACCAGCTTGCGCGGGCTTGCTGGCGGCAACCTCCGTGTCGAAGTCCTTCGGGAAGGTGTCCATTCTGGCGACGCCTCGGGTGTAGTGGCCTCCAGTTTCCGGGTCCTGCGACAAATCCTCTCGCGGTTGGAAGACGAGAAGACCGGCCAGATCAAGCCCAAGGCATTCCACGTGAAAATCCCCGCGCAACGCGTCACTCAGGCGCGCGAGGTCGCTAAAACGCTGGGCCGGGCGGTGTACAACAAGTTTCCGTACGTGCGTGGCATGAAGCCGGTCAATTCCAGCCTGCACGAACTTGTCCTCAATCGCACCTGGCGTCCGCAGTTGGCGATCACCGGGGCCGACGGCCTTCCGCCGACCGCCAACGCCGGGAACGTGCTGCGTCCATCGACATCGGTAAAGCTGAGCCTGCGCCTTCCGCCGACATTGAATGGCCCCAGGGCAGCCAAGCTCCTGAAGAAGCTGGTGGAAGGCAAGCCGCCCTACGGCGCCAAAGTCTCGTTCGAGACCGAAAAATCCGCTTCCGGCTGGAACGCCCCAGCACTGCAGCCGTGGCTGGAGCAGGCTGTGGCCGGGGCCGCAAAACGATGGTTCCGCCGGCCGCCGGCCTACATGGGCGAAGGTGGGACCATTCCATTCATGGGCATGCTCGGCGAAAAATTTCCGGCCGCGCAATTCCTGGTGACGGGCGTGCTCGGGCCGCACTCCAATGCCCATGGACCGAATGAGTTCCTGCACTTGCCAACGGCAAAGCGGCTGAGCCTGGTGGTCGCCGACATCCTGGCCCAGCACGCCGCCCGCAAGAAATAGGGACGTTTCCCGGTTATTGCCTGTCGTAAGTCAGTTGGCGCCGGTCAGGGAAAAAGGCCCGCCCTTTTCCAGGGCCCGTTGGTAGGCCGGTCGCGCGCGGACTCGCGCAAGGAAGTCGGCCAGGTTCGGGCCAAACCCGTAGCGGCGCGCGCGAGCCTCTGCTGCCTCGATCGGGAAGCTCATCTGGATGTCGGCGGCGCTCAGTTCGCTGCCGGCGAACCAGGGGTGTCGGCCGGCTTCTGACTCAAGGTAGGTGAAGTGTGCCTTCAGGTTCGGCGCCAGGAACCCCCGGTCGACACCGCCGACAATGGCGCGCGCAACGGGCCTGATGAGCATCGGCACGTGCTTTGGAACCTGGCTGAGGACGAGCTGCATGACGAGGTATGGCATCAGCGAGCCTTCCGCGTAATGCAGCCAGTAACGGTAGCGGTCGTGCTCGGCCGAGCCAGGCACCGGCTTTAACGATCCATTGCCGTATCGCTCCACCAGGTACTCCAGGATTGCGCCGGACTCTGCGACCGTGCGGTCGCCGTCGGTGATGACCGGAGATTTTCCAAGGGGATGGACCGCCCGCAGCCCGGGTGGTGCCAGCATCGTTTTGGCGTCACGCTGATACCGCTTGATCTCGTAGGGAACGTCGAGTTCCTCGAGCATCCAGAGAATGCGTTGCGAACGCGAGTTGTTCAGGTGGTGGACGGTGATCATGGGTACACATCCGGCACGTGGAGGGCGTGCATCATGCCGCAGTCGCGGCTTGACGTGCGGGTCAGATCTCGAACGGCGGCGTGCGGCGTGCGGCCTCGAGGCTATTGATGGATTCGTGGATGCGCTGGGGGGTGGTTCCGGCGACCGTCATGGCTTGCACGAATTGCTGCAACAGCTGTTTCCATTCGTCCGGCGGCGGCTGCGTGGGATCCCGCTGCTCCACCTGGTCAGCCAGCGCATTCATCATCTCCAGGCCCTGTTTCCAGAGCGGATGCTCGTTACCGTTCTCGAGCAGACGCTTGATCAGCACCGGGCCCCAGTAGCGGGTGAAGAAGGATGTGACTGAATCGGGCACCGAAAGGCTGAAGGTGGTCCGCTCGATTTCATGAGCCACGATACGCTTGGCCTCGCCGATGACCGAGTCACGCCGCTGCTTGGCCTGCTCGCGCTGCATCTCGGCAAATGCCCGCATTTGTGCGTCCCCCAGCGGCTTGGCGGTCAGCATGGCTTCACGCACGAAGCTTGGCGCAAGATCAAACTGGACCAGCACTTGCTGAAGCAATTCAGCGATGCGCCGGGTTTCGCCGCTGCCGGTCACGCGCGAGGTGGCTGACTTCAGCATCATCTCGTTGACCAGGCTTCGTAACGGATGGGTGACGGAAGTGAAAAATGTTTCGTCAGCGATAGCTGATTTCACCAGCGGGAACCGCATCGTCTCGTGCTGCTGCTTCAGTTCCGCAGGAATCAGCGGATCCGCAATGGCCTCAGTCAAGTAGTGACCGGCGAGGCTCATGCGCTGCATGGGCACCTGGCTCTGCGATTCGGGGACGTCGCGCACTGGCGTGTGGTTGGAGATTGCCAGAAGTTCAGCCGCCAGCGTTCCGTCGTTATAGGCGGCACCGAAGTCGTTTGAGGCCACGGACTCCAGCATTGAGGTCGTCCGCGGGTCGAGTCGGTCCGGTCTAAATGGAATCCGCAGCGGAGGCAGCAGTCCTGCCGATCCGGGTGCTGTTGCTGGCGGCAGCGCGGCGGCTGGATGCGCGGGCGCTTTCGATGGCCTCGGCTCGAATCGGCCCGGTTCGGGCGCGGCCGGGCGGGAAATTGAAATTGGTGGCGCGCGGACCAGGGGTGGAGGCGGGGCCACCTGACGTACCGCCGGTTTTGGCGGCGCGGGTTCTGGTGCGACTTCCGCCGCGGGTTC
>JANNAK010000230.1:0-12266 GCA_031384195.1 Gammaproteobacteria bacterium
ACCACCTGACCCACAACGTGAAGCGCGGCAACATGGACCTGTGGTCCGGGTTTTACGAGCGCATCGCCAACTTCAAGCAGATCCGCTACTTCGATATCGAAGGCAAGCAGACCGGCCTGTTCTCGCGAGCCATGACCTCGCCCTGCGGCAAGATCCGCATTCCGATCAACGAGTCGGCCGATGACAAGAGCCAGATCGAGGAATTCCTGCGCCAGTACCGTGGCGAGGGCATCCAGCACATTGCGCTGTCGACCCGGGACATCTACAAGACCGTGGCCGCGCTGCGGCGGCGCGGGGTGGTGTTCATGGACACTCCCGACACGTATTACGAAAAAATCGGCGGCCGGGTCAAGAAACACGGCGAGAACGCGAAGAAACTGAAGGCGCTGCGCATCCTGATCGACGGCGCACCGACCGAGGGCATCCTGTTGCAGATATTTACCAGCGCCGTGATCGGCCCGATTTTCTTCGAGATCATCCAGCGCAAGGGCAACGAGGGCTTCGGCGAGGGCAACTTCAAGGCCTTGTTCGAAAGCATTGAAGAAGACCAGATTCGTCGCGGCGTACTCGGCGAGCCGGCCTGACCCGGAGGGCATGCATGTCCCAAAAGTGGATTTACCGCCCGGTGGTTGAGGGCACGGCCTCGCGTCAGGCACACGCCGACTTGCCGGCGGGAACCTACGAGCGCGAGATCAGCAAGGAAGGGTTCTTCGGCCCGGCGGCGCATCTCTATCATCCGCGCCCGCCCACCGGCTGGACGAACTGGGAAGGGCCGCTGCGGCCACGCGCCTTTGACCTGAACAAGCTTGGCGCCCACGGCGCCTCGCCCTGGCATGCGCACGACGTCCTGCACAACGCCAAGGTGCGCTTGCGGTATTGGGTGTGCAAGGCTTCGATGGCGCACTTGGCGCGCAATGCCGACGGCGACGAGCTGTTGTTCGTGCACGCCGGCAGCGCCGAGCTGTTCTGCGACTACGGGCACCTGTCAATTACCGCCGGCGACTACGTCATGCTGCCGCGGGGAACGATGTGGCGACTGGAATGCGCCGCGCCGGTCACGCTGCTGCTGATCGAATGCACCAACGGCCACTACACGCTGCCGGACAAGGGCTTGCTCGGCGAGCATGCAATCTTCGACCCGGCGATGCTGGATTACCCGCGGCTCGACGAGGCGTTCAGGGACCAGGCGAAGAAGCCAGGCGAGTGGCATGTGCGCATCAAGCGTCGCAATGCAATCTCGACCGTGACCTATCCCTACAATCCGCTGGACGCGGTGGGTTGGCACGGACCACTGCACCCGGTGCGCATCAACGTGAAGGACCTGCGGCCGATCATGTCGCATCGCTACCACGTGCCGCCGTCGGCCCACACCACCTTTGTCGGTGACCGCTTCGTGGTCTGTACCTTCGTGCCGCGGCCTTTCGAGACCGATCCCGGCGCGATCAAGGTGCCGTTCTTCCACAACAACGACGACTTTGACGAGGTGTT
Organism: Gammaproteobacteria bacterium; assembly: GCA_031384195.1. Lineage (GTDB taxonomy): Bacteria > Pseudomonadota > Gammaproteobacteria > Nevskiales > Nevskiaceae > JACPFV01. Next base: position 1,489 of record JANNAK010000230.1, read on the forward strand.
GTTCTATCACTCGGGCGATTTTTTCTCGCGCGACAACATCCACCCCGGCATGCTGACCCTGCACCCCGGCGGCTTCACCCACGGCCCCCATCCTGGCGCGCTGAAGCACATGCTTGAGCAGAAAAAACCCGGCACGGACGAGATCGCCGTGATGATTGACGCACGCGATGCGCTGGAGGTGGCCGAGCCGGTGGCCCCGGTGGAGTGGGGCGAATACCACCAAAGCTGGCGGGGGAAATAGCCGGTGAAGCTTGCCACGCTGCGAGACGGGTCCCGTGACGGCCGGCTGCTGGTGGTGTCGCGCGACCTGAAGGCCTGCGCCTTGGCGCCGGACTCTTCCCGGACGCTGCAAATGGCATTGGACGCCTGGGACGAGTGTGCGCCGCGACTGCAGGCGATCTCCGACCAGCTGAACTCCGGACGAATCGCCGGCACCATGGACTTCATTCCGGCCGACTGCGCCTCGCCGCTGCCGCGTGCCTACCAGTGGGCTGACGGTTCGGCCTACGTGAACCATGTCGAGCTGGTTCGCAAGGCGCGCGGAGCCGAGATGCCCGCGAGTTTCTGGACCGAACCGCTGATGTATCAGGGCGGTAGCGACACCTTCCTGGCGCCCAATCAGCCGATCCCGCTGGCGGACGCGGCTTGGGGTCTGGACCTGGAAGCCGAGGTCGCCGTAGTCACCGGCGATGTGCCGCTGGGAACCTCCGCCGCGCGCTGTGCCGACCACATTCGCCTGCTGATGCTGGTGAATGACGTGTCCCTGCGCAACCTGATTCCCGGCGAGCTGGCAAAGGGATTTGGGTTCTTTCAGTCCAAGCCATCGTCGGCGTTTTCGCCGGTGGCGGTGACCCCGGATGAATTGGGGGACGCCTGGCGCGACGGCAAGTTGCACCGGCCGCTGGTGTCCCACCTGAACGGCGCGAAGCTGGGCGAACCGGATGCCGGCGTGGACATGACCTTTGATTTCCCCACGCTGGTGGCGCACGCGGCCAAGACCCGCCCGCTGGGGGCCGGTGCCATCATCGGCAGCGGTACGGTATCCAACCGCGATGCCGATGGCGGGCCGGGACGGCCGGTCGCCGACGGTGGCGTGGGTTACTCCTGCCTGGCCGAGGTGCGCACGGTCGAGACCCTGCGCTCCGGCAAGCCGGCGACGCCGTTCCTGAAGGTTGGCGACCGTGTCCGGATTGAAATGCTGGACGCCCAGGGCCAGAGCATATTTGGCGCCATCGACCAGCGGGTCGAGCATTACGTGCTGCCGGCCTGATGTTGCGGCTCTACAGTTTCTGGCGATCCTCGGCGTCTTATCGCGTCCGCATCGCCCTGAATCTCAAGCAGCTGCCGTACGAATATGTGCCGGTGCACCTGACCCGCGACGGCGGTGAGCAGAACAAGCCCGAATACCGTGCCTTGAATCCGCAGGGCCGCGTGCCCTTGCTGGTCGACGGAGAGTTCCGTTTGGGCCAGTCCATGGCCATCCTCGATTACCTGGAATCCAGGTTTCCGTCGCCCGCGCTGCTCCCGGGCGATCCGGTGCAGCGGGCCCGGATCCTGGCGTTCTGCCACGCCATCGCTGCCGACATCCAGCCACTGCAGAACACCGGCCCGCTGACGCACCTGGTTCAGGTCCTGGGGGTGACCGAGGCCCAACGCGACGACTGGGCCCGGCACTGGATCCAGCGCGGCCTCGAGGCGCTTGAGACCGAAGCGGCCCGTCAGCCGACCAGCGCCTGTGTGTTCGGTGACGAACCCACGCTCGCCGACTGCGTGCTGGTGCCGCAGATTTACAACGCCGAACGGTATCACTGCGATCCCCGGGGCTACCCGCGCCTCGCCGCGATCGCCGAGGCGCTCCGGCAGCGTCCCAAATTTGTCGCTGCCCACCCTGACCGCCAGCCCGACGCGCCCAGCGACGGTCGGCGTGGAGGCGGCTGAAGCCTAAGTGATGGCGGGTTGGTGCAAGGGCAGGTTGATCACGACCGTGGTTCCGCCGCCGGGGGTGTCCGTGAGTTCCAGCGTGCCGTGATGAAGTTCGACCACCTTCTGGCATAGGGCCAGCCCCAGGCCGCTGCCGGGGAACTGGTCGGACGAGTGCAGGCGGCGGAACATCTGCTTGACCTCGGCGCGATGCTTTTCCGGAATTCCGATGCCGTGATCCTCGACGCTGAGCCGCCAGCCCTTCGGCTCGGACCGGCAGCGAATCGCCACCCGGGGTTCCGGGCCGGGCTGGAACTTGATCGCATTCTCAATCAGGTTCCGGAGCAGGGACTCAAGCTGGATCGCATTGCCTTCGATTTCCGGCAGCGGCTCCACTTCGAGCTTGGCGCCACGGTCGGCAATCAGCGGTTGCAACAGGTTCAGGCAGCGCGCGACGGCCTCGTCGAGCCGGACCGGCCGGGAATCCGGCCGCCCGTTGCCCACCCGCGCGTACTCGAGCAAGTCCTCGATCAGCCGGTGCAGGATCCCGGAGTTGTCGACCAGCAGTTGCAGCAGTTCGCGGGAGTCGGCGTCAAGCTGCGGCGCGGTTTTCTTCATCAACAACTGCGCCAGGCTGAGGATGCTGCGCAGCGGGGTTTGCAAGTCGTGCGAGGCAGCAAAGGCAAAACGCTCAAGCTCCCGGTTCGTGTGCTCGAGTTGCAGCTGTCGGCTCTCGAGTTTCTGGATCAGGTCGAAAGTGCGCAGCGCCGTGGTGACGACCGTGCGCAGGTGCTGGGACGTGGTGCCGGTCTTTGCCAGGTAGCCGTCAATGTCGTAATGCGCCACGACGTCGGATTCGGGGGCCTGGCCGGGCTGTCCGGTGCGCAGCACGATCCGGATCGCCGAATTTCCAAGCTCGTCGCGGATATGCTGGACCAGCTCCAGGCCGGCGTGGTCGGTCTCCATGACAACGTCCAGCAGCGCAAGCGCAAAATCGCTGCGGCCGGCGAGGATTCCCCGCGCCTCCTCGGCGGATTTGGCGGTGACCATCGCCAAAGGGCGACCGGCGACGTCCCAGCGCCCGAGCACCAGCTTGGTAATGGCGAGGACGTCAGGATCGTCGTCAACGACGAGGATGGGCCAGGGGGCAGGTCCGGCGTCAGCGTTCACGATCTTTAGTCCGGCGGCCTCTGGCAGCTGCGAGTTTACCGAGATTCCGGTGGGCGATGGACACGTTGGCGCAGAACTTCTGGATCAGCTCGGTATCGGGCCGATTGAGCGGCCGGTTGGCACCGACGTAGAAGACCAGTTCCCCGGACCCATGGCCGCCCTGCCGGCCGACGAAAAAATTGCGCCCGAAATGTCGCTTCGGTGGTGTGTGAGCCTCCAGGAGGCGTTCCAGGATCTCCGGCGGCAGGAATTTAAGGCCGTCCTTGCCGACCATGGCGCTGAAGGCGCCGGTGCCGGCGAGGATGGTCATTTCGCCAACGCCGCCGCGCGCCGCCAGTCCTGAAGCCTGCAGCACGACCGAGTCCCGCTCGAGGAACAGCAGGGCCGAGAGTTGCTCCAGCACGCCTTGGGCAAAGTACTCAAGCGAGTGCAACTCGAAAATCCGCGCCGAGGCGTCGATGATCATGGAAAGTCCGCGACGGTTGCGCTCGAGCGCCTTGAGGTCGCGGTAGGTCGACAGGCTGGTGCAGATGGTGGTGAGCAGTCGCTGGCGCGTCAGTTCCGTCTTGTGCTTGTAATCGTTGATGTCGTAGCGGGTAATGACCTCGAGTTCCGGTGCCTGTCCCGGCTGACCGGTGCGCAGCACGATTCGCGTAAACGGGTTTTCCAGGGCGCCACGAACATACTCGACGACCTCCAGGCCGGCCTGATCGGACTCCATGACGACGTCGAGCAGCAGCAGGGCGATATCCGGTTCTGTCCGCATGATTTCCTTCGCCTGGGCCGCTGAATAGGCGTGCAGGAACTGGAGACTACGTCCCTTGAACTGGAACCCGCTGAGCGCCAGTGCCGTGACGCCATGAATTTCCTCCTCGTCGTCGGCGATCAGCACGCGCCACGGTGCGGATGGCGCGGCATCGTCGTCGTCGGGCTTGAACTCCAGCCGGTCGCTCATGCCGCCGCCTTGCTTAGTTGCACCGGGAACCGGACGACGAATTCAGTGCCCTTGCCGGCGGTGCTGTGGACGTCGATCGTTCCCCCAAGTACCTGGGTCACGAGGTTGTAGACGATATGCATGCCCAGCCCGCTGCCGCCCGACCCGCGTTTTGTGGTGAAGAACGGGTCAAAGATTCGGGACAGGTTTTCCTTTGGAATTCCCGCGCCATCGTCCTTGTAGCGAAGCAGCACGGTATCGCCGTCGCGCAGCAAGTCGATCGTCATGGTGCCCGGTTGGCCAGGGGCATAGGCATGCAGGATGGAGTTGCTGACGAAATTGGTCAGGATCTGGGCCAGCGCGCCCGGATAGGTCAGGATTGCAAGGGGCTCCGGGGCATTGACCTTTACGGCGTGCCCCGAGCGGCGCAACTTGGGGCCAAGGCTCGCCAGCACGTCTTCGACGTAGCCCTTGAGCTCCAGCGACCGACGTTCGCCGCTGGACTGGTCAACGGCGACCTGCTTGAAACTGTGAATGAGATCGGAGGCGCGCTGCAGGTTGCGCAAGATGATGCTCGACGATTCGTCGGCGATGGCGACGAAATGTTCGAGGTCGGAGCGGCGCAAGCTGTCCGTTTCGTAGCGCACTTTCAGTTCGGCGGCGCTGTTCTGGAGCGTTGAGGCCGCCGTTACGCCGACCCCGACCGGCGTGTTGATCTCGTGCGCCACCCCTGCGACCAGGGCTCCCAGTGACGCCATTTTTTCGCTCTGCACCAACTGGGTCTGGGCTTCCTTGAGTCGCTGCAGCGCAGTACGGGTCTCGGCGACCTGCTGTCCCAGGGAGTCGTTGAGGTGCCGCAGTTCTCCTTCCTGGTGTCTGCGCATGCTGATATCCCGGACGATGCCGGCAAACCAGCGCTCGCTGCCGATCTTCATTTCGCTGACCGCAAGGTCCATCGGGAAGACGCTGCCGTCCTTGCACCGGCCGGTAACTTCCCGGCCACTGCCCATGATCTTGCGCACGCCGGTGGTCAGGTAATTGCGCAGGTAACCGTCGTGTTCCCCGGCGTAGGGGGGCGGCATCAGCATGCGGATGTTCTGCCCGATGACCTCGTTGGCGGGATAGCCAAACATGGATTCGGCCGCCGGGTTGAACGCCTGCACCACGCCACTGGCATCGATGACGATGATGCCGTCGACGGCACTCTTCACCGTCGCGCGAACCAGTTCCTGGGTGTCGCGCAATTCCTGCAGCGCCTGTTGCAGCTCCTTGTTGGCCACCGCGCGTTCGTGCGCCTCGCGTGCCGAGGCATCGCGCGCCTCGCGAACTTCCGCGTCCCGCTGCCGGATCTGCTCCAGCATCTGGTTGAAATCCTTTATCAGCTGGCCCACCTCGTCGCGCCCGGCCGAGGGCGGGGCACGCACGCTGTAGTCGCGCGTGTCCGAGATTCGTCGCGCCGTCTCGGCGAGGTCCAGGATTGGTTTTGAGATCAGCCGCTGGACCGCCCAGGCCAGCAGCAAGCTGATGGCAAAGCTGACGGCGATGGCCAGCAGCGTGATGCCGATCTGGATCGTGAGCGCTTCCTGCTGGCGGGCAAGGGATAGCGTCATCGTCAGCCAGCCGAGGTGTTCGTCTTTCAGGGTCACCGGGACGGTGACCAGCAGGCGCGCCGATTCACTGACGGTGCCGGCGCTGACGTGCTCGCCAGCGGCGCAGGTCACCGGCTCGCCGGGCGCATACACCGCCAGCAGCTCGGCCGACTCGCCGGGTCGAACCCGGTAGAGGCAGGCGGCGATCACTTCCGGCTTGGCCCGCAATGCTGCCAGCGTGTCGCGCGCCGAGCTGACGTCGTTGAACACCAACGCCGCCGCGGTGGCGTCGGCGACGATGCGGGCGGTCGTTTCCAGGTCGTTCCGGGCCCCGGCCCGCACGCTGGCGGAGGTGTAGGCGATCAGGATGGCAGCGGCAAAAATCAGGCCGGTGGCACTGACCAGCACCATGACCACCGTCAGCTTGCGCTGGATTGGCAGGTCGCGAAACCGGGTGAGGAGTTGCAAGGAAGGGTCCTAGTTGCGGACTATCACCGCGACGCTTTGCAGTTTGGCGCTTAGCTGCAATCCAGCACGTTCGGCGGAAGCGGCGTTGATTTCAAACCGGATGCGGCGCTCATCCAGGAAAAACCGCGCGACGCCGCTTCCCAGGACGCGGTCGCCGCTGTGCACCGTCATCACGGAATTCGGCACCAACTGGCCGAATATTTGCTCGACGCGGCGGCTGTCGGATTCGTCCGCGTAAAGCAGGTGGCATTCGCGCAGACTTTCGACCTGGCTGCCACGGCGCACCAACAGGGGGTGGCCATCCACAGACTTTCCGCGGACCGTCTCGTCCAGGATAGCCCCGAAGGGATCGGGCTCCAGGACACAGATTTCAATCGGACTTTGCGGGCTCGCGAACTTTTCGGCGGGCCAGCTTACAAACTTCGCAAAGTTGTAAAGGAAGGCGGCCTTGACCTTGTACTCGAGAATCGTGTCGGCCCCGGCCGCCTGCGCGGCCCCGAAGGCAACGGCCAACAGGACCGCGACCACCGGCCGCATCGCGAGTGGATTCATTCCAGTGTCCAGATCAGGTCAAGGAACACGCTGCGCTGCAACTCGACCGCCACGCTGGCCTCGGGGTGGCTGGGATTCAGCAGGTTTTCGCCGACCAGGGCCAACTCCAGATTCGGCCGCACTCGCCAGCCGGTGCGCAGGTTCAGCTCGGTGTATTCCGGCACGTTGACCGCCGGCAAGCGGTCAACGTAGCGCAGGAATCCCTCAACATTGAGCTGCGACAGCGGTCGGACCGAGACCCGCAGCCCAGCAGACTGTTGCGGACTGCCGCCCTCGATGCTGGCTTCGCTGCGCTGGTCGATGCTGTCCGCAGCGGGGGTCACGTCAATCTTGAGCAGGCCGTAAAACGCCTGCAGTCCCAGCCAGCTGAGCGGAGTCCACGCGGCCGTCAGTTCACCGCCGTAGCCATGGCCCTCCAGCTTGTTGTCGAAGGTGCCGAACGGCGCGGTGCCGGATTCGGTACTGCGCAGGTCCGTGTAATCGTTGTAAAAAGCGGCCAGTTCGACGCTGAACCTGTCGTTCCAGTAGCGCATGCCGGTTTCGTAGGCAATTAGTTTTTCCGATTTCAACTCCGGATTGCCCAGGCGCGTGGATTCACCCTGCGTGCAGGGCGGATTGGTAAGGGCGGAAAAACTGCAGAAAATCAGGACGTCGCTGTCGAGTCGATTGGGCGTGCGCACCGCGCGCGATACCGAGCCCCAGGTAAATACCCCGGGCGTCAACACCCATCCGAGTCGTGCGCCCGGCTGGATTTCGAAGCCCGTGATCGAGTTGTGCTCAAACTTGCTACCCAGCGTCAGCTCCCCGCCTTCGCCGAGGCGGATCTGGTCCTGGGCGTATACGTTGTACTTCTGCAGGCTGCGGCTCTCCGGGTCAAAAAACAGCAGCAGCGGCGCGCCGCCGGTCTTGTCGGTCGAGACCCGCGCGCCGCCCCCCCAGACGATGGTCTGGCCGTCCAGCGCGATCTGGTTCTGCAAACCGAGCTCGCCGGAATGCCGCCGCTCCTCAAACACCGTCGGATACCTCAATTCGTAGCCGGTGTAGGAACCATCGACCTTCCACTCGTTGCCGCTGGCGGTGTGCGTCGACCATGCACCCTGAAGGAACCCGCCCCGCGACTCGGAGTGGGTCCGCAGGGGGGCGCCATTGCCCTGGAAACCGTTGGCTCGGGCGCGCCCGTGGTAGACATCGCCGGAGAGTTGCAGCCCCTGGCTCGGTGCCGGGGCGCCGTCGTAGCGGAAGCCGGCGCGCTGCAGGCTGTTGCCGTCCCAGGAATCGTCGCCGTCGGCGTTTACCGAAGGGCCGCGTTCCTGCGATTTGGCGAACAGGCGAACGGCGCCGTCGTCGCCGAGTTTTTCGACGCTGCGCAACGCGCCGTAGGCACGCTCTTCATTGCCGCCACCCAGGCGAACTTCAGTGCCGCTGCTGCTGCGCGCGTCACGCGTCACGATGTTGATGACGCCATTCATCGCGTTGGCGCCCCACAGAGTCGCGCCGGGGCCGCGGATGACCTCAATGCGGTCAATGTCCGGCAGGTAAGTGTCCAGGGTGTCCCAAAATACAGTCGAGGTCAGTGGCGTGTAAACGCTGCGCCCGTCGAGCAGGACTTCCAGCTTGTCTCCGGAGAACCCGCGCGATGTTACGGCGTAGCCTTGGGCGCTGGTCCGTCGAACCTGCAAGCCGGGCACGAAGCGCAGGGCGTCGGCCAAGGTCCGCACCCCGGCGCGGCGAAGTTCCTCGCCGGTGACGACAAAGACCGCCGCGGCGGACTCGCGCAGGGGTTGCGCCCGCCGCGACACGGTCGTGACTTCGATCGACATGAGTTCAGACAGGCTCAAGTCCGCCAGTTCCCGTCCGTCGGCGACCTCGACCGGAATTGTTGATATCTCTGGAGCGGCGGCGGCCGCGCCGCACAGGCCAAGCACCAACCCGGCGAGCAGCACCCGAGCACGCGTCCCAGTGGGGCAAGCTGCCGCCCACAAATCCAGATGCTGCATGGAGATCTCCACGACGAGCGGAACTGCCAGTTTAGGCCTGGGCCGCAGCCCCGGCCGGAACTGCCGACTTAGACTTTAGTCTAGGGGGTCGGCAGACTCAACCCGGTTGCGTCCGGCTCGTTTTGCCTTGTACAGCGCCTGGTCGGCGGCGTTCACCAGCGTCGCCGCGCCGGGATCGCTGCCGATCTTCGGGCGGGCGTTGCTGCAGCCGACGCTGACGGTGATCAGCGCGTGCGTCGAATGGGCGTGAGGAAGCGCCAGGGCGAGGACCTGCAATCGCACCGATTCGGCGACCTTCAGCGCTTCGGCCGGGCTGGTCCCAGGGAGAATGGCCAGGAATTCTTCGCCACCGTAACGGCACAGCAAGTCTCCCGCGCGTCGAATGGTGTCGCCGAGCACGCGGGCGATGCTCGCCAGCACCAGGTCGCCGGCCGGGTGTCCGGCGGTGTCGTTGTAGTCCTTGAAGTAGTCCACGTCGATCATCAAGGCAGCGACCGGCAGCCCCTCGCGCGTCAGCCGCCGCCACTCACGGCTCAGCTCCTCGTCAAAGCGCCGCCGGTTCCACAGTCCGGTGAGCGGGTCGGTTTGCGCCAGCCGCTCCAGCTCCAGGTTGGCCTTGCGCAGGTCCGACTCGCTCCGCTCCAGCCGGCGCAGCAGTTCGTAGGTGCGAAGTGCCGTCGTCACCAGCGTCTGGACCCGCAGGTAGGTTAGTTCACTCTTGAGGACGTAATCGTCGATGGCGTATTGCGACACGATCTGGTTTTCGGAGACTTGCCCCGGCTGGCCGGTGCGCAGGGCGATGCGGATACCGGAATTGCCCAGGTCGTCGCGGATGTACCGCACGAGGTCGAGCCCCGAACGGTCGGTTTCCATCACGACATCCAGCAGCACAAGTGCGATGCCCGGGTGTCGGGCCAGGAACTCCCTGGCCTCCGCCGCGGAGTGGGCGTGGAGCAACTCGATCTTTCGGCCTTCATATCGCAGGCTGGCAAGCATCAGCCGGGTGACGGCGTGCACTTCCGGGTCGTCATCCACGACCAGCACCTTGTGGAGGCGCCCGGCCTTGGGGTCGGTCGCGCTGGGTTCCGGCGCGAACGTCAGGTCGCCGTTCACTTTGCGGGCCCCGGATGACCGCAGACGGCGGGCCAGGACAGGGGGTGGGCGGCGGATGGCGCAGACATGATGCTAGCCTAACTTAATGTGCCGCTCCGCAGCCCGAGTCCTTTCCATCCTGCTGCTTCTGGCCTTCGTGCCTGGGCGCGCGGCCCAGGATTTCCGCGAGTTGGGGACGCAGGCCGCCGAGGCGTATCGGGCGGGTGATTTTTCCCGGATGCAGCAACGCCTCGAGTCGGCATTGCAGTTGCGGCCCGGGCACCCCGCCACCCGCTACAACCTGGCCTGCGCACAAGCGATGGCCGGAAAAACGGCTGCCGCGGTCGCCACGCTGGGCTCGCTTGCAGGCCAGGGGCTGTATTACGACCTGGCCGCGGAGAACGATTTCAATCCCTTGCGCGCACTGCCGTCGTTCGCCGCACTGGAGGATCGGATTGCCCGCAATCGCGAGCCGGTGGGGCGGGCCCGGCGGGTCTTCATGGTTCCGAACACCACGTTCATCGCCGAGGGGATCGCCTTCGACCGGGACACCGGCAGCTACTTCCTCGGCGGCGTACACGCCCGGGCAATCGTTCGGGCAAAACAGGGCGAGGTCCGGCCGTTTGCCGGGGGTGCGGTCGGCGGCTTGCTGGCGCCCTTTGGAATGGTGGCCGACAGTCGCCGCCGGTTGCTGTGGGTGGTGCACGCCGGCGTCGAAGAAATGACCGGCGCCTCGGCGGCCGATCTCGGGCGCAGTGGCCTGATCGCGTTTGACCTGGACACCGGGCAGGTTCGTCGCCGGGCGTTGCTGCCAGAGGACAGCGCACACCAGTTGGGCGACCTCGCGCTGGCGCCCGACGGCAAGATCTACCTAAGCGATGCCAAAGGCGGCAGCGTTTTCCGGTTTGACTCCACCCGCGGCACGTTTGAATCCCTGCTCGCACCGGATGCGCTGGTTTCTGCCCAAGGGCTGGTGGTTTCGCGGGACGGCGGTACGCTCTACGTCGCGGACTACGCCCGCGGCCTGTTTGCGATAGACCTTGAGACTTCCGTCCT